>JAILOC010000026.1 GCA_024691045.1 Lachnospiraceae bacterium | reverse complement strand
TATGGGAATGTTTACGGCATTTGACATCAGCGCATCAGGCCTTACAGCCCAGCGTTACAGGATGGATATCATATCCGAGAACGTTGCGAATGCGAACACAACCCGTACCAAGGATGGGTCTCCTTATGTGAGAAAGGTTGTTTATTTTGAGGAGAAGGGCGTCAGGGGAAGCGATACCTTCAGCCATGTACTCAATTCCGTTTCCAAGAATTATGCCGGCAAGGGTGTAAAGGTTGCCAGGGTTCTGGAGGATAAAGTCACACCCCAGAACATGGTCTACGATCCTTCGCATCCCGATGCCGATGAGAACGGATATGTAATGTATCCCAATGTTAACATCATCACCGAGATGACTAACCTGATCGATGCAAGCCGTTCCTACGAAGCGAACGCTACCGCTTTCGAAGCGACCAAGGCTATGGCTCAGCAGGGACTCAATATCGGACAGGGCTGATCATAAGAGGTGAATAAATGAACGCATCACTTGTACATGAACTAACCGGTGCAGCTGATTTTTACAAGACATCATCGGCTGCTAAGGGTGTTAACTCGCTTCAGGGGGAGAGCTCTGACGGAACACTTTTTTCGTCGGTATTCAATTCGGCCGTAGACAGCATCAAGACAACGAATGCATATCTGTCGGATGCCGAAAACCAGGAGATACTCTTTGCTCTCGGCCAGTCGGATTCAACCCATGATCTGACCATCGCTCTCCAGAAGGCACAGACTGCGCTGCAGTATACCGTAGCCATCAGGGACAGGCTCCTCGAAGCATATAAAGAAATAATGCAGATGCAAGTATAGTCACTTTTCCGGGAGGCTTGAAATGCCTGAGAGAATCAAGGAGACAATTGAAAAGATCAAAGAATGGTGGAACAAATTCACCGCGAGACAAAAGGGCATAATCATAGGCCTTGTACTTTTTGCGATCGCGGTCTTTGCTCTCATCATCTTTTTTGTTTCCAGGCCGAAGTATAAGGTTCTGATCACCGCACCCAACACCAAGGATGCGGCACAGATAATTTCCATCCTCGATGAAAATTCGATAGCCCACACGGAATCTCAGGACGCACTTACCATCAGTGTCCAGACAACGCAGTATACCCAGGCTGAGCTTGCACTGGGTTCATCGGGCTATGTTCCCGAGGAGTATACTCTTCAGGATGCCCTGAGCAGCAACCTTGCCACCACGAACTCCGACCGCGCCAAGATGTATCAGCTGTATTATGAGAACAAGCTCAAGGCCGTGATCCTCGACATCGACGGAGTCGAAAGCTGCAAGGTTAATCTCAATATTCCCGAAGATACCGGAACTCTTATCTCCAATGAGGAAGAGTCGTCCGCATATATCCAGATAGAGCATGACGGAAGCTTTACCGCTGCCAAGGCTGCAAATCTTGCAAAGTGTATCCAGACATTCTTAAGAAACAGCAATACCGCGAACATCACGATACTTGATTCGGACGGTACGCTTCTTTTTGCGGGCGGTGATGATTATTCATCATCCGGCATCGCCAATTCCATGCAGGAGCTCCGTAACCAGGCCGAGGCTATGATCGCCAACCAGGTAAAGAGGGTTCTTCTCGGAACACCCAATTACAACAATGTTGAAGTCACCAGTCATCTCGACATGGATTATTCCAATTACGAGAAGACTGTCAAGGAATACTATGCAAATTCCGACCGTACAGAGGGCATGCTCTCACATGAAGAGCAGTATGAGTCGACCGCGGAAAACGGAGTGGGCGGTATTCCCGGAACCGATTCAAACGGTGAAGGCACCACATACGTAACGAGCGATTACGGAACCAGTTCACAGTCGACCGCTGAGCTTGAGAAGGATTACCTTCCAAACGAGTCCTCCGAGTACAAGGTCACTCCCGCGGGCGCGATCAATTATCCCAATTCATCCATGTCCATAGCTGCCATCTCTTATAAGGAGATCCGTGAAGAGGATGTCAAGGCACAGGGACTTTTGGACGGAACGACCTGGGAAGAGTATAAGCTTGCCAATTCCGCCGACAAGAAGCTTGAAGTCGATCCCGAGCTTTATCGGATCGCAGCAAACGCTACCGGCATTCCGGTTGAAAATATCACCATCGTTGCATACGAATCACCGATATTCTACGACAAGGAAAGTCTCGCCATCAGCTGGACCACCGTCCTTTCCGCTTTCCTTATCATCCTGATACTCGGACTTCTTGCATTCGTCATCCTCAGAAGCATGGGCGGCAGGAAGAACGAAGAGGATACAGAGCCCGAGCTTTCCGTAGAAAAGCTTCTTCAGTCCAATCCCGAGCCTCAGATCGAGAACATCGATGTGGAGAATAAATCTGATACCAGAAGAATGATAGAAAAATTTGTTGATGAAAATCCCGAGGCTGCAGCGGCTCTGCTTCGCAACTGGCTGACAGACGACTGGGGCTGATCTAAGGAGTAACCCTAAATGGCTTTATCTTCATCAAATGAATTAAGCGGAGTTCAGAAAGCTGCGATCCTTCTCATCACACTCGGACCTGAGAGGAGCGCAGGAATATTCAAGCACCTCAAGGAAGAGGAGATAGAAGAGCTTACCCTTGAGATCGCCAATACCAGAACTGTAGGCCCCGATGTCAAGGAGGCCATTCTCGAAGAGTTCTACGGAGTATGCCTTGCACAGCAGTATATCGCAGAGGGCGGTATCAATTATGCAAGAGAGCTTCTCGAGAAATCACTCGGAACCGAGAAGGCGATGGATGTCATCGGAAGACTTACAGCATCGCTCCAGGTCAAGCCTTTCGAGTTCGTACGCAAGACCGATGCATCGCAGCTCATCAACTTCATTCAGGACGAGCATCCCCAGACCATTGCACTTATTCTTTCGTATCTGGCTCCCGGACAGGCGGCACAGATCATATCCGGACTTGCACCCGACCGTCAGGCCGATGTTGCGAGAAGAATAGCCGTGATGGACAGAACAAGTCCCGATGTCATCAAGGAAGTCGAGAATGTCCTCGAGCAGAAACTCGCTTCCCTTGTCAATCAGGACTACACGATCATCGGCGGTGTCGATTCCGTTGTCGAGATCCTCAATTCCGTCGACCGCGGTACCGAGAAGCACATCATGGAATCCCTCGAGATCGAAGAGCCCGAGCTTGCCGACGAGATCAGAAAGAAGATGTTCGTATTCGAAGATATCCTGCTTCTCGACGACAGATCCATTCAGAGAGTGCTGCGTGATGTCGATAATAACGATCTCGGCATCGCTCTTAAGGCGGCTAATGAGCAGGTACAGAATGCTATATTCAATAACCTTTCAAAGCGTCTTGCCACCATGATCAAGGAAGACATGGAATTCATGGGTCCCGTACGTATGAAGGATGTTGAAGAGGCTCAGCAGAAGATTGTTAATATTATCCGCAAACTGGAGGATTCCGGTGAGATCGTTATCTCCAGAGGCGGCGGAGATGAGATAGTTGTCTAACCTGTATAAAACATCTTATATGAATATGGGAAATGACAAGCGTGTCATTGATATGAACGAGCTTGTCAAGAAACGCATTGATGCACTCGGCATGAAAATGCAGAGGCCTGAGAATTCGGGTTTTGTAGATGACATCAATGCTGACAGTCAGGGTGCGATGGAACTGGTTGAGGGCATAACCCTTGACAGTGATTTCGATCCCGGCATCGAAGGCATAACCCGTGATACGGGCGAATTTACAGCCGCTGATTTTTCCGGCTCGGTCATAAAGGGAGAATCGCTTGAGGACGCCCGGAAGGCGGTGGAGGAAGCCAAGGCAGAAGCTGCCAGGATTCTCGATGAAGCGAAGGCTTCCGCAGATGATATAATCGCTTCCGCTCGCGATAAGGCTGCTTCGATCGAGGAAGACGCTAAGAGCAAAGGCTTTGACGAGGGCTATTCCGAAGGCTCCGCAAGAGCGGCACAGGAATTCCAGGACAAGGTTGAAGCGCTCGACAGGGAAAGAGAAGAGCTTGAGGAGCTGTACCAGAAGAGACTCAACGATATGGAGCCCGAGCTTGTCGATACCATCACGGATGTTTACGAGCATGTCCTTAAGACCGATCTCAAGATACACAAGACTATCGCAGGACATCTTGTGGCAAATGCTCTCAGGAATATCGAAGGAGCCAGAAGCTTTCTTATCCACATCAGCAAGGACAATTTCGACTACGTCAATTCGCGTAAGAGCGTCCTTGAAGAAGCGGCCAAAGCTCCCGGCAGCGTAATAGAGATAATGGAGGATATATCCCTTCCTCCCGATTCATGTATGATCGAAACGGACGGCGGCATATTTGACTGCAGCCTTGGCACGGAACTTTCGGAACTGTCCACAAAACTTAAGCTTTTATCATACAGCAGGGATGAACAGTAGCTATCAGCTATTCGAAGGCCGGTTCATCCGGCCTTTCGTTTTATGAGGTGACGGGAAGCGGTATGGTAACCGTAAGGGATGTTGATTACTCGAAATACAATAAAGCAGTCCAGTTTACCTTTTTCAAGAAGATGGGAAAGGTTGTTAACGTTGTGGGACTTACCATAGAATCCGCAGGTCCCGATGCCAAGCTCGGGGATCTCTGCCGCATCATTCCCAAAAGTGATGATATCCACGAAGCTGTGGACGAAGAGATCCTGGCGGAGGTTGTGGGCTTCAAGGACAAGAAGACTCTTCTGATGCCTTACGGCGTGACTGACGGAATAGGACTCGGAAGCATGGTCATCAATACCGGCTATCCTCTGATGGTAACCGCGAGCAGACAGCTGCTCGGCAAAACGCTCAATGCACTCGGTGAACCCACCGACGGAAGCACTATAGAAGGCGAGAGATATTCCGTTGAGAATGCTCCGCCCGATCCCATGCAAAGAGCGATAATCGATGAAGTTCTTCCGCTCGGCGTCAAAGCCGTTGACGGTATGATCACACTCGGCAAGGGTCAGCGTATCGGAATATTCGCGGGCTCCGGTGTCGGTAAATCCACCCTTATGGGTATGTTCGCGAGAAACACCAAGGCTGACATCAACGTCATCGCCCTTATCGGAGAGCGAGGCAGGGAGGTTAGGGAATTCATAGAAAGAGACCTTGGCGAAGAGGGTATGAAGAGGAGCGTTGTAGTGGTCGCGACAAGTGACCGTCCCGCTCTCGAAAGAAAAAAGGCTGCACTTACCGCTACCGCCATCGCGGAATATTTCAGGGACCAG
>JAILOC010000202.1 GCA_024691045.1 Lachnospiraceae bacterium | reverse complement strand
GATCCTTCATCCGTTGAGTTCTGCCACAAGATCGGACTTGACTATGTATCCTGCTCACCTTTCCGCGTACCCATCGCGAGACTTGCAGCAGCTCAGGCAGCAATCGCTGACAGATAATAAGTCAATCACAGACAGGGAGTCCATTACGGACTCCCTGTTTTTTGTATCATTTCGTCAAATCATTAGGTATACTTAACTTAATGTGTGACGAATGCCCTGCATATTTCGTCAATACAGGTGTAAGGGAGGAACTGTTATGAAAAAACTGATTAAGATAACCGCAATTCTTATGTGCCTGTTCATATTGGCGGCTTGCGGAGAACCGGAACCTATAGAAAGCCCACCTATGGACCTGGGTTCGGACCCGTTGGTCATATCGGATACATCCGGATATGAGCAGATAACTTACCTTGTCTGTATCGGTGATCCCGCAGCATATGTGGTGTATGTCATTACTCCGGACAGGATAACAACATATGACTTTACGAAGTACTGGATGAATGCTACAGACGGTTATCATTATTTTGATGATGAGATGCCGGACGAAGACGAGTATTCATCGGAGTGGATCGATCTCAGTCCGGAAGGATGGGACAAAATCGTTAATTCCCTTGTCTACAATAAATTCGAAAAGCTTCCCGAAGATATGAGTGTGGACGGGATTTATGACGGTGCGACATATTATATCGAGGTGAAGACTGAGGACGGAACCTGCCTGAGCGGCGGATACGGCGCAGGACAAGAAAGCGGCAGGAAGCACGAGAGATTTTACAATGTTGTCGCCGTAATAAATGAAGTCATTCACGATGCGGAGGAAGAAGCTGAGGAAAAGTGGGCTCTTTTTACGGAGCCTCAGGAACCTGTGTATCTGAATGAGCCTGCAACAGCGGATTTTTTTGAAAGCGTGAATGACACCTGGGTTTTCGACGATCTTGTGTATTATCTCGGCCGTGATTATAAAGCCAATGAAGAAACTGTTCCAAGGATGATCGGATGGGAGCTTGCGGATGGTGGAACCGCATGGGTTACCTTCGCGGCAATGAACAGGGCAGAGTATGTCGAGATCAGGTATGACGATCATTTTGTTGTTATGATGAGTCCTTTTCGCGGAATGGAGACGGGGCAGGACGTAATATATCATGATATCGATCCCGGATCTCTTTCCGGGGCTGATGCAGAGTTCTTTGAGCTGATCACAATGATGATACAAAATGAGATTGATGCAGCTTTCGAGGATGCTCTTTATTCGAACAATGATTATGAAGTGGTCGCGCATTACGGTGAAAAACTGGATGAATCCGAACCTGAGGTGCTTGGTGAGTATGCAATGTGGTCAGACTACAGAATGCCTGCATCCGACCTGGCTGCATTCTATGAAGAAGTCTTTGATGAAGAAAGGGAATTTGAGCCGGAGGTTATCGATATCGATCATCTGCCCGAGCAGGGAATCCTGTGCATGGATGACGGTTACTGCTATACATGTGCCGGCGCACCGTATGAGCAGCATGCAGAGCTGGTATCCGTTGCTGAGAGTGACGGCGTTTATATAGTATACGCCGATATGATAAGTGATCTGAGCGGTGAGATTATGGGGCATGTAAGATTTGTGCTGAATACCACCGGCGGTACTTTTGGATATGAACTGATGGATTTTCATTATTATCATGAATCATTATAAAGCCCGAATATGTCATTAAAGAGCCTTGTGTAAGCATACGCAAGGTTCTTTTTTTGTCTGTTTTATGGTATAATCATTTTGATTTGTGCTTAAGTTATATTAATGGGGGAGAGAATAAAAGAAAGCTGAAAAAGAGATCAGACAAAGGTTTTACGCTCGTAGAACTCATAGTAATACTGGCCATTCTATCCGCACTGCTCATACCTACTCTAATCGGATATATTGACGAAGTCAGGGCGAAGAAATATCTTCCAAATGCGAAATCCTGTTTTGATGCGGCTCAGGCTATGTTTTCCCAGCAGTATGCACTTAATGACGGCACTCTGGCACCTAATGTGCCTATTGTTACCGGCGGATGAGATCGTTCTCCGAATAAAAAAAAGAATCAGGATCAGGGTGCTTCCGCCGGTAGCTATACGGTTTCCGATACGGATAAGTACACCGTTTATTATGCTGTGTACATGGAGACTGCCTCCTCAAAGGCCTGGTATTATTAAAACGGAACCTGGACAACTACCAATCTCAGAGCTGACGGGACTACATTCGTATTTAACGATTACAACGTTGTATTGTCGGGCGAACTCAAAAAGATGAGACTTCAGTACTACCTGATAGCACGCGACGAGTCCATCAATACTAAGTATAGCGGTACTGTAAGTCAGTCTTCTTTCTGGAACTGACTCAAGACTCATAAATAATGATCTATGACTGACGTGATCGTAAAAGAAAAAAACAGACTCTTCGGAACAGGGCGCTTTTATACAAGCGCCCTTAAGATTGCTGTCCCGATCATGCTCCAGGCTCTGATCCAGAGCCTTGTTTCGCTTGTCGATAATTTTATGGTATCGGGACTCGGCGATATCTGTATGTCCGGTGTCAATGTGGCAGGTCAGGTGCTCTTTGTATTTTTCGTTTACCTGAATGCTATATGCATGGCCGGTGGAATATTCATGACCCAGTTCTACGGCGCCAGGGATCCGGATGGAATGAAGCAGGTATTCCGGTTTAAACTGGCAATGGGGCTGGCTGCATTTGTTCCCTTTTTTCTGGTATGCATTGTTTTCCCGAGACAGGTTCTTTCACTGATGCTTATCGGAAACACCGATGCGCCGCTCATCCTCGATCAGGCCGTAAGCTATATGCGCATATCATTTTTTATCGGGCTTCCGATGACGGTTTCGCTCTGTATCGCAACCTCACTTCGTGATATGGGGAAGGTCAAGATACCTCTTGCGGTTACGATAGTTGCGACTCTTACGAATACTTTCTTCAACTGGCTTCTCATATACGGCAATCTCGGAGCACCGAGACTTGAAGTCCGCGGAGCGGCAATCGCAACTGTCATAGCCCGGACTCTTGAACTGGTCATATTCGTGATCATCTATATTAAGATGAAGCCGGAGTTTGCTGTCAGATTCACCGGGCTGCTCAAAATAGACTGGAAGCTTTTCGGAGAGATACTGAAGAAGGGCTCGCTTGTTCTTTTCTGTGAGATGGTCTGGATCCTTTCCGAAACACTTACAACCGCAATTTATAACGGAAGAGGCGGAGCGGATGTTGTATCGGGAATGGCATCGAGCTTTACGATCGCCAATCTGTTCTTTGTCGCATTCGAGGGGATCTATTCGTCAACGGGAGTCATCCTCGGTAAGACACTCGGAATGGGAGATCTTGAAAAGGCACGCAGGGAGAAGACCTGGCTTTTGTCGGGTTCCGCCATATTCGGTTTTCTTATGACACTTTCCGGGATTGGCACAACACTTATCATACCGCTCGTATTCGGAGGAAGACTCAGCGACGGTGCGATACATATATGCACGAACATGGTCATACTGATGTCGCTCTTTATGCCTGTATGGGTCTATATGAACACACAGCAGGCGGTAGCAAGATCCGGCGGGGATACCGCAATGGGAGCCGTTGCCGATTCGCTGATCACTATCTTTATGATGATCCCCATGCTGCTGTTACTTGCATTCTTTACGGACATCGGACCCGTCGGAATGTACTGCGGAGTCAAGCTTCTCGACTTCATCAAGATAGCGGGATTTCATTTCTGGCTGAAGAAGGAGCGCTGGCTTAAGAATCTTGCCGTCGAAAATCCCGGAAAAGAAGTGACAGGAAACGGTACAGGAGCCTGATAGATGACTGAAAAAGTATACGAAAGACAAAGCTTTCTTAAGGAACTTGAAACTATCGTCACAGAGAGTACTTGTGAGGACGGACAGTTTTACGTTAAACTAAAAGAGACCATACTGTTCCCCGAGGAGGGCGGACAGTATTCCGATGCGGGATTTCTTTTATACGGAGACAGAAAGGTCAGTGTCCTTAATGGTGAGCTTATCGGAAATGCTTCCGAGGGTGATACGGATATAAGGTATGCGGTTGACTGTGAGATACCTGCGGGAAGCAGTGTGAGATGTGTCCTTGATTGGAAGACGCGTTTTTCGAGGATGCAGAACCACAGTGGAGAGCATATCGTATCGGGACTTATACATAATCTGTACGGCTATGACAATATCGGCTTTCATCTCAGCGATGACGAACCCGTTACACTGACGGTCTCGGGCAAGCTTTCCGCAGAGCAGATCAGGGAGATCGAGATCAGGGCCAACAAAGCGGTTTACGAAGACCTGCCCATTACGGATTCCTATCCTTCCCGGGAAGAGCTCGCTTCCATGGAATACAGGAGCAAGATAGAGATAGCGGGACAGGTAAGGCTCATTACTATAGGAGATCCCGGCTCGCCTCTTGATGTCTGTGCATGCTGTGCACCCCATGTGGCAAGGACAGGAAGCATCGGCATCATCAAGGTTATTTCTTTTGCCTCCGTAAAAGGAGGAACGCAGCTGAGCATTCTCTGCGGCTTAAGGGCTCTTGAGTTCATAGAGAAAAATATCGATAACCTCGAATCGCTCGCCAAGAGCTTTTCGACACATCGTGATAATGTTCCCGGGATCGCAGAAAGCTTAAGGGATGAAAACCGCGTTCTTAAGGCAAAGCTTTCGGAATATGCGGAAAAAGCGATCCTTTCCGGGATCACGGATGACGGCCCGGGATGTATCTTTACCGATATGGAGCTTTCGCCGGTTTCAATGAAGAACATCTTCAACGAACTGACCGCCAGAAAGTCCGGCTATGTCGGGATATTTGCCGGGAACGATCAAAAAGGATATATGTATTACGCGGGCGGACGCGGCCTTGATGCACGCGAGCTTGCGAAGCTTATGAGGGAAAAACTTTCTTCAAAAGGCGGAGGTTCTGCCGAGATGATACAGGGACGTACATCTTCTGCTCAGGATGAGATAACCGGATTTTGGGTGGAAATATGTCTGAAGACCTGACGACTAACAGAAAAGTCATTATCCCTTTTACAAAAGAATACTATCACTTCATGAACCAGAATATATTCGTGGGGGCCAGACATGACAGGAATGTAAGGGCCATCACGCTGCTTGGCATTGCCGTTTCACTAGGCGGCCTGGTCATGACACTTATAAACGTGACCCAGCACAAGGGCTTTGTAACCTTTACCACTGCAGCCATCGCCGTTCTCGGTCTTTTCATGGTCTTTGAGATCAGGGTCCGCAAAAAGAGAAAGCCCGTTGAGTTCACTGTTATGATAATCGGACTGGGCATATTTACTTATTACAGTCTTAAGGGAGTAAATGACGGATTTGCGATACTGTGGACTCTTATAGTTCCGATAGGAGTCAGCTTCCTTATCGGAGCCAAGCACGGGATATTTCTTTCTATCTATTACGAAATTCTTTTCATATGCATGTTCTATACTCCGTACAGGGAGAATATGGCGGCGTACTATTCCGAGACGTTCATGAACAGATACCCTGTTCTGTATTTCGTCGATGCATTTGTCGTCTTCATAACCGTAAGCAGCTATCAGATCTCCAATGTTACCGAGATTGAATATGAGGCCAGGCTCAGGGAAGCTGCAGACATTGCCATCCAGGCCGATAAGGCAAAGAGCAGATTCCTTGCGCAGATGTCGCATGAGATCAGGACTCCCATCAATGCCGTTCTCGGAATGAACGAGATGATCCTTCGAGAGAGCGACAATAAGGACATTCTCGAGTATGCAGAAAATATCTCCGCATCCGGAAGAAACCTCCTCTACATCATCAATTCGATACTCGATTTTTCCAAGATAGAAGATGGCAAGATGGAGATCATTCCCGTCGAATACGATCTTGCTTCGGTCATCAACAATCTGGTCAATTCGATCAAGGCAAGGGCTGAAGCCAGAGAGCTTGAACTCAAGGTTGTGGTCGACAGAAAGCTTCCTTCGGAACTGTTCGGAGATGATGTGCGGTTTTCGCAGGTTGTCATGAACCTTCTTACCAATGCGGTCAAATATACCGAACGTGGAAGCGTGACCCTGACCGTTATGGAGAAGGAGCGCGCACTCGGAAACATTCTGATAGAGGTTGTTGTATCCGACACCGGAATAGGAATCCGCAAGGAGGATATGGACAAGCTGTTTGAATCCTTCACCCGGATCGATGAGAAAAGAAACCGCGGCATAGAAGGAACCGGCCTTGGAATGGCGATAGTCACTAAGCTTCTGGATATGATGGATTCGAAGCTTGAGGTTGAATCGGAATACGGCGTCGGATCAAGGTTTTCTTTTGTCATAAGACAGAAAATAATTGATGAGACACCGATCGGAGATTATACCGAAAGATACGCCAAGGCTTCGGGACATATGAGATCCAAGCCGTATGTCTATGCGCCTGACGCAAGGATCCTGATCGTGGACGATAATGAGATGAACTGCAAGGTTGTAAAGAACCTTCTCAAGAGAAACGGGATCGTTCCGGATCTGGCATTTTCCGGAGCGGAAGCGATCGGCAAGATCAGGGAGCATTTTTACCATATCGTATTCCTTGACCATATGATGCCCAAGATGGACGGCGTGGAAACGCTTGGAAAGCTTAAGGAGATGGACCTTATTCCCGAGGGAACGAAGATCATCGTGCTGACGGCAAATGCGGTTGTGGGTGCCAGGGAAAAGTACCTCGAGGACGGCTTCGACGATTATCTCTCCAAGCCGGTGGAGATCACGGAGCTCGAGGAAAAGCTTCTTGAGTTCCTGCCTCCCGAGTTTGTAACGATGAAGCAGGATGTGCCGGAAGAGGAAAAACCTGAGCCCATGACAGCTCCCGTATTTAACGATGATGCGGAAGATGAGGTAATGGAATTTTCGCCGTCAGAGGATAAGGAAGAAGCTGTGCAGGAAGATACTGCCGAAAAAGGTGACTTTCTGGAAGAGCTGAAGAGAAAGGGCATCGATACCGAAGCGGCACTGAATTACTGCGGCAAGGATAAGGAATTCTACAGGGAAGTCATTTCGGAGTACACATCAACGTATGCCGAAAAGAGAGCATCGCTTGACGATTTCCTTAAGGCAGAGGATATGAAGGAATACCGTACGCTGATACATTCGGTAAAAAGCGGTTCCAAGACGATCGGTGCCATGGAGCTGTCCGAGAAGGCAAGACTGCTTGAAGAGGCATCCGCAAACGGTGATCTTGGTTATGTGAAGGATAATCACGCAGCATTTTTGCGGGAATATTCGGGAATGACAAAATTCCTGTCGGATATTGTGAAGTGATGTG
>JAILOC010000179.1 GCA_024691045.1 Lachnospiraceae bacterium | reverse complement strand
AACTCCGAGGGTCTGCATGAGCTGCTTTGCCGCAGCCTTGTTGGATGATATTGCGGATGAGAAGTAATCGCATCCGGTGTAGTCGAGACCGAGAAGGTCGAATGCGGCCTGGACCTTGCCGTTCTCACCGTTAGCTCCGTGAAGTGCGACGAAGATGAGGTCGGACTGTCTGCAGATCTGGAGAACGTTGGGGCCGAAGTATGCACCCGACTGGTCGGGACGGCGTTTTCTTGTAGCCCACAGATCGGGTATCTCATCGGGGATATCGCCGGGTGAGAGCGAATATTTGAAGGGTGCTTCGAATACGTTGTCGGGTAAGAGTTCTTCCGAATCTCCGTAGCCCATGAACGCATCGAGAAGTATTACGCTGTTTCCCCTGCTTCTTAAAATGTCCGCAACGGTGACTCCGGTCTTGAGTGAGAGGTTTCTTTCGTTGGAAAGACCGCCTGCAAGTACAACAATATTCAGGTTGCCGGGAAGTACGAACTCCCTGAGATCATCCTCGGACAGACGTACTTCTTCGACGACCAGATCCGATCCGTCCATGTTGAGTTCAAGAGAGTGCACCATCTGTCTTGTAAGTGAAGCGATACGCAGTATGCAGCTTACCTGATCGGGCTTAAGGTCCACATCGTATTTCTTCTTTACGAAGGACCTGATGCTCTTGGTGATGGGACGGTTGACGTGGACAACAAGGAAATCGGTAACACCGAGAAGAGCGTTGAGCTTTCTTGAGGTTACAAGATCGTCGACCATATCGATAATCTTGAGGACGCCGTCAGCCCTGAATGCGGTCATGATGCTCCTCATCGATTTGAGGAGATCCGGATTTCTGCGTGAATAGAGAATGCAGTAAGCAAGGAGGTATGCGACATTGTCGGAATACTTGGGATCTCCGATCATATCGCAGAGGAATGTTATGAATTCCGAAATATCGCATCCGTTCGATAATGTGAATGCCTTTTCTACCAGCATTCCGACGAGATGGTTTGTTTCGGTGCTTTCCTTTTCACTGACGGCTGAGCGGATCATGCTGTTGATGAACTGATCGATGATCTGCATCTCGGGACGCTGTCCGCCGGGATTAACGCGGATGTTATAATCGCCGTTCTCACCGAAATCGAAGAATGTGTTGGGAGCGTGCGATTCGCTGAAACCGAATTTGCCGTAATCGTAGCCGATGTAATATGTTTTTTCACCGACATCGTTCATCAGGATGTTGACATAGTCGAAATCGATGTTGTGGTTTTCAATGATGCCCTGGCGGGCTATGATGCGCTTGCGGTAATGGTCGATGAACTTATCCGAAAAGCCCTGTCCGTCAAAGGATACGCATCGGAAAGGGGTGTCGTTTAAGATGGTGACATATTTTGCCTTATTACCGCCCTTTGAGTGTCCGATGACGGTTACGTTGTAGTTATCAAGCTGATATTTAGTGTAGACCTGTTTGTACCATTCGAGAGCATTGATCTGCTGAAGGGAATCAACCTGTCCCGCACCTTCGAAATCATCGGTCCATTCGTTCTCAGCGGTTCCCCTGAATGCGACGACCGCTTCATGCTTGCCGTTTTCGCCGGCTTCATCGGAGTCGTTCACCAAAACTATTGATATACCTCCGCCTGCACCGAAAGCGTTGTCCAGGTGTGCCTCGACAATGCGCGCATTTGTGATCGAGGGATTCTTTTTCATTGCAAGGAAGACATTGCGGAAATCGGTTCCGTTCATCTGAGTTGTATACGTGACTTCCGCATCAAGGCCGTTCATATCGGTCTTTGCAAGAAAATCGCCTACGGTCATTCCTTCGCCTTTGAGGATCGAGAAAAAAGGCGGAATGTCCGGTATGTAGGTGAGATGTTCGATCAAAAGCAGTTCGTCGGTTCTGTACATAGCTTCGGTACTCCTGTAAGAATAATGATCAGTTTGATTCAATCTCTTCTATAAGGGCCTGATAGACCAGGTTGAGGTTCTCATTCTCCTTGCGGATGTTGCGGACAAGATTGAGACCGATGAACCGGAGAAGCGATACTCCGGCCGAGGGATGCGAATCCGCAAATGCATCGAAATCGCTCTTCGATATACTGAGTGATACGCAGTCCGTTCTTGCCTTGACGGTAGCGGATCTTTTGTCACTGTCGATGAGAGCCATTTCGCCGAATACGCAGTGCATCGCGCTGTCAAGACTTGCACATACGAACTTGTCACCGAATACGGTAGTCTTGATGATGTCGACGCTTCCGCCTATCAGGAAATACATATCCGATCCGGTAGATCCTTCGGTAATGATGTTTTCTCCCGCGGCAGCCTTTTTCATTTTAAGGAGCGCGGCAAAGTCTTCAAGATCCTTTTCCGATATGGAATTGAAAAGAGGGAACTGTTTCAGTTTATCAGTGTATTCCATCAGACCTCCATTCCCAGTATTATTGCCCCCGAATTGGCGGGGATCGTGTAATCGTCGCCGGGATTTAAGAGCGGTTTATTTGTTTCCATGGATTTAACGGTCTTGAGACGCTGAATGATCTCACCGTAATTGGTTGACTTCTGTGCTTCGGAAAGAATACTGTGCTTGATCTCTTTTTCAACACCCATGTTTTCGAGTATGCCCAGAAGAAGGATGTTCTTATCCTTCTTGTACATATCGAACAGATCGGAGTATTTCCTTCCGATCCACTTTTCGGAAACGGGCTCAATCTGAACCGAGATGCCGTCACCGTTATCCAGAAGTGAGCTCATGACCTTGCTCATACCGCTGTAGTTGGTTGATGTTGTGAGTATGTGTCTTGTGTATTCTTCGGTGTAGATTATCTCGGCACAGCCCTGTGCTTCGAGATAGTTGCGATAGCGCTCGGTACGGATCTGGGCGCAGATATGACATTTGGAATTGAGGTTTCTTGCAAGAAGCGCGGTGACGAATACTCTTGAATCGATCAGTTCGTCATCGAGGTTGTCCCCGTTTTCTCCGATGATCAGGACCTTGGCGGCAGATGCTATTGCCGCATTCTTGAGGGTCTGCTCCTCGGTAAAATCACCCTTGAGATAATTGAGACCATCCAGAACGGGATCATCCTTAAGTGCCTGTATCTTAACGTCATCTGCTCCTGTTATGAGAATGATATCCGATACGGAGAGATTCCTGTTCTTGCGCAGGATTCCGGTGATAAGACTCTTGATGTCGTTTTTCCAGCCGCAGACAATGATGTGATCCTTCATGTTTTGCATTTTTTTGATTCCTCTTTCCGCGTTCAGTTTGCTGGCCACAAGGGCGGATGAGATATAACCCGTGATGGTGGAGAGACCGAGAACTCCGAGTGACAGGACGATCAGTCCGAGGATCCTTCCTCCCGGGGTTTCGGTGAATTCGTAGTCATTACCCGCAAGTGCGAGCAGGTTATAAATAAGAACATCGACGAAGGTAAGCCCGTCATCCCTGGCTCCGCCGAAAATATAGCATGCATAACATACCAAAAGAACCAGCATCAGGATAAGCAGGATCTTAGCGGTGCGTGAATCCATGATCCTCTGACTCAGGCTCTTTTTTAATCTCGGTTCTGGTATGCGGTTCCGGTCTTCCTTATAACTGCCCATACATAGATTATTTTACTGTATTTCGGGCTTTTTATCCATATTTTTGTCCACCGGGTACGATTTTGAGCCACTCCGTTCGAAAATGCCTTAAAATGTGATAAAATCTAACAAAACAACAGCTTTGGGGGAGAATGATGTACAGGGCATATCTGGTCGACGACGATCGTTTCATATTGGAAGAGCTGACGGAGATCATTCCCTGGATGGAGAACGGCTTCGAGGTCATCGGAAGCAATACGGATCCTGAAAGGGCGATGGGGGAGATACTTGAACTCGGTGCGGATGCGGTATTCTGCGATATGAGGATGCCGAAGATGGACGGAAACGAAATGATCGCAAGGCTCAGGGAGAGCGGCTGCGGAGCGGAGTTTGTAGTCATATCCGCATATGACGATTTTGAAAATGTCAGGGCGTTTTTCCAGCAGGACGGTTTTGATTATATCCTCAAACCCGTGGATATCGATGATGTACGCATTGTCCTCGAAAAACTCAATTCAAGGCTTTCCGAGAACAGACTTGCCGAAAGCGGCAGTGTTACGGATAATCCCGGCTTTAACAGTCTTGTTAAATATGTCGATGATAGTTTTACGGAGAAGATAACTCTGTCTACGCTCGCCGAGAAATTCGGTTTCAGCAGAAATTATATCTGTGCTCTTTTCCAGAAGTATTATAATCAGTCCCTCAGTATTTATCTCACGGAAAAAAGAATGAAGTATGCGGGAGAGCTCATTAATGATAAGACTCTTCTGATAAAACAGGTCGGAATCATGTGCGGCTATACCGACTATTATCATTTTTTCAAGGTGTTCAAGAATTATTACGGAGTTTCTCCGAAGGAGATGAGGAATACCGGTGAACAGGAAGATCTGTAAGCTTCTGACAATTGTCCTTGTAATATCACTTATGTATATACCGGGCTGCGGTTTCGGATCGCAGCCCGGGATTTTGCATGTCGCAATTCCTTTTTCGGAGGGTATTCCCGATATCGATACAAATTATTATATGAACTATCTTGAGGAAAAGACGGGACTTGATATAGTCGTTTCGTTCGTCAAGATAGAAAGCTGCGACGAATACCTTGAAATCCTTTTTGATTCCGGGGCCGAGATCGACGTAGTGCTGTTCGGAGGAGACTTCGTCCCGGGCGACGGTGTGCTTGAAGAATATGCGGCGCAGGGGAATATTTATCTTCCGGACGGTGAGTTTAAATATGTGTCCGAAGGCTGGGATGCTCCGGCGAATGCGGGCACGGTCCTCTGGATAAACAAGGAATGGCTCATAAGCCTGGGATTACCGATCCCTGAAACCACAGAGGAATTCGAAGCCGTGCTGGAAGCGTTTAAAACCGGCGATCCGAACGGAAACGGGATCTGTGATGAGATACCGCTTGCGGGGTCTGCTGACGAATACGATCTTGACCCGGTTGAATTCCTTATGGGATCTTTTATTGCAAACGATCCATATAATTCAAGGAATACCGGCGGCGGAGGAAGCGCGTGGGCGGAGCCCGCATACCGCAGTGGTCTTGAATACTGCAGCAGATTATATGATAAAGGACTGATGGATGCCGGATTGTCAGTCTGCTCCCGCGCTGAGCTTTGCGAAATGGTGAACAGTCCTGTATCCATTGTTGGTGCATTCACATCTTCTTCGATCGGAGAGGTAATCTACCGCGGAAACCCGGAGGTGATGGCAAGGTATGTGCATGTTCCACCTCTTACGGGTCCGGACGGGACGGCCACCGCTATGCTTCCCGAAAATAAGACGAAGGTCGGAGCGATAATCTTGTCCCGAAGTGAAAAGAAAGAAGCTGCACAGCTATTGCTGGATACGATGATGACCGAAGAGGCTTCGCTCATAGCAAGATTTGGGGAACCCGGTGTCGACTGGGAATATTCGGACGGAAAGGACATAAGCATCTACATGATCCCGTCCACGATCATCACAAAGAATTATATCCGTGACATTACACAGAATAAGAATCTGAATGGTGTGGGCCCCATGATGGTACCCGAAAAATATATCTACGGTGTTACGTGGAACGGACTGAATTCCGACGCCGAGTATGTTGATGCGAGAGCCCAGCTTGCCTATATGGACTTCTGCATAGAGCATAGCGGTGAGCTCTCCGAAAGAAACGAAGAACTCTCCGAATATCTGGACAGTTACATGATCATGTTCGTAACGGGGGAAAAGGATATCCGGAGTGATGCCGAATGGAATAAATATGTTTCCGGTGCGGAGGAGATCATACATTGAATAATAAGTCAGCTAAAATAATGATCATACTGCTGACCGCAGCGACACTGTGCGCCTTTGCGGCATGCGGAAAGACTGCCGGGGAAGATGCCTGGCTCGAAAAGGCAGGGACGGATAAGGATGAAAGTGCAGACGAACTGTACGAAAATGCACTACAGGAAAATGTTCTTGTGGTATATACAGTGTCTACCAGGGTGACCAGGACAAAGGAAGCGTTTGAAGAGGCTTATCCGGGACTCTGCGTTGAGATAAGGGATCTGAGAAGTCCGGATCTTGTCGAAGAGGTTGAGAAGAATTACAGCAGCGGTAATTCCGACTGTGATGTCATAATCTGTAACGATAACAGCGGGGAGTTCAGGGAGCGCATTGTTGATACCGGAATTGCCGTGCCTTATCTGCCTTCGGATATAGCGGCTAAAATGAAAGATCCCGAAAGCAATCCGATGGGGTCATTCACATATGAAGCTGAGATGCTATTCTATAATTCCGCAAAGTATGACGAATGCCCTATCCGGAATATATGGGAGCTCGCGGATGAAAAGTATAAGGACAGTATCTATATGCCAAACCCTCTGCATTCTTTTTCCACGTATGCATTCTGCGGAGGGCTGCTGGGCGAGGAAGACAGACTTGCCTCTGCGTATATGGATCTTTACGGAAGTGAGCCCGAAACGGACGGGATGAGCATATCGGATTATTTCTGGAAAAGCGTATCGGAAAACATAGTGTTTACCAACAGCTCCGACGAGGTGCTCGAAGCGCTCGGATCCGGAAGTGCGGATTTTGGCATCATGGTTTCGAGCAAACTCAGATTTATCGATCTCGGATATGACATGGCTCCCGTGTACAGTCTTGAGCCATTCAGCGGATGCAGGACATCATATTCCGCAATGATCGCAAGAAATTCTGAGAATATCAATTCAGCCAAGCTCTTCATCAGATTTCTCTACGGGGAGAGCGACGGCAGCGGTGAAGGATACAAACCTTTTTCCACCGCCGGGACATGGTCCGTAAGAACCGATATTCCCGATGGGAACGATGTGCCCCTCGATGAGATAGATCTGTTTGTTCCCAATCAGGATGTTCTGATCAAAAACAGGGAGTACCTTGAAAAGTTTTGGGCGGATATACTGGAATCGAAAGCGTGAATAATTATTCCGGCAAAAAAAGAAAGCTGGGGGTGATGCTGTTCGGAGCTGTGATTGTACTGCTCTGGGTGGTATTTTATGTACTTACGGTCAGGATCATCAGGCAGAATATGCAACGCCATGCAATGAGTGCCGTAGGTACCATTATGAACGATGTGGGAAACGAGCTTCTTATGATGGAGGAATCTGCATCGATCCTTACCTTGGATGAGAGCGTAAAAAATCTTGCGGCCTCGGATTATACGGATGATTTCTATGATATGGGCCGGATCGCTCAGAACGCGCTCGAACCCGTTCTGAAGAGAATAGTTAATGCCGACAATATCATCGTATATAATCCGGACGGTGAATTCTACAGGCTTAAAGGAACCGCGCCGAACACGATAGCCGTCAGGTCTTTCTATATCATCAGTGAAGGGAAGAGCGACCGGATGGTTTCGGTATCCTCGGGCTCGGAAAACTATGTCGGGGTATACCAGGCTATTGAGGATAAAGATAAATGCATGGGATATGTTCTTCTTTTGATCGACCAGAGAAAGGTGGAAAAGCTTCTCTCGACATATAAAGACCCGGATTATATAGGTGCGGCACTTTACTATGGAGACAGACTTATCTGTGCGGGCGGAGGCATCGGCAGGGAAGACGTGGAAAGCAGGATCCGGAAAGCCGTCTACGTGAGCGAAAGATTTATCGGCTTTACCGGATACAGGGTTGTCGTGTACTGTGTCGATTCCGTTTCGAAAGATGTCTCCGGATTTTTTAAGGTCGCACTTCCCGTTACGATCCTGATCCTTATGGCAGCCGGTTATTTTTTTGAAAGGTTCATGAGACGCTTTGTAAAGACCAGTATTGACCTTGAGCTTGAAAGAACCAATCTCACCCTTTTGAAAAAGCAGATAAGTGCGCATTTTATGGTCAATACACTGAACATCGTAAGGGCACTTATAGGAAAAGGTGACAGGGAAACGGCCACGAGGATCTGTACAGAGCTTTCCGTTCTCCTCAGATATGCCAATGCTCCGGATGAATACATATCGCTTTTGGAGGAACTGTATGTTCTGAAACAATATACGGAGATAATGCGGGCAAGGTATCCCGATATGATAAGCGTCAACTTCGGTGAAGATGATTCGTTCAGCGATATTCTTGTTCCCAGAATGCTGATCCAGCCCATTGTCGAAAACGCGATCATGCACGGTCTGTCCGGAGAGGGAGGGAATCTTGAGATAGATGCCCGCAGGGAAAAGGACGATCTGTTCATAACCGTTACCGATGACGGAAAAGGCATGGATAAAGAGGAGCTTGATAAGGTCAGGGACGAAATGAACGGTAAAGAACACGCTGAGCCGGCGGGCCTTGATCACATCGCATTGACAAATGTAAGAAAAAGGATCGGCGTGCTGTTTGGGGACCGGTACGGCCTGGACATTGAATCTGATGTAAAAAGCGGAACCCGTGTAACGATCCATCTTCCGCTTATACTTACCGAAAAAGAAAAAAACAATTCTGATTTATCGCCTGATGTATTATCATCTGATAGGATACATACAAAAATTTTACCCGGAGATACAGGCAAATGATCTTTGACACGATTTGTCCTCTCATGAAAGAGGATGCACTTAAACTTCCCAAGGATGTCAACGTAAAGGTTTATATGAGGCATTCGATCAGATTCGATAATCCCGTGGACGGTGATTATTCCAATCTGCTCCTCACGCCGGAGGGCGTTGAGATTGCAAACCGGATCGGCCGAAATCTCGATGTTCCGGTCGGAAGGTTCTTCGCAAGCCCCGTCGCAAGATGTGTACAGACAGCAACAGAGATTGCAAGGGGCATGGGAAATGAGGAGCCTGAGATAGGAAAGATACAGGCTTTTGCGCATATCGAAGGGCTGGGCCCCGCACTTGATTTGGGCGTAAGCTGGTACAAATTCTATTACGGACTTCAAAATAACATCCCCGAATACACTGCGGGGTATACTCTGGACCAGGCAGCACTTCCGATATTGAATGCTGTATTCGATATCCCTTCATCCGACGGAAAGCTCGATATCATCTGTTCCCACGACGGACATGTGGTCATACTTGCAAGTGCATTGTTTGATCTTAAAACCGGAGTTGAAGGCGAAAACTGGTGCGGGTTTACCGAAGGGATCTTCTTTACCGGAACGAGGGATGATTTCACTGCGTACTGGAGAGGCGAAAAGAAGGAATTTAAAAACTGGAAGATGAATTGAAAAAGCCCCGGCGATAAGCCGGGGCTTCGTATTATACTTATCAGATCTTGTGATCGGATCCGAGAACGTTGAGGATCTTGTGAGCGACCATATCCTTAACAGCCTGACGAGCGGGCTTGAGATACTGTCTGGGATCGAAGTGATCGGGATGCTCAACGAAGTACTTACGGATGTTAGCAGTCATTGCAAGACGGATATCGGAGTCGATATTGATCTTACATACTGCAAGGGTAGCTGCCTTACGGAGCTGCTCCTCAGGGATACCTACTGCATCGGGCATATTTCCGCCGTACTCATTAACCATCTTAACGAATTCCTGGGGAACGGAAGATGATCCGTGAAGAACGATAGGGAATCCGGGAAGTCTCTTGATGCACTCCTCGAGAACGTCGAAGCGGAGCGGAGGGGGAACAAGGATGCCATCGGCATTTCTGGTGCACTGAGCAGCGGTGAACTTGTAAGCACCGTGGCTGGTTCCGATAGCGATTGCAAGTGAATCACATCCGGTTCTGTCTACGAACTCTTCAACTTCTTCGGGTCTGGTGTAAGCTTCCTTACCTGCCTCAACCTGAACCTCATCCTCGATACCTGCGAGAGTTCCGAGCTCAGCCTCTACTACTACGCCGTGGTCGTGAGCATACTCAACTACCTGCTTGGTAAGAGCGATGTTGTCCTCGAAGGACTTGGAAGAAGCGTCGATCATAACGGAAGTGAATCCGCCGTCGATACAGGACTTGCAGAGCTCAAAGGTATCACCGTGATCAAGGTGAAGAGCGATGGGAATCTGGGGATTCTCCTGAACAGCTGCCTCTACCATCTTAACAAGATAGGTGTGGTTTGCGTAAGCACGCGCACCCTTGGAAACCTGAAGGATAACAGGGCTCTCAAGCTCTCCTGCAGCTTCGGTGATACCCTGAACGATCTCCATGTTGTTGACGTTGAAA
>JAILOC010000127.1 GCA_024691045.1 Lachnospiraceae bacterium | reverse complement strand
AAAAAAATATTGACAGAGCATTAAAGCAGTAGTAATTTAACAGGTGAAAAGGCAAAGGCGTCTTTTTTGTAAACATACAAAAAAGGCGTCTTTGTCTTTTTTGTTTCCAAAATTAAGGAGGAACAGACTATGGAAACACATTCAGTACCGGAACTTTTTGGATCACTCGTATTTGACGATCGTCAGATGAGATCAAGACTTTCTTCTAAGGTCTATGCTTCGCTCAGAAAGACCATCGATGAGGGAAGTAAGCTTGACCCCAAGGTAGCGGAATCGGTAGCACAGGCTATGAAGGAATGGGCACTTGAAAAGGGAGCCACACACTTCACCCACTGGTTCCAGCCTCTCACCGGAATCACCGCAGAAAAGCATGATTCATTCATATCCCCTTCACCTGACGGAAGTGTCATAATGGAATTCTCAGGCAAAGAGCTCATCCAGGGTGAGCCCGATGCATCTTCCTTCCCTTCGGGCGGTTTAAGAGCAACCTTCGAAGCAAGAGGATATACGGCATGGGATCCTACATCATATGCATTCATCAAGGATAAGACCCTCTGCATTCCCACAGCATTCTGTTCATACGGCGGCGAAGCACTCGACAAGAAGACTCCGCTTCTTCGTTCAATGGAAGCTCTCAACAAGCAGGCACTCCGTATCCTTCGTCTCTTCGGAAATACCACAGCCAAGAACGTCAAGACCTCGGTCGGACCCGAGCAGGAATATTTCCTCATAACCAAGGAAATGTACGATCAGCGCCCCGACCTTAAATACACCGGAAGAACCCTTTACGGTTCAAGACCTCCCAAGGGACAGGAAATGGATGACCATTACTTCGGAGTCATTAAGCCCAAAGTACAGGCATTCATGAACGATCTCAACGAAGAGCTTTGGAAACTCGGAATCCTCGCGAAGACCGAGCACAACGAAGTAGCGCCCGCGCAGCATGAGCTCGCTCCGATCTATTCGACAACCAATATCGCTACCGATCAGAACCAGCTTATGATGGAGATCATGCAGAAGGTAGCATCCAGACACGGACTTGTATGTCTGCTTCATGAGAAGCCTTTCGCTGGTGTAAACGGAAGCGGCAAGCACAATAACTGGTCAATGGCAACGGATACCGGAATAAACCTTCTTTCACCCGGTGACACTCCTTACGAGAACGCACAGTTCCTCCTTTTCCTCTGTGCGGTGATCAAGGCGGTAGACGATTATCAGGATCTTCTCAGGCTTTCCGTTGCCACCGCAGGTAACGATCACAGACTGGGAGCTAACGAGGCACCTCCCGCGATCATTTCCGTATTCCTCGGAGATGAACTCAGCGCCATCCTTGATGCGATCGTAGAAGATAAGCCTTACAGCGGAACCGAGAAGAAGATCATGAAGCTTGGAGTCGATGTTCTTCCCGCATTCCCCAGAGACAACACCGACAGAAACAGAACCTCACCCTTCGCATTCACCGGTAACAAGTTCGAGTTCAGAAGCCTTGGTTCATCCAACTCGATCGCTTGTGCGAACATCATGCTCAACACCGTAGTTGCCGAATCGCTCAAAATTTACGCAGACAGACTTGAAGGAGCCGAGGACTTTGAGAAGACCCTTCACGAGATGATCAAGAAGACCATCGCGGATCACAAGAGGATCCTCTTCAACGGAAACGGTTACGACGATGCATGGGTCAAGGAAGCAACCGAGGTAAGAGGCCTTTGCAACTACAGAACCACTCCCGATTGCATGCCTCATATTCTCGATGAAAAGAACGTCAAGGTCCTTACCGGACATGGCGTCTTCACCGAAAAAGAGATCGAATCAAGATGCGATATCATGCTTGAGAATTACTGCAAGCAAGTCCGTATAGAGGCAAACACCATGATCGATATGGCTTACAGGCAGATACTTCCCGCAGTTACCGCATATGCCGACAAGCTTTCTGAGACCGTGGCAGCTAAGAAAGCCGTAACCGGATCTCTTGTATGCTCATATGAGACCACTGTCATCTCAAGACTTTCCGTTCTTGCGGATCAGATCTATGAGAGAATCGGAGAGGTTGAAAAAGCCATCATATCTCTTGCCGATGCGTCCGACATTATAGCAGAGAGCGCATCAATCAGAGATGTTCTTCTTCCGGCGATGGGAGAACTCAGAGCGGCTGCTGATGAAGCTGAAACACTTTGTTCTTCCGAAGATTGGCCATATCCTTCATATGGTGACATGCTCTTCTCGGTAAGATAAACCGATCAATAATATAGCGGTCGGGCAGGCTCATGGCCTGCCCGACCTATAAATTTTTTAGGAACGTCCCGCTGTTTAAGGAATCATAACGGGAACAATTCATTTCAGGAGGATGAAAAAATGTGTTCGATCATGGCTTGGTGCGGAAGGGGCGCTGACGACAGAGCATTTGTAAAGGCACTGGACAAGACAACGTCAAGAGGTCCCGATGATGCACGTATTTTGAAAACAAAGGGCGGTCTTTTAGGATTCAGGCGTCTGTCGATAATGGGGCTCACCCCCGAAGGGATGCAGCCTTTTGAACTGAATAATAATGCCGTGGTCTGTAACGGAGA
>JAILOC010000111.1 GCA_024691045.1 Lachnospiraceae bacterium | reverse complement strand
CGAAGATGTCTGCTTTGATCTCATCACCTACGTTGTACTCGGTGCTGTTCTCAAAACGGAACTCTCTGACATATCTCTTGGAGCTTACTCCGGCCTTCTTGAAGTGTCCTGCTTCAGCCTTGGTAGCGCCGTTTCTGTGTGCGATCTTCTTATCGCCCTTTCCGTCCTTCTCAACGACCTTGTCCTTCATGTCGACAAAGCCATCCTGGACTGCTTCATAGCCATCGTTCTCGGTGGTCTTAACCTGAGTAACGACGCAGGGACCTGCCTGAAGCACGGTAACGGGGATAAGTTCTCCGTTATCTGCAAAGATCTGAGTCATTCCGACCTTTGTTGTAAGTATTGCCTTTTTCATTTCCTTTTCCTCTCTTAATCAGTGCCCGGGCCTTATGGCACTCATTTTCTACATAGTGGACCGCCGTAAGGCGTTCGTGTCTAGTAGAGGTTTATTATTTGTTACTTGCCTTATTTGTTAAGCATCTTGAGATCGATGAAGACACCGGCAGGCATCTCAAGGCGCTGAAGGGATTCTTTGGTAGCAGGTGAAGCATTGATGATATCGATGAGTCTCTTGTGAGTTCTCTGCTCGAACTGCTCTCTGGAATCCTTATACTTATGAGTTGCACGAAGAATGGTAACTACTTCCTTCTTGGTGGGAAGGGGTACAGGTCCGGAAACCTTAGAACCGGTCTTCTTTGCAGTCTCGATGATCTTTGCTGCGGATGCATCAACGAGTTCATGCTCATAAGCCTTAAGTGTGATTCTCATTACTGATTTTGCCATAAAAAAAGTCGCCTCCTTTTCGCGATTTCGCAGGATCTCCTTTTATTAGAAGTTATCCCGCAATCTTGCGACAAGCGGTGACTGTACACTTGCCCGTGTGTTTCCTACCTCTTCAGGAGGTGAAACCTTGGCCCCGGTTCCTTTTAGGACCACACGTCGTTTCTGCCCTTGGCAGACTGTAATGGTACAGTGACTTGTCGTCAGTTTTGTAACTTGACATTCGCTCCGCGTAAAAACCTGCTTAAGATCACTCCGAAGCAGCAACCTCACGCTTCACAGCTATCACGTCACAGCATTTGATATAATACTCGTCTTTGAAAATAAATGCAAGAAAAATTTAAAGTTTTTTTGTAAAAATTTTCCAATGAGTCCGGGAGCACAATCTGTAGTGGTCCGGAACTCACATGACCACAATAAATGAATGATACTTCCCGCAATATAAAATGAAAAAATCCGCCGGTTTCTTTATGCCTGCCATCTTCCGCTTGCACCGCACGGAAGGAACAGGCCGTTTCCGCTCACGGGAAGTCCGACCTCATCCGAAGCGCAGCTTCCGCCGAACTCAGGCACTATCAGCTTTCCCATCATATGATCGAGCACTCCGGCCTGGAGTCCCGTCGTATATGAATTAATTAGGAAGAAAAGAGGTCTGTCGGAAAGAAGCTTTACGCAGTTTTCAAGGAAAGGCCAGATGCTCTCTTCGATCTTCCAGATCTCTCCCTTGGGGCCTCTCCCGTATGAGGGAGGGTCCATTATGATGGCATCATATTTATTCCCGCGCCTGATCTCGCGTTCGACGAACTTTCCGCAGTCATCGACAAGCCACCTTACAGGTCTTTCAGCAAGTCCGCTGCTTACGGCATTTTCCCTGGCCCAGCCAACCATCCCCTTCGATGCGTCGACATGGGTAACGCTTGCGCCTGCTGCCAGTGCCGACAATGTGGCTCCGCCCGTATATGCAAAGAGGTTGAGTACCTTTACGGGATCGCCCTCAGGTCTCTTTTCCGCTTCCTTCTTTATTATGGAAGAAGTCCATTCCCAATTGGATGCCTGCTCGGGAAAAACGCCCGTATGCTTAAACGCAAAAGGCTTGAGATTGAAGGTGAGTTCATATTCCATGCTTTTGAATGCATATCCTATGCTCCACTCATCCGGAAGCCCCTTAAATTCCCACTCTCCGCCGCCCTTTGACGACCTGTGGTAATGCCCGTTTGCATTTTTCCATCCGGGATTCTTATGATCGGTCTGCCAGATCACCTGCGGATCGGGTCTTACCAGGATAAACTCCCCCCATCTTTCGAGCTTTTCGCCGTTTCCGGTATCAAGCACTTCATAATCTTTCCAGTTATCTGCTATGTACATAAAATTCCCAAGCCTCTTTCAAGCCTTCTGTTATATCGGTATATTCAAATCCCGTTTTTTCAAGAGCACTTCCGTCGTACCTT
This sequence comes from Lachnospiraceae bacterium, assembly GCA_024691045.1. The sequence goes on along the minus strand of JAILOC010000111.1, from coordinate 13,079 downwards.
TCGGATTCTGCGGAAGATATCGGATAAGGAAACGGTACCTGTCCGGCCATTGCTTCATCCGGTGTGATCTTTATCACCTCAAAACCGGTTCCGCAGGCATTTTTAAGGATCTGTGTAAAGCTCTCATAAGTATATTGTTCATTCGGAGTAACATTGAAGGCTTGTCCCTTAAAAGCTTCATCACTGCATGCTTTCAGAAGAGCCTCTGCAACATCCGATACGCTCACCATCTGGAAGGAGCCGTCGGAAGGCGACGGTTCAAGTATCTGCCCCGCGGCACTTATCCATTTGAAATATATATTTTCCCTCGGAGCATAATTTCCGGGACCATATATTATGGAAGGTCTTAATACGCAGCGGTCCTCTATATCCCCTATCTCTTTTTCCAAAGCGGCTTTCCCGAGGATGTAAGCCCCGGCCTCACCGCCGAAGTCCCTGTTTTCAAATTCCGCAGATTCGTCAAGGAGCTTTCCCGTCCCTCTTCTATAGACATCAACGGTACTAACAAAGACATATCTTCCGGTGCGCCGAGCAAGAACATCCTTAACACGCTTTATATCACCCCTGACATATGCACAGAGATCGACAGTCGCGTCATATTTTCCCGTGATCTTCCTGAGATCATCTTCGCGGCTTCTGTCACCGCGGATCTCCGTTACGCCCGGAACATTCAGCGGATTGGATCCACGGTTGAACACGGTAATACCATGCCCGGTATCCAGAGCCTTCTTTATAAACTTAGGTCCGAGGAAATAACTCCCTCCGAGCACCAGGATGTCCATTACAAATACCCGCTTTCTCATATCCCGCACATATTGTATAATAAGGCAGTAACTATATTAACATAGTTTATGAGGGAGCGTAACATGAAACTGTCCGATCTTCTCAAGTTCGACAATATCGTTATCCAGTGCCACGACAACCCCGACGCAGATGCCATAGGCTCCGGATTTGCCCTATATTCGTACTTTAAGGAAAAGGAAAAAAAGGTCCGTTTCATCTATTCGGGCAAGAAAAAGATATCCAAGTCAAATCTTGAATATCTGGTCGAAGCTCTTGAGATTCCCATCGAATTCGAAACATCGAATATAGGAAATCCGGATCTGCTCTTAACCTGTGACTGCCAGTACGGTGAGAGCAATGTTACCATGTTCGATGCCAAGGAGATTGCGATAATAGACCACCACCAGGTTGCTCCCGGCAAGAGACTTCCGAAGCTTCACGAGATCAGATCCGGAATCGGCTCATGCTGTACCGTTATCTGGGATATGATGAAAAAGGAAAAATACCAGCCCGGGCCGGAAGTTTCGTCGGCAATGTATTACGGCCTGTTCACCGACACCAATTCCCTCTCCGAATTATTCCATCCCCTGGATAAGGATATGCTGGAAGAATTATATGTGGATCAGGTTCTTCTCAGAAGACTGAACGGAATGAACATCTCCCTCGAAGAGGCGAAGATCGCAGGTGTCGCTCTTCTGGGTGTGGAATACCATCAGGATCACAATTATGCGATCCTCGAAGCACAGCCCTGCGACCCCAATATACTCGGCCTTATAAGCGATTTCTTCCTGGCAGTCGATACGGTCAATGTATGTCTCGTATTCTCCGTACTTGATTACGGTGTCAAGTTCTCCATCAGAAGCGACTACGCGGAAGTACGTGCAGATGAGCTCGCATCATACATATCCGAAAAGATCGGAAGCGGCGGCGGACATGTAAACAAGGCCGGCGGTTTCATTCAGAACGAGCTCCTTGAACAGGAATACAAAAGATACGCCGAATCATCCGAAAAAGAAAAAGCCGCAGCGGTCACTTCCATTCTACGTGAAAGGCTCCACGATTATTTCACAAGCGTGGACGTCATATATGCGGGCAAGACTAAAGTGACAACAAAGGGAATGAAGGAATACGTCAAGATGCCCATCAAACAGGGATATGCGATCCCGAAGGAATTCCTTCCCATCGGAACCAAAGTTCTCGTCAGAACACTGGAAGGCGATATCTATCTGACAGTCGAAGAAGATACTGTCATAATGATCGGAATAAGAGGCGAGGTTTATCCTTCAACCCAGACCGTATTTAAAAAGAATTATAAAAAGCTTGCAGGCAAATACAACCTGAAGCTGGAATACTCACCCACCGTAAGGATCCTGTCAACCAGTGAGATCCTCAATCTGATTCCCGTAGCGAAAATGTGTGTATCCACAGGCGGAAACCACATCCTTGCTAAGCCTCTCAAGAGAAGGGCAAAGGTATTTACCAAGTGGCTCAAGAACGATTATCTAAACGGAGAGATCGGAGATTATCTCGCAATGAAAGCGTCGGATCAGGACGATGTATATATCATCGGCAAGGATCTCTTCAAGGAATCATACAAGCTGGTAAAATAATCTGTACATATCGCTCAAAACAAAAAAGTCAGGAGATAACCTCTCCTGGCTTTTTTCATTTTATACTTTTATGAGATTCCGTACAGATTTTTCATTTCTTCACTGAGTGTCACTTCACCAATATATTCCCTGCCCTTTTCGATAAGCTCATCTACCGAAAGCCTGTCATAATATATGAAATTCGGAACACCCTTAAGATGGGCAAATGTCTTGACAAAAAATCTTCCGTTTTCGTTATCGTAACACATAAGACCGTAAATATGTGTCCGTATTTCGAAATCTTCCTTATTGATTATGCTGTCATACACATCACAGCGGACAAGCAGTTCATCTCCCAGGTCGGTAATTGTAATACTGTCATATTGAGGATTTCCCAATCCCTGCAGCTGGGTATTCCCGATCATGTTTCCTTCGAGATCATACAGCGAGAGGTTATCCATCTGGGAGTAGGTTATAAGACCTTTTTCGCAAAAAGCCAGGCTTACTATGTCGGAATCACCCCTGGGAATCGTAAGGAACTCTCCGTCCGTATAATCATACACGACAACATAATTTACGTTTCCTATAGCGTATTTCCCGGAATCCATATCCCATGCCGCATGTGAATGTGAGATGCAGGATACCGTTTTATATTCTCTTGTTTCCAGATCAATGATGTATGCATTTATAGGTATATAATTATATTCATACGGAATAAAGACCGCCTTTTTGCCGTCGGGAGAAACCGACAGCTCGCCATGACCAAAAGACGTGTCTTCGGTCGCCTGAAGTTCCAGCATCTCTGCCGTATGTGATGAACAATCATAAACATATATTCCCGAAGGATATTCGGCATCTCCGGTGATAGCCATGAATATCTTGTTATCGGCACAGCATTCGTCTATGGATCTGCAGTATGGAATGTTTTCCACACGGCTCATACTGCCGTCGGAAATATCCAGTGCAAACAGCTTATCTCCCATTCTGTCCTCGCCCTCAAGAACGCCTGAATAGATCAGGTACACGATACCGTCAGGAGCGGCATATACAAACCTCATGGATGCGTAACTGCTTCCTTCAATTTTTTTCTTCCAATCAATAGTTCCCGATGACGGATCGAAGCAATACAGATTCATCATATCGCCAAACAACAGAACCTTGTCTCCGGCCACGATTGAAGAACACAGGGTTTCACCATCCTCCACACCTTCGACCGCTTTATAACTGTCATCATAATACTCGTAGTCGTATTCTATTATTCCGTTCTGATCCGCATACTTGATCAGATAATGATTGTCCTGTTCTTCTTCGCAATAATATGCGCATGCATCGGTTACGCCGTTAAGGAAAAAATCGAAAGAACCGATGTGGACCGAATCGTCCGACAGGGAAACGAACATGTACTTGCCCGATTTCAGAACCACCACGATACCATCACCATTTGTGGTCATATATGACGTGATATGCTCGCCCGTCATCTCATTACGGGATAATACCTTTCCGTCCTTCAGTCCCAATACATACAGCTTATTGGAGAAGATAACAGCGGCGGCCGGAACTTTTTCACCGGAATCACTGAATTCACACAGAAGGATCTGACTCGTTCCGCTTGATAAGGTATAGGGAATCTGTTCATCCCATTCTTTCTTTCCGGAATGGGGGTTAAATTTTCCTACGGTACGGATTCTGTCGGTGAGATATTCCATTGCACCTATTGAAAAATTCATAGATTCAGAACTGTCCGTTTCATAAGAAATGACAAGCTCATTATCAGATGTGAACTTCATGAAATAAACATACCAGAATGTATCCGCCATCTCGTTCCATTCGGAAGAATCCCTGTCATATACACAGATACGTATTGAGTCATATGAAGATCCAAGTGAAACGGCGATCAGCCTGCCGTCCTGGGATGCTTTTACCATACTGATAGAGGGCTGGTACACCGAATAATCATCCGTGGGAAATTCACTTTCAATATCCAGGTCAAGTTCAACAGAACCGGTCCCGATATCCACCACCATCGCGTGGGTCAATCCTGAATACAGAACCTCTTCGCCTTCCGTTATCATATAGACGGATTTCAGATCGGAATAGCCCATATGATCGGAATCAAGATCTATGCTCCAGAGCATGTTTTCATATTTACTGTCATATGCAACCAGTTTTTCATGATAATGTATGACAATCGTACCTTCCCTGTTTATGGCAAAATCATGGGCTTCGGTTCCCTCACGCGGTATCACCTTATAAATGCTGTGATCACTGAGATTCCATATCGTGACATCTCCGTAGGAATCAAGCGCAATGAGTTTTGTCATATCCTGAGTGACAATGTATTTTTCGATCTTATAGGAAGTGCTGTACTTCCAGATGGGCTCCATTCCAAAGGCGCCGGGTGAAAGATAACATCCGAGGGCATTTGTAAGCGCATATTCCGCCCTGGTGGTAACAGGCCTGCTATCACCCTCGGAAGGAAGCGCCGCAAGTGCGAGCAGTACTGCATTTACCTTGTCATCTTTTTCAAGCAGCTGCCCCGATACGGTCGCAAGGAACTCGGACTGATTTCTGAGAGATTCCTGATAATTCGCCTGGGCAGTCTCGTAATGGGCCTGAGCAAGAGCCAGGTTATTCTGTGCCATCTCATAATTCTGCTGCGCCAGGTCATAATTCATCCTGATCTGAAGAAGGCTCCATACAAGGTATGCCATAATGCTGAGTCCGGCACATGTGGAAACCGTTCCGATTATCGCATTTCTTCTTCTTTCATACTGTCTTCTTCTCTGAACAAGCTCATCATACGAGCATCCCAGAAGTGAAGCCGCAAGTCTGGGAAGCTCCACCTTGCGTGCCTTCTTTATTCCGATCCTGTAATCACAGCTGAGGGGCTCTATGAGCGCTTCCCTGGTTTCCGTGGTTCCGTCAGCCTTCTTTATGGTTATCGTGTCATGCTGCAGGATGTCGGGTATGACATCCTCGGGCTCACCGTCGACAAGTACGGTAAAGATCTCTTTTTTCGTATGGTACTTAAGGAAGGTCTCGATCTCCTTCCTTACCCAGATGGATTCACTCGTCCTGGTCGAGCAGATAACGATCAGGTTATCCGAATTCTTGATAGCTTCATCTATATCATCGTTAAGGTCCGCGGTGATGGGAAGTTCTTCCTTATCGCGGAATATTCTCTCGAATCTCCTGATCCCCGTCTTCTGCTGAATGGCAGGCGGAATCTTAAATCTTTCAAGCGATTTCTGCACTTCCGAAGCAATCTTTATGTCTTCGGGGGCATGTCTGTATGAAATGAATGCATTGTACTTATTTGCCATTTTTCGTCCTCCGGGCGCAAATGCCGCACATACATAGTGATTATATCACGTAAAGGGCTGTTTTTTTATAACTCTGAGTGATAATTTCTGCGAAAAAATATAACTCCCGCCGTATGGAATCCGCATCATTCCTTCTTTACCATTTATACAGACGGTTACTGATGCCGTTTCGTCACGTTGAAGTGTATATAGAGGGAGAAATCGTATGGATTTTATTGTGTGCGGAATACTTTGCGAGATCCGTCCGAAGATGACAAAAGAAGAAAAGTACAGTGCAATCATAAAATTCCTGGAAGGGCGGGCCGGCATCCGTGAATATCCGGTCCGGCCGGAAGGAAGCGAAGAACTGAAGATCACTCTGGGAAACAGCGTGAAGATCATACGGGAAAGTATAAATCACACGCAGGATGAGCTCGGAATGGTGCTGGGGATAGACCAGCCGGCGGTTTCAAATATCGAAAACGGAAACAGGATGATAACAACCCCGGAGATCGTAAGACTGTTCGGTTACGTGCCGGATATCAACAAGAATGCGTTCTTTGGCATGGGAAACCCGGCCGCCAGACCGACGGACCAGAAATACATTTATGTCTGCTCAATGCTTAATACATACGGATACGAAGTTCTAAGTGATCATCTTGATCTGCTTATGACTCACTCCAGATATCATAATTGAGAGAAAGCAAAGGTGAAGGAAATGATCTCAGAAAATAAAGACGATCCCCTGCTCTGGATAAACAGAGCCAAAAAAGATTATTTTGATGTCAAAAGCAGTCTGTGCGTGACCGGTTCGGCGCCTGAGGGAAGACTTGTCACGGAGATCTCGAAAGTCTCCATGATAAAAAAGGGAATCCTTGTCACGCTGCACAGATATGCATTTCAAGGCGGCGAGCACCTCCTGATCCCCGTAAGCAGGTGTGATACCGCAGAATGGAACGTGCCGTTAAATGCAATATTCGATGAGGCGATTGCAAACACAGCCGCCCTGTTTCCGCCGAAGATCTACGATCTGGAAACTTCGGGCTACATAGATTATTCGGAGAAACACTCTGTGGCCTATGATTTCGAAAACACAAGATCCGTGTCCGCGGCAGCCGAAAGCCAGGGGATCTATGATGCCGTATCGGCGGGGCGATCGTCCGGTTTAAGACTCATAGTTACCACATCTCCCCTTGTCGGAGACACCCCGATCCTGTATCCCGATATGCTGCTGACCATAGGAAGAGTTCTGCGGACGGATCCGGCCATTCTTATCTGCGAACCGGGGAAGCTTTTTGTGTTCGATGGTGTGAAAAGAAAGGCTATAGAAAGATACGCCGCAAGATACTGCGAACGGTTCGGCAAGGATTCTCCGGAACCCCGGATATATAAGTATTTGAGAAAAAACAAACTCCTCCTGGACAACTCGCCCGAAAAAGAGGCTCCGGATACCGAACCGCCCAAGGAAACAAATATCCCCCGAGGCTGCATAGCAAGCGCCTGGGGGGATCCTGAAACCAGAAATAAATTATTGGACTGGAAAAGAAGCTGTGGCGGAAAAAAAGATGCGTTCAGGTAAAGGCATCCAGCTGGGATTCGACCAGCCTTCTGTAATTACCGTTCTCTATCTTCATAAGTTCGTCATGAGTTCCCTTTTCCTCTATCATTCCGTGGTCGACATACATGATGCAGTCGGCATTCCTGATGGTGGAGAGTCTGTGTGCGATGATAAATGACGTCCTTCCCTTCAGCATTCTTGCAAGGCCTTCCTGAAGGAGGATCTCGGTTTCGGTATCGATCGCAGCGGTAGCTTCATCGAGTATCAGGATCTTGGGATCGGCGAGAACCGCCCTGGCGAAAGAGATGAGCTGTCTTTGTCCCGCGGACAGTCTGGATCCTCTCTCATTCACCTCGGTGTCATATCCCTTTTCGAGAGACATAATGAAGTCGTGTGCGCATACGGTCTTGGCAGCCCTTATGACATCATCATCCGTGGCAGTCTTGTTGCCGTATCTTATATTATCCTTTATCGTTCCGGAGAAGATGAATGAATCCTGCATCATTACACCCATCTGTGTCCTGAGTGATTTAATGGTAACATCCTCAATATTTACTCCGTCTATCAGTATCTCACCGGATGTTACGTTATAGAACCTGCTGATCAGATTGACGATCGTCGTCTTGCCCGCACCGGTAGGTCCGACTATTGCATAGCTTTCTCCGGGATTTACCCTGAACGAAACACCGTGCAGTATCTCCACGCCGTCTTCGTAAGCAAATCTTACATCCCTGTATTCGACCTCACCCTTTATGGCAGGCATCTGTCCCGCACCTTCTTTATCCTTGACAAGCACGGGCGCATCGATCGTTTCGAATATCCTCTCCAGATACGAGATCGCAGTAAGGAGGGAATTGTAGAAATTCGCCAGAGTCATGATGGGCTGCCAGAATCTTGCGGCATATCCCGCAAATGCTATGAGCAATCCGGCGGTTATGGTCACATTGCCTCTTGCGAGCCAGCCGATTCCGAGAACATATATAACGCTCGCGGATATCGTGTTTATGTTGTTGATAACGGGCCAGAGAATGAAGTTGTACTTGACCGCGGTAAGCCAGGATCTCTGTGCCTCCTTATTGAGCACATTAAAATAATCCGTATTGTAATCTTCCCTGACAAAAGACTGTGTAACGCGTATGCCGTTTACGGATTCCGCAATGTAGGCGTTCAGGTTCGACTGTTTATTGGACTGTATCTGCCATGCCTTGTGCTGTCTGCTCTTGATGAAAACAATTATCGTCGCAAGTACCGGCATTCCGCACAGTACTATCAGCGTGAACCTCACATCCAGGTACAGCATATAGACCACGATGAACATCATCGAGAAGATATCCGTGATCGTATTTACGATACCGTTGGACAGAAGATCGGACAGATTGTTTACATAGTTGACCACCCTTACCTGGATCTTGCCGTGGGGCTTGTCATCAAAATACGAGAAGGGAAGCTCCTGAAGGTGAACAAACAGTTCCCTTCTGAGATTGTATATAACGCCCTGGCCGACCTGGGATGTGAGCTTGATCTTGACTCTCGTGATGACCGCACATACAACGGTGATAAGGAATGTCAGCACAGAGTAAAAAACAATCTTGCTGATTGCATCCGATTCCGACAATCCGTTTCCGAAGTTGGACTCAGTGATCACATCCATGACATTCTTCATGAATATGGGAATGAGCATCGTAAGTCCGCTGGATATGATCATTATCACTACCGTAAACGTCAGCTTGCCCTTGAAGGCTCCGACATAATGTCCGAGCCTCTTGAGCTGCTCTAAGTTAAATGACTCCTCAAGATATTCATCTTCGTTAATCTTATTTCTTGCCATTTTATATCTCCGCCGGGCGAATCAGCCGTCCGGCCAAACCATTTCCTGCCGGTGCTTATGCCGTCTGCGACTTAAGATTTCCGAGCTGATGCTCATAGACAGTCCTGTAATATCCGTCTTCGGCGATCAGCTCCCTGTGGGTTCCCTTCTGGGTGATCCTTCCGTCTTCGACAACGAGTATCATATCCGCATCCTTGAGAGATGAGATCCTCTGTGCGATTATGAAAACGGTCTCATTTTCAAGAAGCTTAAGATCCTTCTGTATCTGCGACTCGGTTTCCATATCAACGGCGGATGTCGTGTCATCGAGTATGACTATCGCAGGCTTCTTAAGAATTGCTCTTGCAAGCGCGATTCTCTGCTTCTGTCCGCCCGAAAGTCCGATTCCTCTTTCTCCGACGACAGTGTCATATCCGTCAGGCATCTCATTTATGAAACCGTCGGCATCGGCCATCTTCGCGGCCCACTTTACCTGCTCAAGCGTACAGTCCGGATCTCCGTATGCGATATTTCCCTCTATCGTATCCGAGAAAAGGAAGACATCCTGCATTGCAAGACCTATTCCGTCGCGGAGCGTGTGAAGTTCCATATCCCTTACATCTATACCGTCGACAAGGACCGCCCCGTCCGTAACATCATAGAATCTGCAGATCAGATTCATGATCGTGGTCTTGCCTGAGCCGGTCGCACCGAGTATTCCTATGGTATCACCGCGGTTTACCTTGAAGGAAACATGATCGAGTATCGGTTCTCCTTCCACATTGTAAGAGACATCCTTAAACTCAACCTCGCCCTTTATCCTCTTTTCATTCTTAGGTTTGGAAGGTGTGGTGATCTTCGGCTTTTCGGATACGGTCGTGTATATCTTGACAACGGAAGTCGTGAATCTCTGATAGTCGTTGATCAGCCATCCGAACATCCTCAGCGGCATGTTGAGCATCCAGAGATAAGAATTGACGATTACCATATCTCCGAGCGTCATCGCACCCTTAACGCACATTATTCCGCCTACCAGCATCAGGATAACGGTCAGAAAAGTAGCACAGACTTCGAATATGGGTACATACTTAGTCCACACCTTTGCCGCATCAAGCTCAGAGTCACGGTATGCCGCATTTTCGGCGTCGAATTTCTCTATTTCGTACTCTTCCTTGGCAAACGCCCTGACCACACGGTTACCGCTGATGTTCTCCTGGGCAAAAGCGTTGAGCGACGAAAATCTGTCCCTGATCTTCATGAACTTGGGTTTTATGGCCTTCGACTGAAGATAAGTTACAAACGCACTTATGGGAAGAACGCTCATCATAGCGATTCCGATCCTCCAGTCAACCGAGAAGATCATTATGAGCGCTATCACGAAAAGAAGGACATTTTCATAAATGGAGTATATGACATAAGCGACGAAATGCCTGATGGCCATCATATCTCCGGTCTGGCGGCTCATCAGGTCTCCGGTCCTGTTTCTGTTGTAAAAGGAGAAATCCTTCTGAAGCAGGCTTCTGTATACTCCGTCCCTCATGTCATAGAGCATATCCTGGGAACAGGTTTCGAAAAGCCATTGCGAAAAAAGCCTGATGACGGCTCTGACAAACTGGCATCCGATCATAAGGGCAACGGCAACGGGAAGGATTCCCATCCTCTCCGCTATTCCCTCACCGTCTCCGATGACATCATCGACTATGATTCCCATGATCTTGGGATTGATTATATTAAGGACCGCGCAGATCGTAACCAGGATCAGTCCTACCGCTTCCTTCCATTTATATTTGGAAAGATACCGATAGAACCATTTCATGGCTCTCTTCCATTCGGGATCGTTAAGTCTGTTTTTCATTCGAAACCCCTTTGATGAGATCACCGGGACCGTCTCCCGGACATATCATCTGTTTTCATATACAATTGATATTAAGGCAATCTGTTATAAATACAATGATTTTATATGCTTTATACTTGACTTTTTCTGCTTTGAGATGCCAGAATCAGACTATGATAAAGATTCCATATGCAGGCTACAACTATTATCACGAAAACGGCTGGGAGATAAACCGCCCTGACGGAACGAAATTCTACAGCATCATTATGATCAGGAATCCCTTCTGGTACGAAGAAGGCGGTAAGAATGTTTATGTCAACAGGCCGGCTTTTCTGTTTTACAGACCCTCGGATCCGGAACATTTTTATTTACGGAATGCACCCTATACGGATGACTGGATACATCTTGAGGCGGACGAAGGCGAACTGGAAGAGCTGTTTGAAGGAATGGGCCTTGAATTTGCGAAGGCACTGACGGTCTACGACCATTCGGAGGCTTCGGCCATAATGCAGAATATCGCCGCGGAAGCTAGAAAAAACAGCGATAACCACGATATGATAATGGACAGCCTTGCAAGGCTCCTAATATACAAGATAAGCGATCTCAGCAAGGTAAAGGAAGAATCGGAATTTAAATCAGGCACGCTCGAATCCTACAGAAGCAGGTTCAATGTTCTGAGGGGAAGAATTTACCAGGGCGGGGAAGCCGCCAGGATAGGCGAAGTATCCGAGCTTGCTTCCGAAATGAATATGAGCATCTCCTACTTCCAGCACATCTACAAGGCTCTCTATGGAGTGCCGGTCACCAGAGACCTGATCTCCGCAAGGATAGAATACGCGATCTACCTTCTCAGGAACAGAAACCTCTCCGTAGCGGAAGCAGCATCGGTCTGCGGATACGAAACGATCGAGCATTTCAACAGACAGTTCAAAAAAGAAAAAGGGTGCCCCCCCACGGATTATATGAAGGAGCACCACTATACTTAAGATGTAGGTTTATCAGATGATATTCTTGATGCCGTCGCAGATCCTGCGCGCCGCCGTGGGATTATTCATCGTATAGATATGAACCCCGTCGGATCCCGTCGCTATCAGGTCTATTATCTGGCTTATCGCGTAATAGAGACCTGCATCAAAAAGAGCTTCTTTCTTTTCACCGTATTTATCAAGTATTCTCTTAAATCTCTCGGGAAGCCTTGCACCGCAGGTGGTGACCATTCTGTTTATGGTTTTCGCCGAAAGGCAGGGCATTATTCCCGGTGTTATGGGGACATCTATTCCCGCAATCCTCGCATCCTCAACGAATCTGAAGAAATCCTCATTATCAAAGAAAAGCTGGCTGAGAAGCACCTCGGCACCCGCCTCGACCTTCTTTCTGAGAGCCGCCATCTCCGCGATCCGGTCAGGTGAATCCGGGTGGTTCTCCGGGTAACACGCTCCCGCTATGCAAAAGTCCGTTCTGGGTCTTATATATGTAATAAGATCTGATGCATGGGCAAACACTCCCTTTGCGGGAGCGTTGGGATTGGCATCACCCCTCAGAGCCAGGATATTCTCGATCCCGTTATCCTGCAGTTCCTTACAGAATGCGTCGATCTCTTTTTCGTCATAGCAAAGGCAGGTCAGATGGGCGACCGCCTCGGTATGGTACTTCTCACGGATCTTCCTGCAGATGGCTATAGTCTTGTTATTGTTGGAGCTTCCGCCTGCACCGAATGTGACGCTGATATAGTCGGGCTTCAGGTCGCAGAGGATCTCAAGAGTCTCGTCGATGTTCTCAAGCTCCTCAGCCGCCCTGGGCGGGAATATCTCAAATGACAGGACTCTGTCTTTATTAGTGTAGATTTCAGTAAGCTTCATGTTATTTTTCTCCCAAACAAGCAATACTATACCACGTTCATTGGGCAAAATACCAATATTGACTTAAAACCCCTCACAAATTATTATTGATACATACGAGTCTTTTCGTAAAAACATTCACTTTTAAGGAGGTTTTTCGTTATGGCATTGGTAACAACCAAAGAGATGTTTAAGAAAGCTTACGACGGCGGATACGCTGTAGGTGCTTTCAACGTCAACAACATGGAGATCGTTCAGGGTATCACCGAAGCTGCAGGAGAGCTTGAGAGCCCTGTTATCCTTCAGGTTTCCAAGGGTGCGCGTGCTTACGCAAACCACACCTATCTTGTTAAGATGGTAGAGGCAGC
>JAILOC010000104.1 GCA_024691045.1 Lachnospiraceae bacterium | reverse complement strand
AGAAAGATCTGAACTCGATCGCACAGGTTCTTGCTCCTTCACACTCATAGATAGAGTGAGGAATGTTGTCCTCTGAAATATATGCTTCGTAAGCTGCATCGTAGAGAATGACTGCACCGACTTTGTTAGCATAGTCAACCCACTTCTGAAGTTCGTCCTTGGTGATTGCGGAACCGGTAGGGTTGTTGGGGAAGCAAAGGTAGATAAGATCGGGAGTTTCGGTGGGAAGCTCGGGAGCAAATCCGTTCTCTTCAAGGCAGGGCATATAGATGACATCTGACCATGTCTCGGAAGCGGGATCCCAGGTTCCGGTCCTGCCTGCCATTACGTTTGAATCAACGTAAACGGGATATACGGGATCGCAGACTGCGATCTTGTTGTCTGTTGAGAATATCTCCTGGATATTTGCACAGTCGGACTTTGCACCGTCGGAAACAAAGATCTCGTCAGCGGAGATATCGCATCCTCTCTTCTTGTAATCGACATCCGCGATAACATTTCTGAGGAACTCATATCCGAGATCCGGAGCATATCCCCTGAAGGTATCCTTTTTTCCCATCTCATCAACGGCTGAGTGAAGCGCACTGATGATCGCAGGTGCAAGGGGCTGTGTTACATCACCGATTCCGAGTCTGATGATCTTGGCTTCGGGATGAGCCTCCTGATACTCCCTTACCTTTCTTCCCACGGTTGAAAAAAGATAGCTTCCGGGAAGTTTCAAATAGTTGTCATTGGCTTTGACCATTTTCTTTCTCCTCTTTCTTTATTTCTCTATGTTCAGCGCTCTGCTCTTTTTCAGGATCTCCTTCAGCCTTTCGGGTCCAAAGATGTAATCCTTCTCGCAGAAATCGCAATGGATCTCGGCATCCTTGTTTTCTTTTATAAGTGCGACGATCTCTTTTTCGCCGAGGCTTATAAGAGCCTTTTCGACTCTTTCGTCCGAGCAGTCGCACTTATAAGCACAGTCGTAAACCTCATTGAAATTTATATCAAGTCCCTTTAAGACTTCGCTTATCATATCCTCCGGAGTAAGGCCCTCATCGAGCATTTCGGTAACACTCTTAAGGCTCTTAAGGTTCTCCTCGATCACCGCGATCACATCGTCACCCGCATCGGGCATAAGCTGTATGATGAACCCGCCCGAGCATCTTACGGTGTTGTCCCTGTTCATGAGCACACCGAGACCGACCGAAGAAGGAGTCTGCTCGGAGGCAGCGAAATAATAAGTCATATCCTCGGCGATCTCGCCTGTCTGAAGAGCAGTCCTTCCGACATATGGCTCTTTAAGTCCGAGGTCCTTTACAACGATAAGGTCTCCGTTTCCGATCGCACCCGATACGTTCAGATGACCATTGGCCTTTGCGGGAAGGATCACATCGGGAACAGGCGTATATCCCTTAACGTTACCGTGTGAATCAGCACATACGGTAAGTCCGCCTGAGGGGCCGTCGGATTTGATCTGTATCGTGAGCTTGTCCCCGTCACCCTTCATCATGATGCTCATCATTGCGGCTGCGGAAAGCATTCTTCCGAGTGCCGCACTCATAACGGGGCTGGTATTGTGGAGTCGTCTCGATTCCTCACAGATATTTAGAGTAGTGCAGGCAAATGCCCTGATATGATAATCCGCAGCGGTTGCGGAAACGATATAATCTTTTTGACACTTTTCGTTTATCATTTTCTTTCCGGTTTCTTCAGGACCGCATAGATCCTTTCGGTATCCTCTCTCACTTCCCCGTCCGTATCCGAATCGGAGATGAGCATTATCTCAAGCCCGCTCTTTTTTGCAAGGCTTTCTATGTCTTCTTTTTCAATGCCGCGCTGGAGATGTGTTTCCTCCGCACGTTCATACAGGCCGTCTTCCCTTTTTATAAAAAGAGTAAGATCGTATTCGTTAACATTCTCATCCTCATCATAGAAATTATCCCAGATGAAGGATACATCCTCTCCCGCTTCCGCAATTGTGGATTCGCCGATCGCCTCCCTGTACTTGTAAGAGGTGTTGCAGTCGAAAATAAAAACGCCGCCCGGATAGAGGAAATTGGAGACACCGCCGAATGCGGCTTCAAGCTCTTCGTCCGAAAGAAGATAGTTAAGACTGTCGCATATACAGACCGCGGTACCTATGGTCGAATACAGATCGAGCTCACATATATCCTGGTTCAGGTACATGATGCCGCGTTCATCATCGGAGGTCTGTGCTCTTGAGAGCATATCCGATGAAATATCGACGCCGAAAACATCATAGCCTTTATCAAACAGTTTTCTCGTTATCACACCGGTCCCGCACGCAAGGTCCGCAACAAGATCCCTTTCGCTCGCAAGAACGGCTTCGTCATCAGATGAGACTTCTTCTCTTTCACCCGATGTCTTGGACACACCGTACCTTCTGATGTCACGGTCGATCCTTTCGGCCCATTCATCATACGGAACGTCATTCATCAGTTCGTCATAAACCGAAGCAAATGCCTGATATGTATTTGTTACGCACATTCCATCAGAACTCATAGATAAATCCGGCCGTCAAGGGTATTGTTCATCCTCAGAATATCGCACTCGAGACAAGAGTGGATGCCACTCCCATGATCACACCCGCAAGTGCGACTCCGAGCATGACGGCTATAATGCTCTCCTTAAACTTCATATCGAGAAGCGAAGCCGCAAGCGTTCCCGTCCATGCTCCGGTTCCGGGAAGGGGGATACCCACAAAAAGAAGAAGCGCAACAAAGAGTCCGCGTCCAGCCTTTGCCTGAAGCTTCTCTCCGCCCTTATGTCCCTTTTCAAGACAGAAGGTGAAGAACTTGCCGATAACAGGCTTATCCGTTCCCCATTCAAGAACCTTTCTTGCGAAGAAAAAGATGATCGGAACGGGAAGCATATTTCCGATTGCTATTATCACGTACCCGAGAACGATGTTGAAATGTTCCGGATTCATTCCGCGGAACCAGTATGCTATCGGGATGGCTCCCCTGAGCTCGATAAGGGGTATCATCGAAATGATGAAGCACCCGAGATACTGTGTCATCGTATTCTGTGTAAACGCCTGCGCGATTGTTTTTGCCAAAGAACCCATTTATATTTCTCCAATCATTTTTTCAGATTATTACATTCCCAGGATGTCCCTGAGATTTGCGACAAGAGTGTCACATTCTTCATCCGTGCCCACGCTTATCCTGAGATACTCGCTGATGCGCGGCTTATTCCAATATCTTACATAGATATTTCTCTTTTTAAGTTCGGTGAAGATATGCTCCGCGGATACGGATGCATGCTTTGCGAAGATAAAATTGGTCTTGGAATCCTGAAATTCAAAGCCCAGCTCCTTGAGGTCAGCCTTAAGTCTTTCCCTGGTCTTTACTATCTTCTCGCATGTGGATCTGAAATACTCATCATCCTTTACAGCCTCGACACCGAGTGCAAGAGTCAGGGATGTCATGGTGTAGGAGTTGAATGAATACTTTACATCGTTAAGATATTTGATCATGGTCTCGGAACCGATCGCGTAGCCTATGCGAAGTCCGGCCATGGACCTTGACTTGCTGAAGGTCTGTATGATGAGAAGATTATCGTATTCATCAAGGAGCTTAAGTGCACTCTCGGCACCGAAATCGACATACGCTTCATCGACTATGCATACGACATCAAGGTTCTTATCAAGTACGGCCCTTATGCCGTCAAGTCCCATGAACACTCCGGTGGGAGCATTGGGATTGGCGATGATGACGCCTCCGTTTTCCCTTGCATAATCTTCGGGAATGATGCGGAAATCTTCATCGAGAGGAATCTGCTCATAAGGGATCCTGAACAGATCTGCCCAAACATCGTAGAAGGAATAAGTTATATCCGGGAACAGGATCTTTTTGTCCGAATTAAAAAACGTAAGAAAAGCCATCGCAAGAACGTCATCGGAACCCACTCCGACAAAAACCTGCGAGGGCTTTACATTATACTTTTCGGCCAGCACGTTCACCAGTGACGAACATGTCGGATCCGGATATTTTCTTAAAAGTGATAAGTCGTATCCCTTTAAAAGTGCCTCCACCCCGGGTGCGGGGGGATAGGGGTTCTCATTGGTATTGAGCTTGATAACTTTGCCCGTGGGCTGTTCACCCGGTACGTAAGGTACTACTTTTCTGACATTTGATTCCCAGTTCATCCTTTTGCCTCTATATCCTTTGCGAACTGCACGCCTACCTCGGGCATGCCCATCGCATCATATACTCTCTTAAGTCCCTCAGCGGCATCCCTGCCCGATGACGTGATGACCACTGCGGGCACGGTCTCGAACGCCGCATTGTAAAACCATATGGCCGCTTCCTCAAAATCCTGTATCCTTTCATAGAAAAGACCGAGTTCGAGGCATACCTCCGACGAGGGATCGCTTGCCATGAGTTTGGTTATATACTTGAAGAACATAACTATATCGCCATGGATCCTTGCGGTATGCGAGATCACAAGACATGCTTTGTTCACGCTGTCCGGATCAAGATCAACATCAGCCGCACACGATACAAAGTAGGGAAGTGAATTTCTGAAATCATCTTCCGTTCCGACAATAAAAAGCTCCCTGACATACATATCATAGAGTCTCTTGCTGAGCTGTCCGCCGCCGGTCGTTGCCTTGGAGAAGATCTCGAGATCCCTGTGTCCGTGATTGCCCTCGGGCATATGTGTGATGACTATATCACTGTCATAGACGACCGGATCCAGCCTTACCATCTCATGGACGGGCTCCTGCCATACAAACTGTCTGAGACGCTTGAACATCTTGGGGCGGAGCTCTTCGTCAAAATTATAGACGGTTGAATGCTGAAGCTGGTTTCCGTAGCGCATCTGCACGATCTCTACATCATCGGGAAGCATGGTCTTAAGCGCCATGAACTTGATGTGGTTGGAATCATCAAGCACCTCATCGGCATCTGCGGAATAAATATAGTCCATGGTAGCCTTGGAAAATGCGAAATTCCTCGCATCGGAAAAATCTCCCGTCCAGGCGAAATCATATATCTTGTCCGTATATTTAGCGGCTATTTCCCTGGTCTTGTCGGAAGAGCCGGTATCGACAATGATGATCTCATCCATAAGATCCCTGATGCTGTCCAGGCATCTGGCCAGGATCTTCTCTTCATTTTTGACTATCATTACGCAGGATATTGTCATAACACATGTCCTCCATACAGACACAGCAAAACAATCACCGTCTAAGGGTAAAAAACTGCATACATTGCTATTTTACCATATTTTTGAAGTTTTTACATAAAAATAGCGGTCACTTCGGGACGAAGTGACCGCAGATCCATAGCAGTATCAGCGCAAGTGCAAAAGCCGGCGCAATATAGGGGATAAACG
Source organism: Lachnospiraceae bacterium (assembly GCA_024691045.1). The sequence continues at coordinate 6,685 of JAILOC010000104.1, read as the reverse complement.
GCACCGGAGCCTTAAGCTTTAAGCCCTTTCCGATATTCCTCCTGAGCGCCTGCACGGCCGTAAGCATCATAAGCGATAGGCTCATATGAAGAATGTGTCCTTCGATACCTGCTCCCGTAAATGCGTAATAAACCGCACAGCAGGAAAAAGCATGGCTGTCTGCCCTGCCGTACGCCCTGCACATGATATGTTCCTGGATAAATATGACCAAAAGACTTCCCGCCATGTCAGAGAGCGTTTTTTTGCCATAGCAAAACGGCAGCATCAATAAACCGGCGCAATAGATCCACCAGACATAATTGGATACGCTCTTTGTCTTAATATCCTGATAAGAAGCAATGCCCAGTGACAGCATGGCAATGCACAGGGATATGAATGCCGTTATTTGGCTTATCATAAGCGCGTTTTATGCATCATTCGCACCTTCTTACCACGTACAGCCTTCCTGACATAAGCCCTTCGTAAAAACCCGCCGTATCACTGCTTTCCAGATATATGTTGAACATCACCGCCGGCTTTTCATAAGATACCGTGTTTCCGTATCCGTCATAGCTGCTCTCCACATATACGTTCTCACACAAAAGGATTCCCCTTCCCGTTTCGGGATCTTCGGAATATATATCTATGCGGTCACCGGCTCTGAGTATGCCGCTTACCGCTTTCGAAAGATCATCCGTCTTAAAGCCGGCTATGACAGGGTCCTTCATTTCCGAAAGAGCCGTTTCAGGAGAGATGAACATGCTGTCCGTAAGAAGCGTTCCTTTGCTTATATCATAGGCCGGAGAAAGACCGGCCGCTGTCCGGATATCAAGTATGACGCTGTCCGGAACACACTGCGCATCCACGCTCTTTTGTATCATATACTCACTGTAATTTGTCTCATCAAGGATAACGCCTCTCGGAATATCGGAGGCCGCAACGTACACTTCCCTTTTTTCAAAATCAGACAGTGCCTGCCTCTGAAGATATGTCATCACCGCAAAAACTCCCGCTGCCGTTATAAGAGCGGCAACAAAAATCCCAAACCTTATCTTTTTCATTTCACTGTTATTTCCGTTTTCTTTTCTCATATTATTATCCTTTTGTGTTCATCAAATGTCCGGCCTTCCCAGCATCTCGGCATACGCCTCCTTGCATGCCCTGATCCTTACACCGAAGATTCCCTCCGCATCAAATGAGATCTTCGCATACGCGCCTGCCGACCTGACCGAAAGACCGGACGGAGTATTGACATTTCCGTATAATCCGGCTGATTCGGTGATCCCGTTTTCCGATACCGCATATTCGGTAACGCTGTCTCCTTCCACAAGATAGATCCTGAAATCATCAATATCTACTTTTCCGGCAAGATATGTGATCCCTTCACCCGAAGGATTCATATCCGCGCCAAGTCCCATGTTTTCCATCAATGCATTTTCAAATACCTCTCTTGCGCGGGCCGGATCATCAATTACAAGGCTATGGTCAAGACCGTACCTGTACGGATCCACATCAAGCGCAGCAAGACATGACGCGGCAAGAGCATCCTCGGCTATATCGGAATCAGCCTTATACTGAAGTATCTGAAGTCCCGCCATTGCCATAACGAGCACAAACAGAAGGGCATACATACCAATGACATATTCGGCCTGCCCATACTCTCTCCCCGAAAAGCATCTTCTAATACTTGGCTGTGGATGTCCTGTATTCCGCGATCTCATATCCGCCCTCCGTAACGCCTTTAATCTCCAGCCTGACCGGATTTCCGTATCCGACCTCGGATGTGTCGGTATTTCCGAGTGATATATCCCGAAGCCCCGCATCCGACAGTTCCGATACAAGACCGTCGGCATCCTCATGGCTCAGATACCCGACCGTTTCCATTCTCAGGATATATCGCCTCGATATCTGCGATACACTGCTCTTTACATTCACTATGCAGACGCATTCCGCAAAAGAAACAAAAACAAAAGCAATGCAGATGACAAACAAACCCATCGGCATCACATCACCGATACTTCCGCGGTTGCATCTCAAAAGCTTCATCATATGAACCTCAGTGTCGGAAGCCCGAAAGCTCCGGGAGTGCTCAGTATGCTCTTTGCACTGTCGGTCATCGCAGATACTATCGTCCTGATGAATTCCGTCAGCGAATCCTTCATTACCACACACAGAAGAAGTGCTATTATGCACAGTCCTATCGTTACAAGAATTCCGTCGAGTCCCTCCTCTCTGTCTTTAGCGTTATCGGTTATCATTTTCCAAATGCTTTTTTCGTTCATTACTTTCTCCTCTCTTTTATCTGAATCCCACAGCCCTGCTCATCATATACATGATGCATGTGTAAAGTGCCGTACCGAGTACCGCACCGAGCACCATGAGCTGGCTGAGCGTAAGAAGTCTGTCCAGCGATGCCTTCCTCGCGGCAAATATTTCATTTTCCATATCAGATGCCTGCTCCGCCAGATCCTTCAGAAGGTCGAGAGCCTGTCCCGACTCAAGGGCCTGCACCACAGTCATACAAAGTGAATCGATATATCTGTCATCAAATGACGATCTGAATTTTTCCAGCGCCGCATATATATCGGATTTCATGATCACATCCGCGTAAAATCCGGACAGCGCACTCCTCAGTCTGATATTCTCCACAGAAGCGGAGCATTCGGCGAGTGCTTCGGTCACATACACACCGCTCTTCATCTGCACTCCCATCGAATGATAGATAAGTCTTATATCATGAAGCATCCTGCGGTTATCGCTTCTGTTAAGTGCGGGCATAAGAAGCGGCAGCAATAATCCCAGTCCCGCTCCGAGAACAAGCCCGCTCCCGGCCGAAATCCTGTTTCCCGCAATAAATCCCGCAGTGCCCAGAAGAACACATATTGAAACAAAGCCTCCCGGATCGATACGCTTTCCGAGATGAAATCCCGCTCCGTTTTTTCTGAGCCATCCATCCAGCTTGATATATACGGCAGTCTGCTTCTGCTTTTTTCTTATCATCCCGGCAAATTCCGCTCCGGCGGCGATCACTCTGCTGATTTCGGGATCCATCACAATGCAGACGACCGCACCCGACAAAATACTGCAGAGCATCATCATCGCCATGGCGATATATGCGTAATACTTATTTGGAACCATACAAAACCTCACTTATACAAAGATGCGGCCTGTGCAAAATACATCATCAGCACCGCTCCGAGAACGCCGAGTGTCACCCTGCCCGGGATGCTGGCGAAGATCACCGTACTTACCTGTGTCTCTGAAAGCTTCGCAGAGATCGCAATGACCACATAGCTCATGATCAGAAGGAGCACCATGTTGATCGCCGATTCCCTGAGCATGGCTTTTCTGTCGGAGCTTTCCTTGAGATAATCACGTAGACTTCTTCTCGTATCATTTACCAGTCCGGCAATATCCTCACTGTGCCTTGATGTGATCTCCATATTCCGTATCAGCTGTTTGAACTGCGGATGTTCGATCTTGTCGGCCATGGTAAGCAGTGCAAGCGATATATCCCCGCTCAGTCTCCCCTCCGCACCGCATTCATCGAAAACCGTCCTGAGCGGCTCATTCATATATATGCTTATCTGCCCGAATATATTCGAGTACACGGCGCCGGATGCGGCATACGAGCCGAGGAGATCCAAAAGCCTCGGAAGGTCGCCTCCCGTTCTTCTCAGGTTATATATCTCAAGAACCCTTACACATGCATATACCGCAAAAAGAAAAACTGCTGTGCAGACAATGCCTGTGATGATCCCGAATGCAATTCCCGCCGAAATGAATACGAACGCACAGACGGCACAGACGAAAGCTATGAACTTCTCCGTAGTTATCCCGGGAAGGTATCTTACGATGCAGCTGTAAACAAGTGCCCTGTCGATCCGTGCCCACATTCCATCACGGTCCGCTCTCATCCTGATTGCTTCCCTTTTCCTGAGTGCGTTCTCCCTGCCCTTTTCATCAAGGCGCCTGCTTAACAGCGTCGCCTTCTTTTTTAATTCCTCACCTGTCCCCATCCCCTCCATAAGGCCGTAAAATCCCGCCAGCAGAAGTGTAAATAACGATGCGCTAAAGCAGACGTTCATAATCAAGTTCCCTCCTTTCTTCATTCCAGCCTTTACATGCATATACATTTGCTACCTTGTAGTCCTTCATAAAGATGAGTGTCTTAAAGCAATCCATCATCCTCATCAGTTCATTTCTCGAATACCTGCTTTCATACATCGCATAATCAACCAGCTTATCCGGCGCTCTCATCGCGGAAGTCGAATGGATCGTTCCCGCACATATCTGGCCTGTGCACGCGGCATTCAGGATATACAGTGCCTCGGCGCCTTTGATCTCACCGACGATAAAATAATCTACATCCATTGTCAGCCCGGCGATGCTTATATGTTCCAGATCATATGATGCCCTGCTCTCCGCACTCGGCGGAACGGAGTGAAGGAACATCATATCGGGATGGAACATGGTCGTAAGCTCATCCGCCTGCTGCACGATCATCACTGCACTGTCATCGGGAATCGTCTCCTTCAGCGCATTTAAGAGAGTTGTCTTTCCCGATGAATTACCTCCGCAGATAAGGGTGGAGCCCATCCTGAACCTGAGTGCCAGGATCCTCGCACATTTTTCGTCCATCATTCCCTTTGCGACCAGATCCTTCAAAAGAGGAAACGACTTCGGAACCTTCCTGATGCACAGATACGGTTCGTCGAATGTATTGACTATCGGCATCGAAACCGTAAATCTCAGAATGAAATCGGGATGCGAGAGCGAATCGGTAAATCTCTGTATCGCCGACAGGTTCGATACGCTTACCTGGTTTTTGGCGGCAATATAGTCAATGAACTGTCTGTATTCCTTTTCCGAAGAAAAGAAAACCCCTGAGTCCATTCTCCTGCCGTTCTTCTTGACCCTGACATTCCTGTGCCCCATAACGCGAATGTCGGAAATCTCGGGGTCGTCAAGAAGAGGTGTGATCCTGGAGTAGCCGAAGATATATTCTTCGAATTCTTTCAAAAGCTCACTCGCAACGTCACTGCCTTCGTTATACTTTTCGCGGATGAACGCACCCGCATCGTCCAGAAATTTTTCTTTTGTGATCAGCCCGCGTCTTAATGAGATGAGTTCGCTTCCCTTACCGGTTACGTACTCATCGGTAAGGGAAGGAAGAAGCGAGCGGGCTTTCGATACAGTGTCCGTCATATAAACTCCCAAACGGACGGCCCGCTATAGATGCTTTTAAGCATGAAAACAGGGCAGTCCCAAAACTGCCCGAACAGATGTGAGTTACAATTTACACCACGTCATTTTGCAGGTCAACAGGTAACGTGCGTTTTGTATGATTTTCGTATAAAGTGCATAAAAAAGGCTCCCTCCCGAGCAGGGAGGAAGCCTCTTAAATCCAGTATATATCGATATTCCGGGCCGTGTGCAAATTGCCTTTGTTGTACTTTTTATCCGTCCGTGATAGAATTATAAACGGTTAAAAACTCGTACCAAAAGGAGCAATTATGAATTCAGGTATTTTCATTGTTCTTGCAGGCGGACTGCTTGTCATCATAGCCGCAGTCGTTGTTATCTCCGCTGTCACAAGCGTTATCAGCGGTGTTATTGCGGCTGAGGAGGACGACGAATAGCTTTCATCTTCTTTTTACCTGACTTGAAATATATGACTGCGGCTGTCATCAGCACAGCTGCAAGCACTATGGCTGCCCATCCGGCAGCTTTTATTTTGCCGATGTTGTAGCATCTTACGTTGATCCACATCCTGTTGATACGGGCGTTGGCATCACCGTCGAAATATCTCATGACCGCACTTCTGTCTGTAACCTCCTTGGGAGGATACTGGGCAAAGAGCTGGCGATAAGTCTGCTCCTCGGGAACGGTGAGAACATAATCCCCGCTCTCCTCATCTCCGAAGAAAAATCCGATATCGTAATCTGCAACTTCCTCTTCATCATCCTCTGCGGAATAACACCAGTCCGCGTACTCGAAGATCTGATCTCCGTCGGTACCGCCTGCGATCGATGAAGTGTAACCTATGTAGTACATATTTCTGACAGCGTTGTCAGGTCTTGAAAGGAAGTTGACAAACGCTTCGCATGCTCTCTGCTTTTCGAGATTACCGTCGATGTCTCCCTTGAGCATTACCCATCCGTCAAACCAGAGATTGGTACACTCCTCGGGAACGGAGTATGCGAGGTAAACATCCTCTTCCTCCGCCTGGTCCATTGCGTAAACCGCATCACCGGACCACTGAAGGTTTGAAAAGATCTTGCCGGTGACCATGTCGGACTTACCGGAGTCCGTCTCGAAGGAATAAACGTTATCCTTGACCTGCTGAAGGAATTCAAGCGCTTCGGCAACGGTCTCTTCGGAGGTGTCGTTCATCTCCTCTGCGAGCCTGTCTTGATAATCGGGGTCATTAAGGAATTCCTCACTGAGGAACAGATCACCCTTTATCGCACCGAGCGTTGCAAAATAGCTGTCGCGGACATTATCCTTGGTGGTTATCTGACGGCAGTAGTCTTCGTTGATCAGAAGATTCCATGTGGAAACCTCTTCCTCGGAAAGAACATCGGGATTGTAGAGGAATCCGAGAACACCCCACATATAGCATGCGGCATATTCATTCCAGTACTGGCCGTCTATCTCGTTGGTCTCGAATGTTTCCCTGATGAAAGGAGAAACATTTCTGATG
>JAILOC010000078.1 GCA_024691045.1 Lachnospiraceae bacterium | reverse complement strand
TCCGCCTCCGCCTTTTGTGGCATTGAATTCGCTGTCAATCTCATCAACTCCGTCTATGGCAATATCAATGTATTCTACTTCGTTTACATCAAGTAACGGAATTCCGAGTGCACGTGCCTGTTCTTCCGTCGCTTTCGAAGTAGCTACAGCTCGGATCTTCAGACCGTTCTTAACCATTTCGCCAACTTTATCAACGAGGTACTTTGCAGTTGAACCGGTTCCGAGTCCTACTATCATTCCGTCCTTTATATATTCCGCTGCTTTTTCACCTGCAATTTTCTTCTTGTTCATTTTCACTCCATCATTCAGGTTCATATATTGTCATTCCTGACAAAATATCCCCCGGTCGCTCAACTTTTCTATAAAAGCATCATCTGCGTATTTGATCGTAGGAATATGTATTAGAATCGCTCTGCCCGAATACTTTTCCAGCAGATGCCAATAAGCTTCATTACATTAATACGCTGTCGGGTTATCTGATATGACAGATTGTATTCCGGTGACGTTTATAGCTTCCGCTATTTTTTCAAGATCCAAACATGATGATTTCTTTTTGCCGTTCAACGAAGCTGATTTTTCAATCCTCACATTTGAAGCCAGTTTTTTATCAACTCCGAACATCACAACACGGTCATATTCGCCCGAAACGGAATCGATATCCCTCTTAAGCCCGGCAAAGGAATTGGTCAGAAACAGATGTTCGGAAGAAATCCTCTCTGCCAGCATAGCTGAGGAATTATTCTTTCCTTTAAAGCCGACAAAAAGTACCTTGTTCATCCCATCCTCCACACATATACAATCTACAAAAATATTATAAAAAATAGTGGCGTATAAACGCCACTAAATTTTCAATTTATTTCATTATCATACACTCATCATGCGAACTCTTCCGCAAATCTCTTGGGATTCATGTTGTAGAGCTCCTCGCCGAGGGCATCGCTGATCTCGATCAGCATTCTCTCGTATGTACACTGAAGGGGTGAGACCTCGTTCTCATTTCCGGTGTTCATCCTGTTTGCGCATCCGCAGGAATTGGTACAACGCTTTACAAGATCGCAGCCGATACAGGTTGAAGGTGTGGACGCTCTCTGTGCGATCTCTATCAGCTTGGCATCATCTACCCCGTCATATACATTTCCGAGAAGGTAATCCGGATCTCCGATAAAAGAAGTGCAGGGATACAGTTCACCGCCCGGAGTAACAGGCATCTGCCTTACACCCAGATGACACTTCTCTGCGGGATTCTTGTCCCTGATGCATTCGCCAATCTTGGAATATATGGGGCCTACAAATATCTTATCACCCTTTATGAACAGTTCCTTAATGTAGTCGCAGGTCTTTTCAAGTTCCGTTCTGAGCAGATCAAGATCTTCATCCGTCCAGTTAACCTTGGCGCCGTAAGCTATAACAAGGGAAATTCTTTTGAAGCCGAGCTCATGGAGATATCTGACAGATTCCGAATAATAGGGAACCGCCTGAGGAGCGATGGTTGCAAGTGCAGTTGCTTCGGGAATGTATTTAAGCAGAAGCTTTGCTTTTTCCTCGACCACGGATGAAGTCGGTCTTCCATCCTTAAAAACCCTGCATACATCCTGTGCCGTTCCGTCAAAAGAAAGACCGATCCCAAGATTTGCCTTTGCAGCTCTCTTAAGGAATTCCTCATCAAGAAGAGAACCGTTGGTCGTCATCTTGCAGTCGAACCGGATGCCGGTCTGCTCAGCTTTTTCCTCACAATAATCAATAGCCTTATATATAAGATCCTTCTTAAGCAGCGGCTCACCGCCGAAAAAACAAAGACCTGCTCTCAGTCCCTTAGAGAACGCAAGATCACAGGCCTTGTAAAGGACTTCCTCGGACATATCCTTCGGACATTTTTCGCGAAGGCAGTATGCACAGTCCATGTTACAGTTGTCGGTAAGATGTAGTGTCAGATTCATATGGATTTATATTCCGGTAAACGGTTCAGGGTTCATATATCTCAACAGAGCCCGAAAGAACAAGGTCATCATCGATCGGCTCACAATACTCCGGAGTCTCATGAATTTCATAGGATTCGGGATCTGTTGTATCAGCCTCATCCTCTTCCGGCTGAATCTCATCATCGGGTTCGGTATACATCACGAGTCCGCCGTCATAATCGACCGCCGGCGAAATATCTCCGGCGTAATCAACCCCGGGCTCCGGAAGTGTTGCTTCTCCTCCCAGTATGACTTCGTCCTCAGGAGGGGTTCCCATCGAGATCCCGCCGTCATAATGTACACCGCATCCGCTTACTGTCGCTGCGACCAGAGCCGCTGCTACAGCTACCGCATATTTAGGTTTTTCGTATCCTTCAGCTTTGATTATCTTCATAATTTTGCCCTCCTCCGGGTCTCTTATCTATAAGGACGGGGGATATTTGATCAGGGTCACAATTACAAATGTTATTTTATCAAATTATTCGTAATAGCCTATATCATTGATTATGATGCGGCCGTTTTCGCTGCCATCAAAGGAAACAGAAATAGCCGTTACGGATGAAAAATCAAAATCTTCCGCATCGCCAAAATCCGAAGGACTGATACGGACAGTTTTAAGCTGATGCTTATACTCATATGACCCCAAGAATACATCCTGCTTATAGAGCTGGACAGCCAGTGAATGATAAACAGGCTCGGGGCAGGTACTGCTTACGGTATTACCCAAAGAATCCGTCAAGGTGACCGTATAATCAAGGTATTCCGGAATATCCGCTGTATCTT
>JAILOC010000049.1 GCA_024691045.1 Lachnospiraceae bacterium | reverse complement strand
GCCTGCCTTCTTGATATCCTCGAGAGCATTGACCATGTCGATCTCGCTCTCAACGATGCAGATGGGACACTCATAGATGTCAGCTGCATCATATTTCTTGGTATAAGCCTCTACGAGAGCCTTGCGGCGGTTAACTGCAAGTGACTCGGGGAAGCAGTCGCGGCTTACAGCCACAATTCCTACTTTAACATTGGGAATATTAATCATATTGTACCTCCTGATACATTTTACCCCTTCAAAAGGGACCTACGAAAACGATTTTATCACATAAGGTTCAAACAATAAACTCAAAAGTTGTTCTCGGCAGACCATATTTTGCGAAAAATAAGAAAAACCCGCAAAATGCGGGTTTTTCGCCGATATCAGTCACTTTCGGTGCCTGTATCTTCCATGAACATCCAGGGAAGATATACATAGTTAAGCTGATTATCTTCGGCCTTGTATTTCTCCGCCAGTTCGATGAGATGATCCATGTCCCATCCGGAATCCGGTGAAACACTGTCCATCAGATAGGGTCTTTCTGCTATTTCCCTGACCATTGCGGTAGGAAGTTCGTCCGCGGATGGTCTTTCGGTCGTCAGGTTCATACCATCTTCACCGAAAGTGCACGAAGCACGGTCACCGGGAGTCAGGGTTTCCCTGATGCTTTCTCCGGAGTCGGGATTGGCCAGACATATGTCGATTTCTCCGTCCATTACCCAGATAATGGCTTCTCTGCTGCCGTCGAAGAAAATATATCCCGATGCTTTGCTTACGTTAACGGTCACTGCGCCCGCTTCCAATTCCATGGTTTCGGTCCCGGAGTATGGAGCGTCTATATCAAAGAACATGGCGCAATGTTTCAGAACAACCCGCAGGTCTTCCCGCTCTTTATCCTCCGACTTATAAGCCTCGAACTCGCTGTTTGCGAGGATTTGAAGCTTCCTGTCTTCACCCAGTGAAAACGTCGCACCGCCATATTTATCTGTCTTTACTCCTCCGCCATCCATGATCTCCACACCGTATCCGGCTTTCACTTCACTTCCGTCTTTGTTATATATTTCAACCAGTCCGGAATAATTCTTCAGTATGATGCCCGTCGGTATGTTCGTACGCACGAAAACCACCTTCGGAATATCTGCGGCAAGGAACACTCCCAGAATCAGCAGTACCGCAATGATAACACCTGAAGGTATGCGCTTCTTCCCCTGTCCAGTCACGGCATCGGCGTATTTCAGAGTTTCCGTGGCAGGAACGGTTTTACCCGCTTCAGGAGTTTCGGAAACGGATGTGACAGATTTGCGATCGGGAGTCACAACGGGATCCACCGTACCAGGTTTTCTTTCCGGAGTGGAAACCTCAACGAACTTCATGGGTTCCGCAGGAACAACCGGTTTTGGTGTCTTTGCGGGTCCTTTCAGCCTGGCGCCGCATTCACCGCAGAGGATCTCACCTTCTTCATTTTTTGCACCGCAATTTGGACATATCACCATAGCTTTTCCTTTCGCTTACGCTCCGGATCAGAACGCGATCGCAGCTACTTTCCACTCTCCGTCCTGTCTTACGAAATAAAACTTTCCGTCAGTCATAATGACCTCGGGCTCCCTTGGGCCCCACTGCATCGTAAGATGCTGTTCGACCAGAACCTCGCAGTAGAATGCATCTTCATTATATGCTATAAATTCCTGCACATCCGCGGAATGTATCTCGGACTTCAGATGGCGCGTGAACCACTTGAGCTCCGCATGCTGCATATAGTAAAGATATATATTATCCTTCGTAAAATACCGTCTGAGCGCTCCTTCGGCAAGATCTCCCGAGATGAACTCGGCATATGCGGATACAGCTTCACATGCGATGCTTTCCATCTCTTCCCTGCCTTCGCAGTCTTCCGGATATCCTACACTGTACACTCCGTTTTCAGGATCGGCAATGACCGGAATCGGACTTCCGTCTTCGTTTTTCGCAGTGATCTCCGGCGTCAGATAAAATCCTCCGATATTCACATCAGTCATCACGGGAAGCGTGGTGAAGCCTTCATAGTATTTCTGTGCGGGAGACGGATCCTGTTTGACGCGTACGGCACCTGCAGACAGCTCCTTTCCGTTTATGAACAGTCTTACGTTTTCCGGTGCACTTATGCCGATACTTATCGCAGGTTCGGCGTATACCTCCAGTGAAACAAGATCCCATACCGGAATATCCCGTCGCGTTCTTTCGGGCTCCTTCGAATATTCAGCTCTGGCTACCCTCAGATCACCGGATTCTATGTAGTAGACCTGTCTGTCATCACTTGTTTCTTCCTGAACGGGAACCGTGCTTATCCTTCCGTTTCCGATCAGGGTACGCATATATTCCCTGAGATCTTTATCGGTCTCGTAACCATTGAGGGGACATCTGCCGGTCATCAGTTCACAGATATAATTGACATCTCCGTCCCTGAAGATATTTACAATCTCTTCAGTGACAGATTCGGGAAGGGACGCCCTGTATTTTGCTTCGGTATTTTCCAGAAAGGAATAAAACTGTCTGTTGAAATCCCATACCACAAGAAGCAGCATAAGTATCCACAGCAGCATGAAGATACGGAAATAGTTGAATTCTATTCCGGTCGTTCTTTCCTTCGTTTCTTTTTTTTCTCTGATATCAGCCATCAGTCATGATCCTGTGGAAGGACGACAAACGCCGTTGGGATACTTCTCGTATCGCGTATGGTGCAGTTGTCCACTATCTTCTCACCGCCATAGAACATCGAGGATGACATTCCGCCGTCGAGATTTGCGGCGTTGACGGCTCCGAAATCCAGCATTACATCTATAAGGTCGGCCATGGATGCACCGAGCGATGAAGTCTTCCTTCCTTCTATGACAAGCAGAAGAACCGCTCCGTCGGGACGCTGGCCTATTGCAGTCCTGGGATTGAGTCCGCCGCCCACACCCGAACACCGGGCTGACTTTCCGTTTACGATAAGTGCGGGACCAAAAGTGACCGCGTCGCGGATACCGATCGACTGCGCATAGGACGCCGTCATCTTTCCGCAGATCAGGATATTGTCCTCATTGAATCCGTAAACACCGTATGTCGCACCGGGACTTCCGCACCTGAGCTCACCTCTTGAAATAACTATTCCCTCCGGCCATGAACCGCTTCCGAGTCCGCTCTCGTCTTCATACTTTCCGCCGTTTATTCCCGCAACGGCGCCGTTATTTTCGACGTGCTGCTGAAGAGTCCATCCCCTGTAGCCGTGGGAAAATTCAGGTATTGCGGAAACAACGACCCTCGAAGGATCGTAAACGATCATCATCATTCCGGAATACGTCTCACCGTGAACTTCATGTATCTCGATACCGTCTCCGTCGGGATCGTCATAAATAAATCCGTATTCGTTTTCGGCTGCGGTATCCACCGGATTTTCACCCTCGTATCCCGCCGCGTCGCCTCCGGGAGAAGCGGTAACGGTCACCAGTGAAGCGTCGGTTATCTCATTCGTCTCAACAGTCCGGTTCCTTTCACGGATCCCGGCGATCTCCTCATCACTCAGATAGATCTGCGCAAGTATTCCTCCCGCACTGGATTCCATCACCGATGCAACGAACAGGTCCCGCACATGATCCGAAGGTCCCCTGTTGACCAAAAACAGCATCTCGTACAGACCGCCGAGAAGTATCAGAAGAGTTACAAAAAGCCACACAAAAAAGCGCCCGACATATGTCAGGAGCCTTCTAAGGATCGTTTTTTCTTTTTTTCCCTCTGATAAGCGCATTTCTAATATATATCATAAAGCCCGCTTATTCTCAATAAATGCGGATAATCATAGGCATAAGAAAGGATTGCTTCAGGGATTAAACCGAAATCACATATGCGAGAAAAATGCCGCCCCGTGCGGAGCGGCATATAATTTAGATTCCGTAATCTTTGTCGCATCCAAGTTTGAATGAGTAAAGTCTTCTCTCAAAAACCTTCATGTGTGTAAGGCCTTCGAGCGCCTCCCTGTAATAATCCATCTGAGTCTCATACCTCTTCCAGAGTTCTTCCATGGAGGAGACTGCGTCGGTCTTGTAATCAAGCAGAACGATCTTTCCGTCTTCGACAAAATAAGCATCGATAATACCCTGGATCATCAGAGTCTCTTCATCAAGTGCTTCGGAGCCGGTATTCTTATGCCCGGGATCAAGGAGTCTCGATGCGGGAATGCCGTATACGAAAGGCTGCTCTCTTTTAAGAAGGCCTGCGTTTTCAGCGATCCACATTCTGTATGACAGTTCGGTCCTTAGAAATGCCATGATCTTAAAAGCAGAAACCGCCATGTATGTCTTTTCCGAAATATGACCTGCGTTAAACTCTTCGGCCCAGAATTTTTCGATGGATCCCTTTACCGAAGATTCATTGTCCGACAAAGCATTCAGGTATTCATCATATGATGCGTGGCAGGCTCCGGTAACAGGTCCGAGGATCCTGTCCCAGGACAAAAGCTGCATGCATCTGTGGTATGCATTACCACGCTCTGTTCCGGATATGACAAGCTTCTTTCCGCCTTCCGCTTTATTCTCCGGAATCACTTCATCCGGATCGTCATAAAGCGTACTTGTGCTGCCTCCCGCAAAAACAGGAACCGCAGTCTCATCCTCGCCGTGCTCCATGAGGTCATATGCGCCTTCATCCTTTTCGGCCATTGCCGCCATCTTGAGTTCGGATACCGTGGTTTTGGCATAGAGGTTCTCAAGATATTTATACGGATATTCATAGGAGAATTTCTTCTCGAGAATATTAAGCGTTTCCGCATCGACCAGGGTCATGTCGCCGCCCGAAACAAGTGCAAATTCCGTCACGCCCGATGCCTGGCTTTCTTCCTCCCTGCGTCCTGCCTCCATTATGTTTTCTACACTGACAGTCGTTATGTCGATGACATCCTTAACCTCATCACATCCGATGACGGGAAGTATCAGATCGAGATATTTCTCCGAACTCTGGAAATTTCCGAAGGGAAGAGCATGCATGGGATATTCGAAACATTCGGCAAGAGTGTCTTCCGCATCCTTAAGCCCTCCGACCATGATGAGTTTCTCCTTAGCCCTGGTCATGGCAACATAGAGAAGTCTCATCTCTTCCGCGATGACATCCCTTCTCTTCTTGTCGGAAACGGCACTGTAGCGAAGAGTCCTCATCCTGAGTCTTCTGTCCGTATCCGCATATCTGCATGCCAGTCCGAGCATGTTATCGGCAAGAAGCGGTTTATATGCATCCTTGAAATTGAATCCCTTTCCGGTGCCCGCAAGAATGACAACGGGAAATTCAAGTCCCTTGGATTTATGGATCGTCATAAGTCTTACGACATCGGCGCTTTCGGAAGCGGAACCCACCTCACCGGAATCCACCTCGAACTTCTCCATATTATCAATGTATCTGATGAAGTCATTCAGTCCGAGATAACTGGATCTTTCGTAATTTGATGCCATGACAAGAAGCATACGGACATTTCCCGTCCTGGACTGGCCGCCCGGAAGAGCCGAACACATCTCAATGTAGTGGTGATCTGCAGTTACGCGGTCAAGCAGCTGCCTTACAGTAAGGTAAGAGCTCATATCACGGTATGCATCCAGACGGTCAAGGAAATCCGAAAGCTTATCCTTAAGGGAAGCGGGAAGCACATAACCCGTATCCGCATCAATGCTTCTTCCGGCCGCCTGCATGAGAGCCTCATACAAAGGGATGTTCCTGCGTCCGGACCTGATCAGAACGATCTCATTTTCATCAAAGCCTCCGAGCATCGAATGCATCACAGCATAAAGAGGCACATCATCGAGAGGATTGCTGAGAACGCGCAGATACTGAAGGAGCAGGCTCACCTCCGCTGTCTTGAAATATCCGTTCTTTCCTTCCGCATAAAGAGGTATTCCCATATCCGCAAATACCTTGCGGTAGGTTTCGGTCACGGAGCTTACGCTTCTGCAGAGAATCACGATATCCTTGTATGATATATCCCTGAGCTTCGGGTTATCCCTGTTTCCGTCCGATACCTTCATGCCCTGCATCAGCTCTCTTATTCGGGTTCCGATGATCCTGGCTTCAAGCTCGCTCTTATCCGATGCATCGTCAAAAAAATCTTCCGCCGCGGCATTCTCGCTTCCTTCACCGTCAGCATAGTTATAGCTGTCCGCCATTGCATCCGCGGACTTTTCGACCATCTTGTTATCATAGATGACAAGTTCCGTTCTGCAGCCGTCGGTTTCAGGAAATGTAGCCATAGCCTTCAGCGCGGCATTTTCGTCATATTCGATGCCACCGTTTTCCGCATGCATGATACGTTCGAATATCCTGTTGACCGAATCGATGACTTCTCTGCGGCTTCTGAAATTACCGGTAAGATCTATCTCCATCTTTGGAGGGATAGGATCGTATTCAAACTGCTTCTTCAAAAACAGATCCGGCCTTGCCTGCCTGAAGCTGTATATGCTCTGCTTAACATCACCTACTGTAAATCTGTCATACCTGCCGATATTTTCAGCTGACACAGCTGTCAGAATCACTTCCTGGATCAGATTCGAATCCTGGTATTCGTCACACATCACCTGTGCAAATCTGTTCCTGTACTCGGTTGCGGCATCCGTAGGCTGTATGTCGGTCATGCCATTCTTAACCGAGTGTGTGGTCAGGATATCAAGTGCGAAATGCGACAGATCAGAAAAGTCGACGGAATGTCTCTTTTTCTTTTCCGCTGCATATTCGCATCTGAAATCGATAACAAGATCGATCAACGCATTGACGGGATCGCTGCATTCCTTTATGAAGCGGACCTGTTCATCCACGGGAAATGAAAAATAATTCTTGTAGAGCTTTTCAAGCTGCTTCCAGGCCTCTTCACGCAGTCCCTTGGCAAGTTCGGAAAGTTCCTCCTTCGCAAGGGTTTCCTCTTCATTCGCAGGCTTCCTGAGCCTCTTGAGAGTCGTCTTCTTACTCCTCAGATCGCTCATCAGGTTATACATATCAGTCAGGGTTCCGAGCGAAACACAGGTTTCAAGCGCTTCGAAGAAATCCCTGTCGAGGGCAAAAGTTTCGGCATAATTATCCATGATCGGATTGGCATCACATACCCTTAATGCCGATTCGATATACCAGAGCGCATACACTATGAAGCCGTATGAAGAATGCATCACTTCGGATTCAATCTCCGTGCCGTTAAGATCCTCGGGCCTTTCGATATCGTGGTCATGCTTTCTTGCAAGAAGGTATTCCTCAGGCCAGGGGAAGCTTTCCGAGGTTCTGAAAAGTCCCATTATGATATCTTCAAGCGCCTTGTCATCATTGCCGGGGCAGAACGCTTCCACACACTTTATGAACGCGGAGTCCTTCCTTTCATAGGCCCTTTCAAGAACCCTCCCGAGGACATCCGCGCGGATAAGCTCCGCTTCTCCGTCGTCGACAACCCTGAAATCCGGCTCGATTCCTATGTCCTGGAAATGATTTCTTATCACATCAAGGCAGAACGAATCGATTGTCGTGATGAGCGCTCTGTGAACAAGTGTCTGCTGTTTCAGCAGATGCTCATTTTCAGGATCCTCTTCGAGTATCTCGCCGATCCTCCTGAGCACTCTTTCCTTCATTTCCGCAGCCGCTGCCTGGGTGAAGGTGACGACAAGAATGCGGTCTATGTCCACAGGATCATCCTTATCACAGACAAGCGAAACAATCCTCTCGACAAGAACCGCGGTCTTTCCGCTTCCCGCAGCCGCGCTCACAAGAAGGCTGGTATTTCTGGCATTAATGATCCGTTCCTGTTCGCCTGTAGGTTTAAAGGCCATTATCCTCGCCTCCTTCTTCAGTTTTCGTGCCGGATCCTTCCCCGCTTTGTTCAGCACACAGTGCGGCGATCGCATCGGCTCTCTTCAGTTTGGAATCGGTACGGAATTTATATCCGGGGATCTTCCTGTCCAATCCGCATGCGCTTTTATACGGACAGTATTTGCAGGTTCCGCTGTAAGGCGAAACGGAGATCTTACCGTCCAGGATCTCCTTACCCTCAGACTTTGCCACGCTCACCGCTTCGTTAAGCATCATATCCATTGCACTCTTGCTGAGCACCCTGCTTGCGGCGGTAAATGCACCGTCCTTCCTGGTACCTACATAGAAATATTCGGAGGATGATTGCGGAGCAAGTCCCTTGAGCGATCTGTCGAGAAGGGAAAGTGCCTCCGCATCTTCAAGCATCTCTCCCTTAGGTCTCATCTTCCTGCGAAGCTCGTCATCCGCTTTTTCCATATCCCCGATGCTTTCAAGATCATACATCGGATCCTGTATCTGGAAATACAGAAGCGAAGCGGGAATTGCTTTCATCTGCTCCTTCTCACTGTACATATAGAGGGGAAGCTGTATCTGCCTTCCGTCCATAAGCTTTGTGATGTCGATATCCTTGCCGCCGGATTTGAAATCCATAATCTGGATATACTTTCCGTTTTCTCCTTCCGCAATATCGATCCTGTCTACGATCCCGGTCATATGAAGAGTCCTGCCTCCGTCCAGAGGAAGATCCATCACAAACGGCTTCTCACTTCCCGCAAGATCAAAATCGCCCGCAGCAAGCTGGTCCCTGAGAAAGCATGCGGAATTGATCACAAGTCTGGAGAGCCTGAGAATATTGTATTCATTCCTTTTATTGTCGTAGTAAAGCGATCCGCTGTAAGCGGATGCAGCCTCCGTGGCAAGCTCAGGTATCATATGCGAAGCATATTCATCGGTAAAGCTTTTCCAGTCGGAGCCGTCCTTATGAAGCCTTTCCGTGTATCTCCTTATGATATCGTGAACAAGCAAGCCCCTGTCGAAGGACTGTATCTCGTAGGAATCACCCTGATCAATGTTAAGACCGAATCTGAGAAAATATCTGTACGGACATCCCGCATAAGTTTCAAGTGAGCTTACGCTTCCCTTGAGTTCACGGGGATACAGTGCATTAACCGCCTCCTTCGAAAGAGGATTATCCAGATATCTCTTATATACCGCCTCAGTCAGTTTCTGCCTTACTCCGCCCATTTCACCTATGGCCGAATAAAGCGCAAAGGTGCTTGCCTTATCCGAAGACGCTCCCTGCGAATCCGCATATTCCCTCATCATCACCGACAGCTCGGACAGCGCATCCTCTCCCGTGCTGACACGCTCATTCACAGGCCTGTCTTCAGGTCTGTAAACATCCGATGTATACGGAAGTATCCTCTTTATAACGGGAATGAGATATGAAGGCCTTACAGACTTGCCGTCGGACCTTACTCTAACATATGAAATATACAGTTCATCCGAAGGCTTGCAGATATTCATATACAGATACTGTCTCTGTATATACATCTTCTGCCTCGGTGTGGGAGAAAGCTCTATTCCCTGCTCATACAAAAATTCCCTGTCGAGATCTGATATCATTCCCTTTCCCGAAGTGTCCGCAGGAATATTACCGTCATTTACTCCCGCGAAAAAGAGAACCTTCACGCCTTCAAGCCTTGACCTTTCGATATCGCCTATTAAAACCCTGTCAACATTAACGGGGATGCCCGGAACTCTCATCTCGCCGATCCCGGCTCCGACTATTCCGGCGAAGTTATCAAAGCTGACCTCATCATCTCCGAGGAGCAGATAAATCTTGTCGAACAGATCCACGAACTGCTTCCATACGCTCTTATATTCTCCGGCCCTTACGGCGTCGCCCTGCTCTTCAAAACGCCTTTTGAGCACACGCATCTTCCCGGGCGCATCCATATTCATAAGTGCTTCATACAAGCGCTTCGTGTATCCGGCTGCGGTACCCCTGCCCTGCACCCTCTTGCCGTCTTCTTCAAATACGGTAAAGAGCGCGACCACTTTGCGCCTTATCGAATTGATCCTGCCGAGATATTCGCTGTCTTTGCTTCTGGACCTGACGGTCTTGGTAAATTCCCTGTGCCACGCATTAAAGCCCCTGACACCGGTCTGCCTGATATAATTGTCGAGAAGATCCGTCTCCTCAGAGTCTATGCCTGTAAGACCTGCCTTTAGCAGTCTCGTCACCGAGCCCGGTGCATAATCCTCAGAGAGAATATCGAGGTATGCCTGAACTGTTTCCGCAAGAGGATCAAGCGAAAGCCCGTTTACGTTATCAAGGAAAAAAGGAATTCCGAGTCTTGTAAATTCACTTGAAAAATAAGGGGCATATCCTTCTATATTGCCGCACACAACGGCAATATCCCTGTACTGATAAGCCTTTTTTGCAAGAAGCTCCCTCAGCTTGACTCCGATGTAACGGACCTCTTTGCCGGGATCCGTCATCTCCGTAATATGCACAGAGCCCGAGAAATCACCGGCTGACGGTGTTCTCTTTTTCCTGAACAGATTCTTCTCCAAAAGCGCGATGTCGTGATCCGGCAGCATCCGCATGCAGCTTTCAGGACCGGGGATTTCCATCCCCTTCTCCTTCGCGAGCTTCAAAAGCGAGCATGCCGTTTTATGTGAAAGGAAAAAGAGTTCCTCCTCCCCCGCAGGCGTACACACATCCTCGCCCTCGGAGCATTCAAGCGTAACTATCATCTCGGAGCATCTGCCCATCAGGCTTTCTATGACTCTCATCTGAACAGGTGTAAAGCCCGTAAATCCATCCAGAACTATCACAGAATCGGGCAGGAGGGAAGACGAGGGAATCGCCCCGCAGAGTATGTCGAGCTTCTCTTCCCTTGTTATGTAATGGCCTTCAATATACTCTTCAAACAGGCTGTATATGATCGAAAGATCCTTGAGCTTTCCCCTGAGAGCACCTCTTCCCAGACAGCAGTCCGTAAGTTCGTCCATATTGCCGGGAGTGATGCCGTACTGCATGAACTCGGATATCGCACTCTTGACCTCAGCGATCATCCCGGCGGAATCGAGCCTGTTTCCGAGAACCGGAAGGTTTCCCGCGGCAGAGGATGCAACCTTTTGGATCACAAGGCTCATACCCGTATCATCAAGTACCGGTATCTCCTCCTGACCCGTTTCTTCAAGTATCCTGTGCGATAATCTTCCGAATCCCAGAACGTCTATGTTAAGAATACCCCTGTCGGGGCTGAGACCGACAAGTGCCTTCTGGGTGCTCATCGCCGCCTGATCGGGAACGATAAAAAAGAAATTGCGATCCTTCTCCCTGCCGGCTCTTTCAAGTACTTCCTTATATATCGATGTGCTCTTTCCCGATCCCGACGGACCGGTCAACAGTCTCAGTTTGCTCACGGACCTTCCTCCTGCAGATAACATTATACTACATCCGTGGATGCGTAATATTTTCCACATAAAAATACCGCGGAAAGAATTTCTTTCCGCGGTATGGGAAAATCTGTTATCAGATCATTGATGCTTCCCAGCACTCGGGAGCCTTAAGGTTAAGGATGGATGCTACGGTAGCCGCAACATTGGCAAGTCCGTACTCACCTTCCTTGATGGTGTAGGTATTCTTCTTATCATAGATGATGAAAGGAACAGGATTGAGCGAGTGTGCGGTACGAACCTGGATCTCCCCCTTCTTGTTCTTCTCAAGCATCTCGTCGGCATTACCGTGGTCTGCGGTTACAAGAAGAGTTACGTTGTACTCGTCGCATACCTTGATAAGTCTTGACAGTCCGAGGTCTACCGCTTCAACGCCGGTAACGGTCGCATCGAAGTTTCCGGTATGTCCTACCATGTCTCCGTTAGGGAAGTTGCATCTGATGAAATCATATTTCTCAGACTTGATCGCTTCGATGACATCATCGGTGATCTCTGCGGACTTCATCCAGGGACGCTCATCGAATGAAACATTGTCCGAAGGGATCTCCTTGAAGGTCTCAAGCTCTTCGCTGAATTTGGAGCTTCTGTTTCCGTTCCAGAAATAAGTTACATGTCCGTACTTCTGAGTTTCGGAAACCGCATACTGGCTGAGTCCCGCACCCACAAGAAGCTCTGAAAGAGTGTTCTTGATCTCGGGGGGATTGACGAGGTAGTGAGTGGGGATGTGAAGATCTCCGTCATACTCAAGCATTCCGGCATAGTAGCAGCCGAGCTTGGGTCCTCTGTTGAAGTAATTGAAATCCTCGTAGTCAAATGCCATTGATATCTCGAGAGCACGGTCTCCGCGGAAATTAAAGAGGATAACGCTGTCCTTCTCGGTTACGGGGCCCACTGCCTTTCCGTCCCTGGCGATGACAAATGCGGGAAGATCCTGATCGATGACATCCAGCTCTTTTCTGTATGTCTCGATAGCTTCGGCAGCATTGTCGAACTGACGTCCTTCGCCCTTAACATGGGTGTTCCATCCGAGCTCTACCATTCCCCAGTTAGCCTGGTATCTGTCCATGGTGACCTTCATTCTTCCGCCGCCGGAAGCGATGATGGCATGGAAGCTGTCATCGGAAAGCTCAGCGAGACAGTCTTCAAGCTGCTTTACATACTGAAGAGCACTTGTTGCGGGAACGTCACGTCCGTCAAGAAGGATGTGAACGCGTACTTCCTTGGCACCGTCTGCCTTAGCTTTACCCAACATGGTAAGAAGATGCGAAATATTGGAGTGCACGTTTCCGTCGGAGAGAAGTCCGAGGAAATGAAGTACGGAATCATTGTTTTTAACGTTTGCAAGAGCTTCCTTCCACGAATCGGACTCGAACATCTTGCCGCTTTCGATGGATTCGTTAACAAGCTTTGCACCCTGTGAATAGATCTGTCCGCAGCCGAGTGCATTGTGACCGACCTCGGAGTTACCCATATCATCGTCGGAAGGAAGACCTACCGCG
>JAILOC010000197.1 GCA_024691045.1 Lachnospiraceae bacterium | reverse complement strand
TTGGTTACATAGATCCAATATACCAATCAGAACTACTACGATTTATCGGGCTATTCAGATATGGTCATCGGACTCGGCAAGATGTTCGGCTTCGAATTCCTGGAGAACTTCAATTACCCCTATATGTCCAAGTCAATCTCCGAGTTCTGGAGAAGATGGCATATTTCGCTGGGAACATGGTTCAGGGAGTACCTCTACATTCCTCTCGGCGGAAACCGCAAGGGCAAGTTCAGGTCCTATGTGAACCTGATGATCGTATTCTTCCTGACCGGCTTTTGGCACGGTGCGGGATTTACTTTCATATTCTGGGGAATATATCACGGTTTCTTCCGTGTGATTGAGCGTCTGGGCTTTTCGAAAGTTCTTGAAAAGTGCAAGCCACTGGCGTGGGTCTACACATTCTTCGTTGTTAACCTCGGCTGGGTGTTCTTCCGCGTAGGCGGGCTTAAGAATGCGTTCATCATCGCCTCGAAGATGTTCACGCCCGGACTTACAAAGTACTACTCGCTCGGTGAGATGATGTCCCGCAGGTGCATGATCATCGCGGTACTCGGCATCCTCGGTGCAGGTCTCCTTCAGCTGATTCCTGCCAAGGTGCCCGCCGTAAAGAAGGTTATCGAGAACCCTGTCGTAAGATATATATGGTGCGCGTTCGTTTTTGGAACCTGCATCATGCTCCTTGCAAGCAATACTTATAATCCGTTTATTTATTTCAGGTTCTGAGTCACGGACAGGCCGTAAACCGAAGGTTCACATAGACTCATGAGGGGAATGATATGTCATCCGGAAAACTGGTAAGCGTGATTGTTCCGGTCTACAATGCCGAACACACGCTGGAAAGATGCATAAACAGCATACTGAACCAGACATATCGCAATCTGGAGATAATAATGGTGGATGATGCATCAACCGACTCTTCCAGAGATCTTATGCTGAAGCTTGAACAGACGGATCCGGACAGGATCATGGCCATTTGCAATGATGAAAACCGCGGAGCCGGTGGGGCAAGGAATATAGCTCTTCAGTATGCTCTCGGAGATTATCTTGCTTTCGTCGACAGTGATGACTACATTCACACGGCATTTTTGGGAAAGCTAGTTGATGAACTTGAGAGGGGCAACCACGATTTTGTGGATTGCGGCTACTTCAATGAAAGGGATGACAAAGCCACCCTGCATACCGGACGTGAGCTGAGAGGTACTTTGGATGATAATAAGAGGATCGGCTTGATCGTGGCGGGCGGATATCTTTGGTCGAAGCTTTTCAGAAGGGAATTGTTTTTCGATAACGGCATACATTTCCGCGAAAATTGCATTCTTGAAGATTCGGAGACTCTTGTTGAGCTTATCGCTTATGCGAAAAGTATCGGAGCGGTCGAGGATACTCTTTATTGGTATTCCGCTTCACCTGCTTCCGTATCCAGAGGTCAGTCATCAGTCTCGTATGTGAACAATATCTATGAAGCCATGAAGGCACTGACGGGGCTTAAGGATAAGTTGGAAAGTTACGATGCACTTCGTTCTGCAATAGAGTATGAGATCATTCAGATGTACGACTACGGTGTGATAAGAGTGCTGGCTGATATACAAAGCGATCATGTCATGGACACTCTGGGTGAACTGAAAAGGCTGAGAGACCTGCGCGTAGATCATGTGACGGGTGGCTATGGCAACAGCTTTGTACGTGACAAGATCAAGAAGCTTGATATAGAGTTAATGATTTTGAATGATGAAGATCCTAAAAAGCTGATAAGCAGATATAAGTGATCCCGGAGGGCTGTCAAAGCCCGATAAGTATAGATGAAAGAAAACAAGAGCGGAAAACTGAATATGAGGCTCGTATTCGTGCATATAACCTTCTGGGGATTCATTATCGGATTTCCTCTCCTTTATATGCTCATCGGATCTAAGGTCGATACAGTCAATTTCGAGAACAGGAATCTTGCGGAAAAACCTGTCTTTTCACTAGAGACGATCGATGATTACCCTTTGGAATACGAGGCATATTATAACGATAACTTCCCCTTCAGGAGCAAGCTCATAACCCTCAACAGCAGGATCTCATATCAGCTTCTCGGGGAGGGAAGTGCCGCTACGATCGTCGGAAAAGACGGATGGCTGTTCTATAACGCCGAAAATATCGGAAACGGAATAAGCATCGGACAGTTCAAGGGGATTGAAAAATTCACCGATGAGGAACTTATGCAGGCTGCGGCAAGTCTCGAAGCGACCAAGGCATGGTGCAATGAGCATGGATGTGAATTTGTCCTTTTCATAGCTCCCAATAAAGAGAGAGTTTACAGCGAGTATATGCCCGATGAATATCAGACCTACAGACAGGGCGGCGGATGCAATACCGACCAGCTCGTGGATTATCTCAGGGCAAATACCGATATCCGTGTCGTGTGGGCATATGAGGATATGCTTGAGTACAAGGAAGGGCATCCCGATGAGCCCATGTACTATCATCTGGATACCCACTGGAATTATCTGGGAGGGTATATCGGCTCGAGGGCACTTTTGAGAGAGCTCGGTATAGAGATGCCCCCGGCAGACGAAAGGGACCGCGAGAGGGTCGAAAGGTACCAAACCTGGGGAGATCTGACCAATCTTATGAATCTCGGGGCCAGCGATCTATTTAATGATACGGATTATGTATTCCATGGATATCCTGTGGAGGGTATGCAGATAATCTCGGATGATGTAAACGGGATCGTCGGATATATGAATCCCGGAAGGGATAGCAGGGATGTGGTGATATACAGGGATTCCTTCTGCAACATCATGAGATACTTCCTCGGAGAGCACTTTAACACCATCAGAATGGTTCCGAAGGAATATTGGGATCCTTCCATTCTGGAGGAAAACACTCCCGATGTCCTGGTGATTGAGCTTACGGAACGCTTCGTGGACATACTTGTAGATGAGCATATTCAGCCGTAACAACTGATATTTAATATTTTTTCATATTTTTTGCTAAAAAAGGGTTATCTTTCGGACGGAAAATGCCGATGTAAAGTTCAGAAAAGTATCTTCAGCATCATTTTGCATGCCGGAGCATATAACATGAAGAATGAAACCATAAACCCTAAGGATGAGAAGGAAAACATCCGACATA
>JAILOC010000194.1 GCA_024691045.1 Lachnospiraceae bacterium | reverse complement strand
AACTCTCGACACCGCGGGTATGAACCGCGTGCTCTAGCCAACTGAGCTACCTCGCCATAAAAAATGGAACCTATAGGGCTCGAACCTATGACCCTCTGCTTGTAAGGCAGATGCTCTCCCAGCTGAGCTAAGATTCCATTTTGTGTTCGGCTATCTCGCCGACCGACAAAGGCTATTCTACATGTTAGATAGCTACTTGTCAACAAAAATTTTCAATTTTTTTTGAAATTTTTTCGTGTCCGAAAAACGCAGTATTCATGCGGTTTTCAGAAGGGGCACAGGGACAGTTGTAACGTCCCCGTGTCCCGTTTTTTACATTCTGTCGGGAGCAGAAAATCCGAGCATGTCGATACATGTCTCAAGCATTTCTTTTGTGAAATTAATAAGAGCGATATACTCTCCCTTTTTAACTTCATCTTCCTCTGACAGGATCTTGGTCTCGTGATAGAAAGAGTTAAGTGCATTTGCAAGGTCATAGATGAATGCACAGATCCTGTGAGGTGCAAGTTCTGCCTCGGCGACTTCCATTACCTGTGAGAAGGATGAGAGCGCCTTCATAAGGTCTTTCTCGGAATTATTAACGGGCACACCTATCTTAAGGGCTGAGAGGTCTCCTCCCTGTGCCTGATACTTTGCAATAATAGACTTGATACGTACGATGGTATAGAGGATGTAGGGGCCGGTATTTCCCTCGAAGGATATAAACCTCTCCATGTCGAAGATATAGTCCTTAACAGCCTGATTAGAGAGGTCTCCGTAAAGGAGTGCGGAAAGGCCTACAATGTCTGCAGTCTGCCTTGCCTCTGCATCATCGATATCTTTGTTTTCTTTGATCTTGTTATACATCTCATTCTGAATATCACCGATGAGATCTTCAAGGCGCATTACGCCGCCGTCACGGGTTTTGAAAGGCTTACCGTCCTTGCCGTTCATGGTACCGAATCCGATGTGAGAAAGAGTTACTTTATCGGAAACAAGGCCTGCCTTAACAGCAGCCCTGAATACCTGCTCGAAATACAGATCCTGGCGCTTGTCGGTGATATAGATCATCTGAGCGGGATCATACTTGGCAACACGCTCTTTGATGGTTGCAAGATCTGTGGTGTTGTAAAGGCTCGCTCCGTCCGATTTAAGAACGATGCAGGGAGGTATCTCTTTGGTATCTGTATCTTTTTTAACATCGATAACAATGGCACCGTCGCTTTCATAAGCTACGCCGCTCTCCTTCATCTCCTTAACCATATCGGGGATGAGGTACTGTACGGTACTCTCGCCGTTCCACAGATCAAAATCAACATGGAGCTTTTCATAGATGCGCTTCATGTCGTTAACGGATACATCGATGATGTGATCCCAGAGTGCACGATATCCGCGTACACCGCTCTGAAGCTTGAGAGTTGCTTCAAGTGCACGTGCATTGTAATCGGGATCTTCTTTACTCTTGGCAGAAGCTGTGGGATAGATTTCCTCAAGATCCTTTACGGTAAAAGGAGGCTCCTTGGGATATTCTCCGGTGAAGTTTTCATCAAAATAGGGAAGACCTGGCTGGCGGCACTGGATCTCCGTCATAACAAGGCCCATGGGCTTACCCCAGTCTCCCATATGAACATCTCCGATAACGTTATGTCCCATGTACTTAAGGATACGCTTGATGCTCTCTCCGATGATTGCGGGACGAAGGTGTCCTACATGAAGAGCCTTGGCAATATTGGGCCCGCCGTAATCTACGATGATGGTCTTGGACTCAGGAAGCTCTACGCCGTATTTTGCATCCTCCGCCATTTTGGCTACATATTTAGCAAGGAATTCCGAGCTGATATTCATGTTGATGAATCCGGGCATTACAGCTTCCACGCTATCAAAAACAGTACTGTCTTTGAGAACTTCAACTACTGCATCGGCGATCATCTTGGGTGCGCACTTGCATTCTTTTGCAAGAGCCATGGCGCCGTTGCACTGATATTCACACAGGTCGGGGCGATTTGAAACAGATACCCTTCCCGCTTCTTTCTTATATCCGGCTTTTTCAAAAGCAGAGCCGACTTCTTCCGTTAAAAGATCAAGTAATTTCTTCATAAGCATCTCCAAAAACTAATATATATAACAGCCGTGGCCATTATTATCTCATCTGATACGCAATGAACACCACATAATATGCAAGGGACAGGAACAATCTGATAATGGAGAGTACAAAAGCTCCGATGGTGAGTCCCTCAGGCTTTCTGTTTTCTCTTCGGCAATTGCTCATATCCACAAGAGCAAGGATCAGTCCCACAAGAGGAATCAGGATACTGAATATAAGTGCCATTATGGGAAGAACCTTCTGCTGTCTCATATAGGCAGATGATCCTCTCAAGCCGTTTCCGTCACCGGGATTGACAACTCTTACGCTGATCCCCATGGGAGCCCGGCTTACATATATCTTGACCGCTCTTCCGTCATTTGGGACGTATACGGATCTGTACTCAGTCATTCCCTGACAGGTTACAACGATTGTATGATCACCTGCGGGAATATCCTTGGCTACAGCTTCGCCTGCTCTGATGATAAATCCGATGCCATACTCGGGAACGGACAAAGTGATATCCTCACCACCGGGTGATTCATTGAAAACCACCGTATTGAAGAAATCATCATTTCCCGAATTCTGAACTCCGGGAAGAGGCTCTTCATATCCGCAGTATTCGCATACAGCTTTATTGCTTTGAATTTTTAAACCGGCACCGCAATTGGGACAATTCATAATTTGTTCCTTTCATAAAAAGTGGAGCTGGCCGACATATTATTAAAGATTATACATAAAACTATACTTCATCGCAATTTCCGCATTTTGAGCAGCTCCTTGCAGCCTTGGAATAGACGCAGCCGCAGTAATCCTGTCTGTACAGGTCATACTGCTTCGACAGCTCTATTGAACGCAGAAAGCCGTTTCTCTTCTTGAAATCGGAGGGCAGGTACTTCATACCTGTCTCTTCTTCAATCCTTGCCCCTATTCGGTTTATGGCTTCCGAATCCTTAAGTGGTGAAAGTGTGAGGGTCGTTGCAAAATAATCGAACCCGCCGTTTTCAAGAGCTGCCTCAGCTGTTCTTCGCATTCTAAGTTCATAACATTTGTGACATCTCTCTCCGCGCTCGGGACAGGTCTCAAGTCCCTTTGCAATCCTGTAAAAGGAATCCGGATCATAGTCCGCATCAAGGATCTTGATCTCGTACTTTCCCTTCTTCTCTGCATTATATGCGTTTATAAGTCTAATCTGTTCTTCTTTTCTCTTGAGATATTCGGATTCTTCACCGATGTTGGGATTGTAATAATAAACCGTGACATCGCATCTGCCGCAGAGTCTTTCGATGCATGTGCTCGAACACGGAGCGCAGCATGAATGAAGGAGAACGCGCCCGGCATTCTCCGTTAAGATCTCCTCCATCAGATTGTCACAGTTTATCCTGTTCATAAAATTTTGCGGGCCGATGAATTATCGGCCCGCCTGCGTTTGTTATTTGAAATACTTAACACCGGATTCGAAGATCTTAAGATCCTGCTCACCGTAGATGTTGATCGCTACGCCGTTTCCTATACGCTCCGAGTGGCACATCTTACCGAGGACTCTTCCGTCGGGTGATGTGATACCTTCGACGCATCTGAAGGAACCGTTGATGTTGTAATACTCGTCCATGGAAGTGTTGCCTTCGGGATCCGAATATACAGTTGCAATCTGTCCGTTCCTGAAGAGATCATCAAGAACATTCTCAGGTGCTATGAAACGGCCTTCACCGTGGGATGCGGGGTTAGCATATACATTACCGAGGCTTGCTTCCTGCAGCCAGGGGCTCTTGTTTGATACAACCTTGATATAAGCCATCTTGGAGATATGTCTGCCGATGGTGTTGAAGGTAAGGGTAGGTGAATCAGCGGTCTGTCCGGTGATCTTGCCGTTAGGTACAAGTCCCAGCTTGATGATTGCCTGGAATCCGTTACAGATACCGAGGACAAGTCCGTCTCTCTTATCGAGCATCTCTTCAACAGCTTCCTTGATGGATGCATTTCTGAAAGCGGTTGCGAAGAACTTAGCCGAACCGTCGGGCTCATCACCTGAGGAGAATCCGCCGGGGAACATGATCATCTGAGCCTGTGAGATCGCCTTCTTAAATTCTGCGACAGACTCCCTGATATCCTCTGCGGTGAGATTTCTGAATACGCGTACATCCGCATTTGCACCCGCTCTTTCAAAAGCCTTGGCCGAATCGTATTCGCAGTTGGTTCCGGGAAATACGGGAATGAATACGGTGGGCTTGGCTACTTTATTCTTGCATACGTATACTTCGGAAGCCTTAAACTCGGGAATATCAACCTTTGTTTTCTCATCTGTAGATACAGAATGGAATACGCTCTCAAGTGTTCCGGTCCATGCCTTTTTGATATCGTCATAGGAAACCTTGTTTCCGGCATATTCGAATCCTGAAGCGATGACTTCGCCGACTGTCTCAGTGCCTGCAGCCGCCAGCACCTGTGCAAGCTTATCGGCGGGAACTTCGGCAACGATATTTCCGAGACCGTTTCCGAATACCTTCTCTGCAGCCACACTGTCATCGATCCTTGCTCCGAGTCCGCATCCCATTCCCATCTTGGCTGCCGCAGCGGCAAGTCCCTTGGAATCCAGAGCATAGGCGCTGACGATCGCCTTATCGCAGATGAGCTTATATACGGAATCATAGAGCTTAAGAACCTGATCATATACGGGCTTCTTGTCGGCATCCTTCTCAATGGTGAAAAGAACAAGCTTATTGCCTTCAGCTTTAAGTTCGGGAGTGATGACCGTCTTAAGGCTTGCGATATCAACCGCAAACGAAACAAGCGTAGGAGGAACATCGATGTCGCCGAAGGTTCCGGACATGGAGTCCTTGCCGCCGATCGAAGGAAGTCCGTATCCTATCTGGGCATCGAATGATCCGAGGAGTGCCGCGAAGGGCTGGCTCCAGCGGGTCTGTCTCTCATCCATGCGTCTGAAATATTCCTGGAAGGTAAGTCTTACCTTGCTGACATCTCCGCCGTTTGCGGCGATACGTGCAAGCGATTCGGTTACGGCATAAATAGCACCGTGATAAGGTGACCAGCTTGAAAGATAAGGATCGAAGCCGTAGCTCATCATGGTCACGGTATCGGTCTTGCCCTCGAGAACGGGAAGCTTAGCGATCATAGCCTGCTCTTCGGTGAGCTGGTACTTTCCGCCGTAAGGCATTACAACAGATCCCGCACCGATCGATGAGTCGAACATCTCAACAAGTCCTTTTTGTGAGCACTCGTTAAGATCGGAAAGTGTATCGGTAAGTGCCTTGGCGTAATCCCTGTTCTTAACATCCTCAGCAACCGCATCGAGAGCATACTTATCAAAGTAAGAATCTGCCGAAGGAGATTCAACCTCTACCCGAGTTTCCTGGTGAGCACCGTTGGTATCAAGGAATGCTCTTGCGATGTTGACGACATCCTTGCCTCTCCACTGAAGACGGAGTCTGGGTTCTTCGGTAACAACGGCAACCTCGACAGCTTCAAGGTTCTCTTCGCCCGCATACTTAAGGAATTCCTGTACATCCTTGGGGGCTACGACAACAGCCATTCTCTCCTGTGATTCGGAAATGGCAAGCTCTGTTCCGTCAAGTCCCGCATACTTTTTGGGAACCTTATCCATGTTTACGATAAGTCCGTCAGCAAGCTCACCTATCGCAACGCTGACACCGCCTGCACCGAAGTCGTTACACTTCTTGATGAGCTTAGTGACCTCGGGACGTCTGAACAGTCTCTGGATCTTTCTTTCGGTGGGAGCATTACCCTTCTGAACCTCGGCACCGCATGTATCGATGGACTTTACATTGTGGGCCTTGGATGAACCGGTAGCACCGCCGATTCCGTCACGTCCGGTCCTTCCGCCGAGAAGGATGATGATATCTCCGGGATCGGAATTCTCCCTTATTACATTCTTCCTGGGAGCGGCACCCATAACGGCACCTATCTCCATACGCTTTGCAACGTAATCGGGATGATATACTTCCTTGACATATCCGGTAGCAAGACCGATCTGGTTACCGTATGATGAATATCCGCTTGCAGCGGTTCTTACAAGTTTCTTCTGGGGAAGCTTTCCGGGAAGCGTTTCCGATACGGGCTTTGTGGGATCGGCCGCACCGGTCACACGCATAGCCTGATAAACATATCCTCTTCCGGAAAGGGGATCTCTGATAGCTCCGCCGAGGCAGGTAGCTGCGCCTCCGAAGGGCTCGATCTCTGTAGGATGGTTATGAGTCTCGTTCTTGAAGAATACAAGCCACTCTTCGGTCTCTTTTTTTTCGTCCTTTTCGATCTCAACGGGAACAACGATGGAGCATGCATTGATCTCATCGGACTTCTCCTCGTCATCGAGCTTGCCCTCTTTCCTGAGACGCTTTGCTGCGATGGTTCCGAGATCCATAAGGCAGGAGAATTTGTCGGGACGATCTGCAAAGAGGTCCTTTCTGGTGTTCATATATTCCTCGAAGGACTTCTCGAAAGCTGCCTTGTATGCACCCTCATCAAACTTAACTCCGGTAAGTTCGGTGGAGAAGGTGGTGTGACGGCAGTGATCGGACCAGTATGTATCAAGCACTCTGATCTCGGTAACGGTGGGATCACGGTGCTCCTCATTTTTGAAATAATTCTGAATGTGAAGGAAATCCTTGAAGGTCATTGCAAGTCCGAGAGAATCGTAAAGCTTCTTAAGCTCTGCCTCGGGACTGTCGGCAAATCCGTCAAAGGTCCTGACATCTTCAGGCTCGGGATAATTTACGACAAGTGTGTCAGGTTTATCCATCCCGGCTTCCCTGGAGTCGACGGGGTTAATGAGATAACCCTTGATGCGCGCAAACTCATCGTCGGAAATATCACCGATTACGGCATATGCAACAGCGGTCTGGATGATGGGATCTTCGTTCTCATTGAGGAACTTAATGCACTGAACGGCAGAGTCCGCTCTCTGGTCAAACTGTCCGGGAAGGAATTCCACGGAAAACACCCTTGTTCCCTCGGGAAGGGGAAGAGATTCCTGATAGATATCATCAACGGGAGGCTCCGAAAAAACCGTCTTGCATGCGGTCTCGAATGTCTCATCGGAGATATTCTCGGAATCGTATCTGATGAACATTCTTATGTCATCGATCTTAATGCCGAGGAAATTCCTGACATCGTGTCTTAAGTGCTTGGCCTGCACCGCATAAGGCTTTTTCTTTTCTACATAGACTCTTCTGACGCTCATAAACTATCCCTTCTTTCTTAAAAAAGGCCTCAGAAAAAGTGATCACCCCTTCTGAAGCCCCTTTACTATTACATTTACGTTAATTTCATGCATCGACTCC
>JAILOC010000137.1 GCA_024691045.1 Lachnospiraceae bacterium | reverse complement strand
AAGTACGACACTCACAAGAAGAGTGAGCTTCGAAGTACTTATAATTCCATTGTCAAAGCAAATAAAGATGCTCCCTGGTATCTTCCTGTAAATGATCAGGAGGCTAAGATCGGTGCGATCGGACTTAAAGAGTCCGCCAGAGCATTGCGCAGTTCTCTTGCGGAAGTCGGAGGTCTTGAAGAAGACGGTGCTTTCAACAAAAAGCATGCCGCATCCACGAACACTGACACGGTATCGGTTGACTACATCGGAGATAACAATAATGATTCCGTTCCGTCCTTCGATATCGAAGTAAAGCAGCTTGCATCTCCACAGGAAAACACAGGAAGGTTCCTTTCGGATATTCCCGTGTCGCTTCCTGAGGATAATTATTCATTCGATGTCGGAATAGGAGATATGAACTACGAGTTCCAGTTCCACATTTCCGACGGTGAATCCAACAGAAGCATCCAGCAGAGACTTGTAAGGCTTGTCAACAACGCAGGAATCGGTCTCAGCGCATCGATTCAGGAAAGCGGACCACAGACTGCGATAAAGATAGTATCCGATTCCAACGGCATCTCTCTTGGCAAGAATACCATCTTCTCCATCAGTGATGACAGGACCTCCAAGGCTTCCGGATCCGTTGATTATTTCGGACTCGATAAAGTAAGCAGCTATCCCACCAATGCGATATTTGCATTAAACGGTGAAGACAGGCATGCATCATCCAATCACTTCACGATCGGCAAGATGTATGAAGTCACACTGAACGATGTAAGTCCGGAGGGAAAGCCCACCACCATCAGCGTAAAGGCCGATATCGATTCCGTGGAAGAAAACGTAGGACAGCTCATCGGAAGCTTCAACGAATTCCTCAAGGCCGTCAACTCCTACACCGGACAGGGAATCAAGACAAGGCTTCTCGACAACGAACTCAGCGGAATAACCGGAGCATATAAGGATGCGCTCGGAGAGCTCGGTATAAACATCGAATCGGGCGGATCTCTCTCCATCGATAAGAGCAAGCTCAGAAGCGTAGCCGGTGAAAGCAATGATATCGGAAAGACCTTCAGCACACTCAAGGACTTCTCGAACTCAATGATGAAAAAGAGCGCACAGGTTTCCCTCGATCCCATGCAGTATGTAAACCGCAAGGTGGTCGCTTACAAGAATCCGGGACACAATTTCTCATCGCCCTACACTTCCAGCATATACAGCGGAATGATGTTCAACTTCAGCTGCTGACGAAAACCCAAAGCAAAAGCCCTGCGGATAATCCCGCAGGGCATAATTTTTTGAAACAGCAGCGAAACTGCTTAAGCCGCCCCCTGTTTTACAATTCTTTCTCGGCAAGTTCAAGCGAAGATGCTATGACCTTGTCCATATCGAAGTACTTATATACGCCGAGCCTTCCTCCGAAGATAACATTCTTCTCTTCATCCGCAAGTGCCTTGTACTGCTCATACAGCGCATTGTTCCTGTCGTTGTTGACCGGATAATAAGGTTCGTCACCCGGCTTCCACTCGCTCGGGTATTCTCTCGTTATGACAGTGCCGGCGCCTACGCCGAACTCGAAATGCTTATGCTCTATGATCCTGGTATAGGGCACATCCGCGGATGTGTAATTGACCGCGGCATTACCCTGAAAGTTATCACAGTCAGGCATATACTCTTCTTCAAAACGAAGCGATCTGTATTCGAGCGTTCCGAGTTTGAAATCAAAGTACTCGTCAACGGGACCTGTGTAGATCACCTTATCGAAGGTATCATCCGACGCTTCCTTTATGAAGTCCTTATATGCCACACCGAGCTTTACATCCACGCCCTTCAGCATGTTCTCTACAAGCTTCGTATAACCGCCGATCGGTATTCCCTGATATCTGTCATTGAAATAGTTATTATCAAAAGTAAATCTAACGGGAAGCCTTTTGATTATGAATGCCGGAAGCTCCGTGCATTTTCTTCCCCATTGCTTCTGGGTGTAGCCTTTGATCAGTTTCTCATAGATATCTTTTCCGACAAGCGATATGGCCTGCTCTTCCAGATTTTCGGGATTCTCCTTAAAGCCGTCCTTCTTCTGCTCGTCGATGATCTTCTTTGCTTCTTCCGGTGTCTGGATTCCCCACATCTTACTGAATGTGTTCATGTTGAACGGAAGATTGTAAAGTTCATCACCGTATTTTGCAACGGGAGCGTTGATGAAGTTGTTGAATTCTGCGAACTCATTCACATAGTCCCACACCCTCTTATCGGAAGTATGGAATATATGCGCACCGTATTTATGCACGTTGATCCCGTGCTCTTCCGATGTGTAGATATTACCCGCGATATGGTCACGCATGTCGATCACGAGACATTTTTTTCCTTTGGAAGCAGCCTCATGAGCAAATACCGCACCGAAGAGGCCGGCTCCGACTATCAGATAATCATATTTCATTTAAGATATCCCTTTAAAAACTCCGCCTTATCGGTCTTCTCCCAGGGAAGATCGACATCGGTGCGTCCGAAGTGACCGTAAGCGGATGTAGCCTTGTAGATGGGTCTTCTGAGATCGAGCATCTTGATGATTCCTGCGGGACGAAGATCGAAATTCTCTCTTACGATCTCGACAAGCTTCTCATCATCGATCCTGCCGGTTCCGAATGTATCTACCATTACGGAGGTGGGCTGTGCTACGCCGATGGCATATGAAAGCTGGATCTCGCACTTGTCTGCAATGCCTGCCGCAACGATATTCTTTGCCACATATCTTGCAGCGTAAGCTGCGCTTCTGTCCACCTTGGTGCAGTCCTTTCCGGAGAATGCGCCGCCGCCGTGACGTGCGTATCCGCCGTAGGTGTCAACGATGATCTTTCTTCCGGTAAGTCCGGCATCACCGTTGGGTCCGCCGATAACGAATCTTCCGGTGGGATTGATGAAGAACTTGGTATTCTCATCGATCATTTCCCCCGGAAGAACGGGATCGAATACATACTTTTTGATATCCTCGTGGATCTGCTCCTGGGTAACCTTGTCGTCGTGCTGGGTAGAAAGAACGACAGCTTCGAGTCTTACAGGCTTTCCTTCAGCATCATACTCAACAGATACCTGGCTCTTTCCGTCCGCCCTGAGATAAGGAAGGGTTCCGTTCTTTCTTACTTCGGTAAGCTTTCTTGTAAGCTTATGTGCAAGAGATATGGGGTAAGGCATAAGCTCGGGAGTTTCGTTAACTGCATAGCCGAACATCATACCCTGGTCGCCGGCACCGATAGCTTCGATCTGCTCGTCGCTCATCTGGTTCTCTCTTGCTTC
Organism: Lachnospiraceae bacterium; assembly: GCA_024691045.1. The sequence goes on along the minus strand of JAILOC010000137.1, from coordinate 9,111 downwards.
GAGAGCCTTATCGACGCCCATGGCGATATCGGGAGACTGCTTATCGAGTGCAACAAGCACGGCACAGGTATTTCCGTCGAAGCCCTTTTCGGATGAATCATATCCGATATCAACAATGGTCTTTCTTGCGATAGCCTGGATATCGACATTTGCCTTGGTCGTGATCTCACCGGTGATGAGAACGAACCCTGTACAGGTTGCGGTCTCACATGCTACACGGCTCATGGGATCCTGCTCTACCATTGCATCGAGGATCGCATCGGAAACAGCGTCACAGATCTTGTCGGGATGTCCTTCCGTTACAGATTCGGAAGTGAAAAGTATTTTTTCCATATTGTTCCTTTCCGGACATATAGTCCACAACTGCTTCGTTAAGTCAGAGGACAGACAATAAAAAAACCGCTTCAAACAAGAAGCGGATTCAAAATATATCTATTCATCCTCTTATTGTTCGAAATATCGCTCAGGCAGGCACCTTCCTGTTAAGGGGTTGCCGTGGCTTCATCGGTCCTATGTACCTCTGCCAACTCTGAATAAGAGACTTATTAACTTATATATGAACCTACTATAAGCGCAGGTCATTGTCAATATGTTTTATCGCTCAGCCGGTCATCAGCTTAAAGCCGCGGTAATCATTTTCCCTGTCGACAACCTTGATATCGGCACCGAGATTCTTAAGCTTGAGATGGAAGTCCTCGTATCCTCTCTGGATGTAGCGGATATTGTCGACCACGCTCTCTCCCTCCGCTGCCAGTGCGGCAAGTACAAGGGCTGCTCCGGCTCTTAAGTCGGGTGCGGCGATTCCGGCTCCGGTATATTTGGATACTCCGTCAATGATGGCGGTATTGCCTTCTACCTTGATGCTTGCTCCCATCCTTATCAGCTCATCAACATACTTGAATCTGTTTTCAAATATGCTCTCGGTAACGATGCTGGTTCCTTCGGAAAGTCCGAGCACTACGGTTATCTGAGGCTGCATATCGGTGGGGAAGCCGGGATAGGGAAGGGTCTTGATATGCGTATGTCTGAGAGGTCTCGAACATACAACCCTGACCTGGTCTCCCTGTTCCATTACCTCGCATCCGATCTCGAGAAGCTTAGCGGTGATGGACTCGAGGTGCTTGGGAATTACATTCTTAACGGTGATATCTCCTCTGGTTGCGGCTGCAGCCAGCATAAAGGTTCCTGCTTCGATCTGGTCGGGAACTATCGCATAATCACTTCCGTGGAGCTTCTGCACACCCTTGATACGGATGACATCGGTACCCGCACCCTTGATGTTGGCACCCATGGAGTTAAGGAAGTTAGCGGCATCAACGACATGGGGCTCCTTGGCCGCGTTCTCGATAATGGTCTTGCCTTCGGCCATGGAAGCCGCAAGCATTATATTAATAGTCGCACCGACGCTGACGACGTCCATATAAATATGGCTGCCCGTCAGATGTTCGGCTCTTGTTTTGATCATTCCGTGTTCGAGAACAACTTCGGCTCCGAGTGCCCTAAAGCCTTTGATATGCTGATCGATGGCACGGCATCCGATATCACATCCTCCGGGGAGAGTGACCTCGGCATGCTTGTACTTTCCAAGCATTGCACCGATCAGATAATAAGAAGCTCTGATCTTCTTGATATTCTCATCACAGACCACCGTGGAACTGATGCCTGCAGCATTGATGGTGACTCTGTGACGGTTTTCTTTATTGATTATGATGCCTATGCTTCCCATTGCATCCATGAGCACGTTTGTGTCACGGACATCGGGAACATTGTCTATATGAACGGTTTCGTCGGTCATAATAGAAGCGGCGAGTATAGGAAGAGCAGCATTCTTCGCTCCGCCGATCTCAACCTCTCCTACCAGTGAATTTCCACCGTGAATAAGGTACTGTTCCATGAAAACCTCTTTGAATGGTACAAAGTTTTACATACGCACTGACTTTACCACAAAACGGCCTTAATGTCCAGTCGGGGACCAATCCGCCTTGATCTCCGCGTAGGCTTCTTCTATGATTCCGCCCACGTATCCGCCGATGTTTTTGAGGGTTTCCTTGTCCAGGGTTTTAGGGTCCACAGGGTCACAGAACTGCACAATGACAAAGGAACCCTTCATCAGGTGCTTTTTCATGATGTGGTCGGTTCCGACTATGGCCATGGGCTGGATAAGGACATTTCCCTTAGTCGCTATCTTAAAGCTTCCGTTATGCATCGGAAGAAGCTTATCCGAATCAATATCCTTGTTTCTGGTGCCTTCGGGGAAAATCAGTATTGAGGTTCCGGTCTTGACCATCTCAATCGCTTCGAGAATTACCTGAAGACCCTTTTTGGTATTGCTTCTGTCAAGGAACAGGCAGCGGAGAAGGATCATCCATATGTTGAGAAGCGGGATCTTCTTTGTTGACTTTTTTGCAATAACTCCCGTGGGGCATTTGCAAAGTGGGTATCCGACAACTATATCGAACAGGCTCCTGTGGTTTCCGACATACAGAAGCGCTCCGTCCTTCGGAACCTTTTCCATGCCCCTGACCTCAAGCCTGATACCGCAGACATGGCTGACACTCCTGAATCCCCACATGACCGTTGCATTGGCAAGTTTATCGGCTCCGGAGGGATTGAATATCCTCATTATCGCACACACGATCATAAGAGGTATCGTGAGAATAAGGAAAAGACCAACATATATTGCGGTAAGTACCAGTCTGATCATTTTAGTTCACCTACATCTATTGACTTTCTGTTAATTATAGTTTTCCTTCCTTTTCCAGAGCTGCCATGCAGCTGTAGATCAGGTAGTATACACCTTCGGATCCGGCTTCGGGTTCATACGCGGATGACTCGACATTGAGGCCCGAAAGATAATGAAGCATCATCTGCATGGTGCGGTCATATTCATACCCCTTGAGGATATAATTGGCACACATAAGGGTCCTGATATAACCGATCATTTCATCGCTTCCGCCGGTCTGCGAATACATCGGATCGGTGATCTCTCTTTTGCGGTTGTTGATCGACTGTGCATCGGCCAGGATCGAATCCACCAGCATATCGCACAGCTCCTTATCAACCGTCTGCCTCGTGACGATGTATGTCATCGCTCCGTACATATATCCCTCATCCGGATGTACATCCCCGGACGAGAAATATTCCTTATAGCCGGCCAGCCCGGCTTCGTAAGTGCTTTCACCGGATGCCCTGTAAAGCTCCGCAAGCGCCCTGAATGTCGCCGAATCGCTCCTTACAACATTTCCGCTCTGGGAATAAATGGATGATGCCTTCTGCAAGCATTCGGTGGCAAGAGCGCTGTCATAATTCCTGTACAGGAAACTGAACTTAGCCAATATAGCGGAATAAATAACCGCCTCGGTGCCGACGCTCCCTTCATAATCCCTGCCGGATATCCAGTCGCGCACACAGATAAGTTCATCGGGCGCTCCGGAGATCACATCCGTACCGGCATCCTCCCCGGTATCTGAAAGTATCTCACCGAACCATTCATACGTCTGCAGATAATCCAGAACCGTTTGCGGATCCGCACTCAGATCCCTGCAGCCTTCCATGATATGTGTCTTCGCATCTTCGGACAGTCTGCCGTACAGATCTCCCGAGATGCGGAAAACCTCGGAGCAGCCGTACGTCTCACATTCCACGCGGTAATAACCTTCTTCCTTCAGATCCGAAAAATCCGCGACCAGAAGGGAGGAATTGTTCTTCGCCTGCAAGAACACTCCCTCAAAAGCAGTCTGTTCCGATTCCATATCAACAATGCGGAAGGCTTCGACCGGTCCTGCGTTTTCATTAATCCTAAGGTATGCGTATTTCTCCGAATTAAGCGAATAACCTCCCAGGTCTGACATGATATTCGGAGCCGATGAGGGAACGGTAAAATCCAGCACCGCTACGGGCTCCATGCTTCTTCCGCTTATCGATACGTTATCGGAGCATGCACCCAGCACAAATATCTGACACAATAAAAATGAGACGTATGAAATTGTATGTCTTTTCATACGCCCCATCTCATCTCCCGTACTTCAAACACACGGGTGTATTGTACCACTTATGCGGTCCAAAAGTCCATTAACTGACCAGATCGATCTGCTGAAGAGTCCCGGCTCTTCCGTCCTCATACAAAAACATTCCGGATGACCTTACTATCGCATTCGTCCTGTTCATCTCATTCTTCAGGGAAAACTCCGTATTCGCATTCATAAGATTTATCGCACCGACGCCGGCATCCTTCAGGGAAAGCAGTCTGTCCCCCGCAGGATCTCTGACCCATACTTTAAGCTTGTCGAATATATCGTCATCTTCATCGATCCATCCGTCCCTGTCGTCATCGTAAGCGGAAAGCTCCTTAAAGCCGTTGCCGGTCTTTGTTCCAAACAGTTCTGTCCCGTCATTTATCGCTCCATCGCCGTTTTTATCAAGTGCAAGGAACCCGCTGTCTTTCGTAAGAGAACTGATGTATTCCTTCTCCCCGTCGCCGTCCAGATCAAAATAGAAATTCCGGTCCGTGACCGATGTAACATTGCTGCCAAGATTTATGACGAGAGGATCGATGCAGTGAACATCCCCGGCATTAAGAAGCTTTTCCGCAAAACTTTCAAATCGTCTGCTCATGCCCACGTTTATGCTGTACTCTATCTCCCTTCCGTCTTTGCATATGGCTTTACCCTTCGCGGTAAAGCTCGTATCCTCGGATTCAAAAGAAAAACTATCCTGTACATAATCGGTTCTGACAAGCTTCACGGATGAAAAGCCCATTCCTCCGCCACTGTAAGCATCACTGTATTTTGGTGCGGTTTTTTGAGCATCATTATATCTTCCTGTGCATCCCGCCATCATCTCCTTTATCCTTTCCCTGAAATCCTCAAATAAAAGGGAAAAGATGTAAAGCACCGACATACGGTCGATATACATGTTTTCCGAAGGGTAGCTGCGCTGTGGGACATTTATACCGGGATATCTTCCGACAGACAGCTTTCCGATCATATCATCAAATGTGATCTCTTCTTTTTCACCGGCTGCCTCATCCGTTTCACCGGCCTCCTCCTTTCCGGAACTGTCGTACTTTCCGAGAAGCGTATCGAGGAACGAACCCTGTTTTGACAATCCTCCTTTCACAGGATCATTTGCGACCTCCGTCGTCTTAAAGCTCCTTGCTGAATAGTTCACAGCACTAAAGCTGCGTTCGGACTCCATTCCTGTGACCGAACCATCAATCTTCAATATGTTCTCCTTTCTTTTTTGACCACAGAAAAAAGCAACAAAAATAACGCTCTCCGGGATTCCGGAGCTGCACTCCCGGACCGTGGCCGGTCCTGTGAATCCTTTCTGCGTCTGCTTTCCTGTCTGTGAGATTTTTCAAAGCAAAAGAGCAGAGGCTGTTTTGCTTCTGCTCTTTATATCGGCATATTTACCCGGGATGATTAGTCATCTTCCTTTTTTTCTCCGGTGGGAAACTGAATGATATCCCCGCCTTCCATGGCTTCCATTTTCTTCGTTGCCCTTTCAAGCCTTGCTCTTGCTTCCTGCGCTCTCTTTGCAACTATGTTCATCATGAGGCTCTTTGGGATCACGATGTTTTCCATGAACGGATTGATGACTATTCCGTACGTGGTGTTTTCGGAGCCGTCCGGACCGGGAGTCAAAATAAACTTCGCCATATCCGCAAGCTTTACGGTGACTGCTTCCGAGACAAATTCCTCGGGAAGCTTGGATGCGCCTTCAAGTGTTCTCGCCTTCTCAAGTGCGGCGTTATCGGTGAACACAACGAAAAATCTCCTGCCGTCCGCACCCGTAAGAACAGGAAAACGTACAGTATGCTTTCTGTCCATGAGCTTCTCGCCGTCAGGTCCGACCTCAGCCTTCACCTCGGCGGGAGCAAGGAGCTCCGCACTGTCGAGCTGCTCGAGGAACATTACCTGGTGCGCGGGATCGGGATTGTTTCCGTCAGACTTGATAAGCTGCATTGCGCCTACAAGCATGGGATTGGATACTGTCTTGCCTAATTCCATCTTATCTCCTGTTGTAATTGATGAGACATCCCTTAAGAATGATCTCTCTTTCCTCATCGGTAAGGCTTCCGAGGGTCATTTTGAATTCCTTCATCTGACCGGATGCGGCATCAACGGTGTATGCCTTTACGCTGTCAGCCTTGTCTGTGACTGCCTTTTTGATGCCGGGAACGAAAATGTAATCAAGGTTCTTGAAGGGAAGGTCTCCCGCAGGAACGATGAAGGGAAGCATACCCCAGTTGATGAGGTTTGATCTGTATCTCTTGGTAGCGTACTCGTTTGCTATGTTGGCCCATCCGCCGAGAACTCTCTGGCATGATGCAGCCTGCTCTCTTGCGGAACCGTCACCGGGCTTTACGGCAAATATTGTTGAACCGATTCCGGTGTTGGATTCGGATACATCAGCGAAGGTTTTCTTAACGGTCTCCACAGCCTTTGCAACCTCATCGCTCATCTGTGCGAATGAGGTTCCCTCTTCTCTCTTTTCCTCCTGCGCACGTACTTCCTTGGCACGTCCCACGTACTCGGGATCCTTTCTTGAAAGTGCGAACTCCGCAAGTCCGAGGGGATTCGATCTGTAGCTTGAGGTCTCTCCGGAGGGGATAAGCTCATCGGTGGTGGTGACGGGATCGTGGATCTCCGATACTACCTTGATGAGGAGATTATCCTGAAGTGCGGGCATCTTAGGCCAGTCCTTGATATTGGGACCGAGAATGAGCTTCTCGTCGGGATCTGCGACATTCCCTGAATCGAATACTCTCTTCTGATAGATGCCTGCATCAAAGTGATACTGATATTTGTTATATGTGCACTCGAAGTTCTCCGCACTTGTGAGCACTCCGCCGTTTGCAGCGGTAGCCGCGATACTTCTCGCATCCATGAGTGCGACGGATGCAACCTGGCCGTTCTGAACCTTGGAGCCTTCTCTGTTGGGGAAGTTCCTGGTTGAATGACGGATGGAAAATGCGTTGTTGGAAGGAGTGTCTCCTGCGCCGAAGCAGGGTCCGCAGAATGCGGTCTTGAGGATCGCACCTGTCTCGAGGATCTTCGCAGCGCAGCCGTTCTTGATGATCTCCATATATACGGGCATTGATGCGGGATATACGCTGAGGGTAAACTCTCTGTCTCCGATCGAAGCACCGTTAAGGATATCCGCTGCGGCACAGATATTTTCAAATCCGCCGCCTGCACAGCCCGCGATGATTCCCTGATCTACATGGAACTTTCCGTCACGAAGCTTGGACATAAGCTCGAACTCGACCTTGTCACCGAATGAAACCTTGGCTCTTTCCTCGGTCTCGTGGATGATGTCTTCGGGATTAGCATTGAACTCGTCAATGGTAAAAGCATTGCTGGGATGGAAGGGCATTGCGATCATAGGCTTGATCTCGGAAAGATCAACAACAACCGCTCCGTCATAATATGCAACAGCTCCGGGATCGAGCTTTGAGTATGCATCGCCGCGTCCGTGGATTTCAAGGAACTCCCTGGTATTGTCATCGGTTACCCAAATAGATGACAGACATGTCGTTTCTGTAGTCATTACATCGACGCCGATACGGAAATCTTCGGAAAGATTTGCAACGCCGGGTCCCACGAATTCCATTACCTTGTTCTTGACGTATCCGTTTGCGAATACCGCACCGATGATAGCGATGGCAACGTCCTGAGGTCCGACGCCTCTTCTGGGAGCACCTGTAAGATAGATGGCTACAACGCCGGGCATTGCAACATCATAGGTCTGTCCGAGAAGCTGCTTGACAAGCTCCGGACCGCCCTCTCCCATTGCCATGGTTCCGAGTGCACCGTATCTGGTGTGTGAATCGGATCCGAGGATCATTCTTCCGCAGCCTGCCATCATCTCACGCTCAAACTGGTGGATGACCGCCTGGTGAGGAGGAACGTAGATTCCACCGTACTTTCTTGCAGCGGAGAGACCGAAGACATGGTCATCCTCGTTAATGGTTCCGCCTACAGCACAAAGAGAGTTGTGGCAGTTGGTAAGAACATAGGGGATGGGGAACTTCTCAAGGCCCGATGCCCTTGCGGTCTGGATGATGCCTACGAAGGTGATGTCATGGCTTGCGAGCGAATCGAACTTGATCTTAAGCTGATCCATATTTCCCGAAGTGTTGTGTTTCTCCAGGATGCCGTATGCCATGGTCTGCCTTCTGGCAGTTTCTTTGTCCGGAGCACTTCCTGTAAGGGATGTAACCTTTGCCTGAGCTTCTGCGCCGTCTTCAACAAGCTCGGTTCCGTTAATGAGATATGCTCCGCCGTCTGTTAATCTGATCATTTGTTTCTCCTCGAAAATGTACCGGAGCAGTATCAGCTACTCCGGTAACTAATTTATCATTTATCTGATTTGGAAGATTTCTTCCTTGAAAGAACTACTTTATCCAGGTGCCAGATCTCATCCACATACTGCTGGATGGTTCTGTCTGATGTGAACTTGCCCGAGCATGCTACATTGAGGATCGCACTGTGTGCCCACTTAGCCTGATCGTTGTAGAAATCAACGATCCTTGCCCTTGCATCCGAGTAGGACTTGAAATCCTTGAGGATGAAATAGGTATCTGCCTTTGAAGTGCACTGGGTGTTCAGAAGGCTGTTGTAAAGAGGTCTGAACAGCTCGGTGTCGGGCGAATAGGTTCCGTTGATCAGCTGCATGAGAACGCGTCTGATATCGGGATCGTTGTTGAAGATCTGCATGGGATCGTATCCGCCGTTATTCTCGAATCCGATGACTTCGTCGGAACTCATACCGAAGATGAATGCGTTGTCTTCTCCGACTTCCTTTACGATCTCAACATTAGCTCCGTCCATGGTTCCGAGTGTAAGTGCACCGTTTAACATGAACTTCATGTTGCCGGTTCCGGATGCTTCCTTGGATGCAAGGGAAATCTGCTCGGAGATATCGCAGGCGGGGATCATCTTCTCCGCATAGCTTACATTGTAATTCTCGACCATGACAACCTTGATGTACGGGCTTACGTCGGGATCATTGTTAATGAGTTCCTGCAGGCAGAGGATGAGGTGGATGATATCCTGAGCAATTACGTATGCGGGAGCTGCCTTTGCACCGAACATGAATGTAATG
>JAILOC010000109.1 GCA_024691045.1 Lachnospiraceae bacterium | reverse complement strand
GGCTTGTATGATATCAATTACGTATTTGCCGAAAATTCCCATGAAATAGGGAAAGACAGACTTGGCCACAAAGCCAAGCACCATCAGAAAAAGTACAGAAGGCTGATATTCAGCCATTTTACGAACGATATAGCATGTATTACTCCACATGCCATATTCTTTGTGTAAAGGATTATCCTTGCTTTCCTTATAATCCGCCATTTACTTATACTCCCAGATACATTTTCACCCCCCTGAATATTTTATCATGAACAGTACCGGCCAAAAAGTAGATCCATGGTATAAATTCAGCCGTGCAGATACGATTCCTTTAGTGCATACCCGCAAGGTCCCTGATCACCTCTCCGGCAATGATCAGTCCCGCAACGGAAGGCACAAATGCCGTGCTTCCCGGGATGCTTCTGCGTGCCGAATGCATACTGTCCGTTTCTGCAGGATCCGCACAACCGGCTTGCATGCCGTCAGCCGCATCACCTGCAGGGAGAATGGGTTTTTCCTCCGAATAGACAACTTTCAGCTTTTTGATGCCTCTCTTTTTTAATTCGCGTCGCATAACCTTTGCAAGAGGATCCATGTTGGTCTTATAGATATCAGCCACACGAAACATGGTTGGATCAAGCTTATTTCCGGCACCCATGGAGCTCATGATCGGAACGCCGGCCTTATTACACTGCATTACCAGTTCGATCTTTGCAGTGACGGTATCGATTGCATCAACAACATAATCATATTCATCAAATGGAAAGTCCGATGCATTTTCCGGAAGGAAAAAGCAATTATATGTATTGACCACTGCTTCCGGATTGATATCCAGAATACGCTCTTTCATGACTTCGGTCTTATATTTCCCGACGGTCTTGGTAGTCGCTATGATCTGACGGTTAATATTCGAAAGGCATACCTTGTCATCATCTATCAGATCCAGAGTTCCGACGCCGCTTCGTGCGAGCGCTTCACATACATATCCGCCGACACCGCCTATTCCAAATACCGCAACACGGCATCCGGACAGGCGTTCCAATGCAGGCTTTCCCAGCAGTAATTCGGTTCTTGAAAATTGCTCTGACATCTTTATATCCGCACCAAACATCTCAAGTATGTATTTAGGGTAATCAAACTGTTTGCACGATAAAATAAACAGATTTCTTCATAGTAACACCCTTCTTCTATACGTCAATTATTCAAAATGATCTGTTTATCAGGCTAAAAATTGTGCCAATCGGAGAAAGCCAGTTCTTCGTCCAAAACCGCATAAGCACCACACAGAATCGCACAATCAAAATCATCCGAGCATTGATTCTATTATCTCTGCTGTCTCACCAACCAGGTCGTTACAGTTCTTTCCTTGCAGCCTTCTCTTCATGATCAGTTCGGCGCATCTGTCATCACCGTTCTGTTCATGGAAACGTTTTTCAAATTCCTCCACAGCTTCGGGCTTTAACTTTTCCAACAGTTTACGCCCCGCTAAATATCCGCCGCATTTTCCGCCTTCAGATCTCGGTGCAGGAGCCATCTGAGCAGCTTCCTCCTCCGAAATACCCAGCTTATCTGCAAAGGCCTTAAAGAGGCTGACCGAACAATTATTTCCGTTCCGGTGATTTGCTCTGGCTTTTTCCTCATATCCCATTTTTATTCCTTTCCGTGACGGGCTCTTCTGCCTCAGTATTCATCGAGGAAGTTGTGTCTTACTCCGTCTTTCTTATACTCAATTACGGTGTCCAGGTTGACATTCTCCACGCTTCTGAAAATATTGGACTCGATATACGGATTCGTCTTCTTCAGCTCCGCGATGAGTTTCTTAGTGTCAAGACGCTTGCTCGATGTCGTACCATCCTCATGACAGGTGGTGCAGGTGTCCGTAAAATGACAGGCACACTGAAGAAAATGCAGGTCATTGTAATCTCTCCATGCGCAGATATCGGCCTCCCTGACAAGATACATCGGTCTGATAAGCTCCATGCCCTCGAAATTGGTACTGTGGAGTTTCGGCATCATTGTCTGTATCTGGGCGCCATGGATCATTCCCATCAGGATCGTTTCGATAACATCATCATAATGATGACCCAGAGCTATCTTGTTGCATCCGAGTTCTTTTGCCTTGCTGTACAGATATCCGCGCCTCATCCTGGCACACAGATAACATGGATTTTTTTCTATCGTATCAACCGTATCAAAAATTGTGCTCTCGAAAACAGTGATCGGTATTCCGAGTGCTTCCGCATTGCTTTCGATCAGTGCCCTGTTTTCCCTGTTGTATCCGGGATCCATCACAAGGAAAGTCAGTTCAAATTCCTTCTGCCTGTGGTTTTTGATCTCCTGAAAAAGCTTGGCCATAAGCATGGAATCCTTACCGCCTGATATACATACGGCAATACGATCCCCGTCTTCGATCAACTTATATGTCTTACAAGCCTTTGCGAACGGCGAAAACAGCTGCTTGTGGAACTTTTTCTGTATACTCTCTTCGGCACGTTTTCTTTTCTCTTCTTTATCCGCCGGGGCGGTCATTCCGGATCTGATGTACCCGACATACCCTTCGGAAAGACTGTAGCAATCCCTGCTCTTAAGATGATCAAGGGTATCATCGATCTCTTTCGACATTCGTCCTATCTCACAGTAAAAGACCAGCTTCTTCTCCTGAGGAATTGCAGCCAAAGATTCACTTGTCTCAAGATCATCCACATATATGTGAACAGCCCCGGGAATCATGCCGTATGAAGTGAGGCCGTCATCCCTGATATCTATCAGCTCATACGTGTCACCGGCCCAACCCTTAAGCTCGTCAATTGTTATTTCTTTCATTTTCCATCCTCAGCGCATGTTATCTCTTTCTTAAGTACACACTACCCATCTTATCACGATTTATCTATGCCAAAAAGATATTTAACGTGTATGTTAAAATATATGCATAAGGCGAAATTGTAAGAGAGCAAAAAAAGTCGAGAGTAAAAAACCTGTGACAGAGTATTATCTGCTCACAAGGAGTTGAGCAGATGGACGAACAGAGAGAATCGGTCAGAAAAATGCAGGACTATATCCGCGAACATATTCATGAGGATATCACGATCAATGATCTTGCTGAAGCGTCGTCATTTTCGCCGTGGCATGCAAGACGGTTGTTCCTGAAGTATCTGAATATGACGCCGGCAGTTTACATCAGGCGCCTGAGACTGTCAAAATCCGCTTTGAAACTGAGAGATGAACAAGTGACCATTCTGGATGTCGCCATGGACATGGGATACGGAAGTGTTGACGGATACCAGCGGGCATTTAGAAAAGAGTTCGGCTGCAACCCGAAGGAATATTCCGCAAGTCCGGTTCCTGTCTGGCTGTTTACCCCTTCCTTAATAGAAACCAAACAAGCCATAGAAGGGAAGGTGAATGAAATGAGTGAAAGCAAAGAGACCCGTAACATTTTTATCCAGCTTATCGAAAAACCGGCAAGAAAGGTGATCATCAAGCGTGGTATCAAAGCTGACGAATACTTCAGCTATTGTGAAGAAGTAGGTTGTGATGTTTGGGGGCTGCTTACCAGCATAAAATCCATCAGCGGAGAGCCCGTTTGCATGTGGCTTCCGAAAAAAATGAGAAAGCCTGTGACAAACGAGTATGTGCAGGGCGTGGAAGTGGAGAATGATTACAGCGGAAGCACACCCGAGGGATTCGAGATCATCGAACTTCCGGCCGCCAAGTATCTTCTTTTCCGCGGGGAACCGTTTGCGCAGGAAGATTATGCTCAGGCCATCAATGAGATCTGGCAGGCAGAAAAGAAGTACGATCCCGCATTCATCGGATATATGTGGGATGAAGATAATCCAAGGATCCAGCTGGAGCCCAGAGGAGAAAGAGGATATATCGAACTGGTACCTGTGAAGGAAAAGATATAATGAGAAAAAGGATAGGCATCTGCCTATCCTTTTTTTCTTCGTTCATTGTACCGGGATATAATGTGCATTGCAGCCTTACTTCAGATTCCACAATTCTCCGTTCGGCATCTGCATCACATCCGGATCTTCTATAATATCTCCGGCAATTAATACCGGAATTCAATCCAGCGACTGGCATTCTATTGTCTTCATCATTTCGCAGAATCCGTAACGTTCATAGAAGCGCATACCGTCAACATTCCCGGGAAAGACCTGCGTTCGGATGAAATCAACATTATGCTCTTTTCCGTAGTCCTTGGCCGCACGTATAAGAGCTGCTCCTATTCCGTTATTTCTCATATCTTCCCGGACACACAGATCCTGAAGATATACAACGCTTTGAGGTTTCAGACACGAAACCTTCTTCTGCTGAAGAACCATAACATGTACAAATCCAACAGCTTTTCCGTCAATATCCGCCACAAGAATATCCTGGTTATCATTGTCAAAGACAGATTGAAAAAACTCCATGGTTCTTTCGCCTATCACAAAATGCTCAGGCTGATATCTTACTCCATCTTCTTCCAATGACAGATACAACTCACGGAGTTCTCCTATATCATTCTTTGTTGCTTTTCTGATAAGGCTTTGCATCATCGGAATCCTTTACTTACTATCCAAAGATTTTAACTTTCTACAAACATGTATATAAGAAGTTTCCCGGTTATCTTATTGCATTTATCACTCACCTCCCGGCCGATTCCGAATCATCTTCTGCCGATATCATTTTTCCTGACATAGAATCTATACAGCTCTTCCTTCTCATCATCAATGTCTTTGTACATTTTGGTTTCCGTTAACTCAAAACCGCATTTTTCTGCCGTCTTCCATGAAGGAATATTTATATCTTTAATAGTGGCTATTATTTCTTTCTCGTTGTAATGATCAAAGAAATAGGAAAGATATGCCCGAACCGCTTCACTGACATATCCATGTCTTCGATACTCCGTTCCCGCAAAATAGCAAATGCCTATTCTGTCCGTATCCTCATAGTATGTACATCCAACGTTTCCGATTACCTCCCCCGTAGATCTGAGCACTATGGTGCAGGGTATATAATCAGCTCTCGGATCATCCTTTTCAGTAAGTGCAACTGCTTCGTTTATCCAGCCCTCCGACCAATCCGAAAAGTTTTCATCAAACCCTATTTCAGCAAGGCTTCCATCCTTAGCCATCCCGGCGTACGCTTTTTCATCTCCGCGCCTGATGGATCTTATTATTGTTCTTTCTGTTTCTATATTCATAGTTTCTATCCAAGTACTCCCAAAACTTGATCACTTCCTGTCCGGGAAGACATCCTGCTCCTGCTAATCAGCTATGAGTTTGTCCTTAAGGATGCCTCTGGTGATCTCGATCTGTTCGATCAGTTTTTCATTTCTGTCCCTCGTGTCGTTCAACGACTCCTGAACAAGATAATCAGAGAGCATATTATCGCTCATCACATCCAGAAGGAATGCATTTGTAGACGCATCCACAGACCTGAAACCATCACCGAAGCTTTCCGTGGTGTATCCGGGGATGTCATGCAGCTCTCTGTTTAATTTCCTGAGGGAAGCTTTCGCCTGGCGCAGACATGCATTGGCTGCATCTATCCGTTTATGCTTTGTCATGCCTATTATTAATCCGCCACCGAACATATCCAGGATTCCGAGCCTTCCGGCCTTTCCCAGATATTCCCTTGCCTCATAGAGATATTCCAAGGTTTCATCTGCAGCAGCGATCGCTTCGTTGATGTTTTTTCGGGTGTTCTCGTTCATGGGCTCTCCTTTTATAGACCATCGGAAGTCATCACCACAATATTATAATCATAAGCATGATGAAAAGGAAAGCACATAACCCACTATCCAAGTACCAATCTGTTCAGACAACTTACCCGTTGCATCGGTAACATCTTCCACATGCTTTATTCAATGAAAAAAGATTTATGTTTAATCTTTATCTTTCGGATAAAGCCCATAAATTTCATGAGTAGTTTTCACCTTACAACAATATCTTCATTCGTAAACTCTGCTTCCATACGTATAATCGGTCCGGCATGAAGGCAGTGATTCGGGTACCCCAGATAGGATAATTCATATTCCAAAGACTCTAATGCATAACTAATACGGTTTTCCAATCATGAAAAACCATCGTAACGATATAACATAGCGATAAATGGCTATACTCTCCAAAAAAACTCCAGATTCATCTAAAAAAATGCTTATTTCTTTCATTCATACCTTGAAAAACAAAAAAGGTGTGGGACACCCACACCATTTCGTTGGACCCGGGTCTTTCGACCAGCCCGCCGGTAGCGCATGACTACCTAAACAGGATCATTTCAGTTCATCGATTGCGGCACCCTTAATCTCTTCTTCGATAAGTCCCAGCTTATTAAGCATATTTTTGACCTGATCCTGAGCTTCT
>JAILOC010000097.1 GCA_024691045.1 Lachnospiraceae bacterium | reverse complement strand
CCATATTCAGCCGAAGGATTCTGGGTATATCCGGGATGATAGGTATCTGCTCCGGAAAAACCGGTGTTTACGGTCGAGAGCGGAGTGATGAATACATCATTCTGCTGAACACCTTTTCGTCCGGCGGTCTTGGAGGTGGGGTTAGCAATAAGAGCTATAACAATTCCGACGATGAACAGAATGATCTCCAATGCGCCGTCCTTAAGGAATTCGGGATCCATGACGATCTTCATGACATCACCGAAATAAGGCACGGCCTCAGTTATAGAAATGCCGTACATATATGACGCATACCAGCATCCCTGGATATAGAAATATACATACATTGCGAGGATGCTGACCGTTATATGGCAGAAGCTTCCCATCGGGCCGTAGGGTCCCTTTCCGAGTCTGAATCCGCCTGCAATGAAAAGAGGGAATCCGAGGTAAAGAATATAAAGGATCCTGCTCGCACCCATGACAAGTGCCTCGGCGATAGCAACAATGATAACAGCCGCAAGTATCGCACCGATTATACCGGTAATGTAATTACCGTCGGAGGAATTGATCTTCTCCATCTCTGTATTTCTGCTGTTCAGGAAGCACTGTCTGTGCATCCTTCTTGCAGCGGTACCTTTGTACATTCCCGCAACATCGCAGCTTCCCATAAAGCAGTAAGGGCACTGATCGAAATTAAACGATCCTGCATTTGCGGTGATAAGATCCCTTATCTTCTGATAATGATCGACAACAAGCCTTGGCTTTTTGAATCCGAATGTAACTGAATCGCCTGATGCCTTGGGAACAGCAATCCCGGCATTCTTGGCGGCATCCATCATATTTGATGCGATTAGTGATGCGGTTGCTTTATCCTTCGCATAGATATATACCGAAGGATTGCCCTGATAATTGGTGATCCTTACGGGCACTCCTGCGACAACATCCATTGCACACATACCGTTACTCTTAAGACCGTATGAACTGACAAGATTTCCAAAAGCGGGTGATGCCATTTTTTCTCCTTTCCGGTACGGGGCTTATGCCAACTGTGATTCAAGTACGTTCTTAGCTTCCGCTACGGCTTTATCGATACCCGAAGGATCTTTTCCTCCGGCCTGAGCCATATTAGGTCTTCCGCCACCGCCGCCACCGCAGATGGGAGCAAGAGCCTTGATAAGGTTTCCTGCATGTGCACCGGCCTTGACCGCTCCGTCGGTAGCCATGGCAACTATATTGACCTTGCCTTCGCTTTCGGAGAAAAGAACAACAACACCTTCGCCGAGCTTAGCCTTGGTCTGGTCTCCGAGATCCCTTAAGCCGTTCATGTCAACACCCTTTACGGATGTTGCGACAAGCTTGGTACCCTTTACATCAATAACCTGGTCTGTGACATCTCCGAGCGCATCCTTGGCAGCCTTGCTCTTTAAGGACTCAAGCTCGGAATTAAGAGACTTGATCTCATCATTCATCTGTGCGATACGACTCGCAAGCTGCTCAGGCGAGGTCTTGGCTGCCTTAGCGGCATCCGCAAGGAGTTTATTTTGCTCCTCATAATACTCAATTACATTTGCTGCGGTTATTGCCTCGATACGTCTTACCCCCGCAGCAACGCCGCTCTCGGAAAGTATCTTGAACGATGCGATCTGTCCTGTCTTGGAAACGTGGGTACCGCCGCAGAGCTCGACTGACCATCCGCCGACATTTACAACCCTTACGGTATCTCCGTACTTTTCTCCGAAGAGTGCCATGGCTCCGGTAGCCTTTGCTTCCTCTATACCCATTACATTGGTAACTACATCGAGGTCTTCAGCGATCTTCTCATTAACTATCTTCTCGACCCTGGTGATCTGTTCGGCGGTCATTGCCTGACCGTAGCTGAAATCGAAACGTGTTCTGGCCGAATCCTGGTATGAACCCTTCTGATGTGCACCGTCTCCGAGAACCTCCTGAAGAGCTTTCTGAAGAAGGTGGGTTGCGGTATGGTTCTTGCAGGTTGCACCCCTGTTTGCCTTGTCGACAAGAAGGCTTGCCTTATCGCCCTTTTTGATGCTGCCTTTAACAACCTTACCGATATGTCCTATCCTGCCGCCGGGAAGCTTGACCGCTTCGCTTACTTCAAATTCCGCGGAGGACGTCTTAATGATTCCGGTATCGCCCTTCTGACCGCCCATGGTTGCATAGAAAGGAGTCTTTGCTGTGATAAGTGTACCCTCCTCGCCTTCTGAAAGGGAATCGAGAAGTGATTCCTCACCTGCGATGGCCGCGATCGTATCTTCACCTTCAAGAGTGTCATATCCGATGAACTCACTCTTAAGGTTTTCATCAAGCTTATCGTAAACAGCAGGGCTGGTGAGCTTTGCGGAGAAGTTGGCATTTTCCCTTGCCTTGGCCTTCTGCTCAGCCATTGCAGACTTGAAGCCTTCCTCGTCAACCTTAAGTCCCGCTTCCTCCGCAAGTTCCATTGTAAGCTCTACGGGGAAACCGAATGTATCGTAGAGATAGAAAGCATCCTTGCCCTCGATAACGGAAGAACCTGCGCTCTTAGCATTATCAAGGATCTTCTTAAATTCTGCCATTCCGTTTTCGAGAGTTGCTTCGAAACGGTTTATTTCTTTCTTCAGTTCACCGAGGATATAATCCTTGTTCTTAACAAGAAGGGGATATCCTTCGCTGTAGATATCATCGATATAAATGCTTGCAACCGAAAGGAGCTGATCCGCATTAAGACCAAGTGATCTTCCGTGACGGACCGCACGGCGGATAAGTCTTCTGAGGATGTAGCCCGCGCCGGTATTATCGGGAAGAAGCTTAGCCTCGTCACCGATGAGCATAACGCCGGTACGGAGGTGATCCGCTACAATACGCATTGAGCGGGTATTCTTGTCCTCTGCGTCATACTTAAATCCACTGAGTTCCTCGATCTTCGCAATAACGGATGCGAAAAGCTCGGTCTTGTAAACATCATCTATACCGTTAAGGAAAGCAAAGTTTCTCTCAAGTCCCCATCCGGTATCCACATTCTTCTGCTTAAGGGGAGTCAGGTGGCCGTCGTGATGCTTCTCATACTGCATGAATACGTCGTTACCCACCTCGGTATATCTGCCGCAGTGGCATCCGGGCTTACAGTCCGGTCCGCAGGGAGCCTTTGTTTCATCGATAAAAAACATCTCGGAGTCGGGTCCGCAGGGGCCGTACTCAAGTCCCCACCAGTTGTCCTCGGCGGGAAGGAAGAAAATGTTCTCCTTCTTAAATCCTGATTTCTCGCGGAAAGCGGCACCTTCTTCATCCCTGGGTGCATTCTCATCGCCTTCGAAAACGGTGGCTGCAAGGTGATCGGCGTCAAAACCGAAAACCTGGGTCAGAAGCTCGAAGCTCCACTGACAGCGCTCTTCCTTGAAATAATCTCCCAGGCTCCAGCTGCCCATCATCTCGAAGAAAGTAAGATGGCTCTTGTCACCTACGGAATCGATATCATTGGTACGTACACAGCCCTGGATATTGCAGAGCCTTGTTCCCTTGGGATGCTTTTCACCGAGAAGGTAAGGCATAAGAGGCTGCAT
>JAILOC010000094.1 GCA_024691045.1 Lachnospiraceae bacterium | reverse complement strand
AAGGCTTCCGCACTTGCTGCACTTTACGAGAGTGGGAGCAGTCATCTTCCAGTTAGCTCTTCTCTGATCTCTGTGACCTTTGGATGATTTATTCTTAGGGCAAATGGACATTTGAAACACCTCCTTATCCATTGTATTTTCACATATAAAGGTGCATCACAAATCTTCGTGCGACACACAATTAGAGATTATATATATGAACAAAGCTTATGTCAAGTAAATATACGAACTTTTTTTGACATTTATGAGCTAAGTTGTTAGGATGATAGAAATCCTAATTTTTTGGAGCATTATATTATGAAGATCCGATTTCATGCAATAACAATAATACTGTCTCTCCTGCTTCTTGCCGGATGCGGTTCTCAGCCCGCAGAAGATCCGCAGACACAGGAATTAAAGGATTTCCGTTCTAAGGTCGATACCTTCTGTGAAACAATATCAAATGTCGACGCACAGATCAATTCGATCGATACAGCATCCGAGACCTATACGACCGATCTGATGAACTCTCTGGGCACACTGAATATCGCATTTGCAGACTTTGCCGCACTTGATTTCCCCTCGGATTATGATTATCTCGAGCACCTTGCGGATGAAGCTTCAGCCTATATGTCGGAGGCGGTTACGGGCTTTGGTCAGGTATATACCGACAATACCCTAAATTCACAGGCAATGCAGGATAAATACAACGAAGCATCAGCAGCCTATGCAAATGCATTCAAGCGGATCAAGGTGATCATGACCTTCTTAAACGGTGAGATTTCCCAGGATGCCAATGTCTCAACAGAGCAGTCCGGAACGCTTACCGAAGGTTCAGGACAATAAGCAGGATATTTTTGACTATCCAGTTTACAAGCAGTATTCCGAGGCCTGTCCACATATAGGCATTCCGGAATTTCATTCCCTTGATATGCGGCACATGAAGGATCTCCAGCAGGTGGCTTCCTTCGTATAGAACCCACATTACAAGGCAGTATGGCACAAAGGGATGATAGATAAATGCCCTGATAAAATGGCCGGAAAACAATGCATCTGCCGCTCTCGTACCTCCGCATCCCGGACAGTATAATCCGGTCACTCTTTTGAAAGCGCATTCACCGGGAGTAAAGCTTTCGAAATACATCCTGTAGACGATCCAGCCTGCGGCCAGAAGAATTCCGGCGACAAGTCCGATATAGAAAAGTGCCCTGTCACTTACAGGTTCAAAAAGCCATTTCCGGAAAGGAAATGGCTTTTTATCATTATCTCTTTTTTTGTCCCTTTGCCGATCACTCATACATTTCTATGGTCTCGTAAAGATCTTCAAAGTTTCTGGGGATCGAATATGATCCGAGAAGGCTGAGACCGAGAAGGATAAGCGAAAGAACAAGTCCGATTATCGAGCAGACAAGTCCGGCCGTTCCGACACCGTGCTTATGTCCCTTATTTCCGATGATAGCAAGAACAAGTCCCACAGCGCCGAAGATTACTCCGATAATACCGGTGCAGCAGCAGATGATAGAAAGAATACCGCAGATAAGTGCGATTATCTGGCATGCATTAGCGCCGGGCGTTTCGGGAGCCTGTGCATAGGGGCTGCTAAACTGCTGGCCCTGATATGCCTGGGGATTGGAATACGCATTCTGCTGGGTATATGCACCCTGCTGGCTGTATGTGCCCTGTCCCGAGTATGCGCCCTGTCCCGAATATGCACCCTGCTGGCTGTAAGCGCCCTGCTGGGAATAAGTATTCTGCTGAAAATTGTTCTGTGATGAATAATGAGGCTGCTGGGGAGCCGCATTCTGTCCGTAAGGCTGCTGGCTCTGGAAGCCTGTATTTTGATTCTGGTTCTGGTTCTGGTTATTGTTATTATAATCCATAATCTCTCCTTTACCGGTTCACTTAACCGTTAAACATTATCATATTACAATAAACTGACCGATTCGTCAAAATCACTCATCCGCATTCCTGTTGCATACTTCACCGGATTTTTTAAAAATGGAATTTGCGGGAAGCACACCCCTGAAACTGCTTGTGGGATATACTATGCAGTCGCGTCCGATAACTGAACCGGGATTGAGAACGGAGTTGCAACCTGTCTCGGCACGGTCACCGAGCATTGCACCGAACTTCTTAAGTCCGGTCACATAGGCATCCTCTCCTTTTACAATGACATTCTTTTTGTCGGATTTGACATTGGATGTGATGGATCCGGCACCCATATGGGACTTGAATCCGAGGATACTGTCACCCACATAATTGTAATGTGGAACCTGTACACTGTTGAACAGAATGACATTCTTAAGTTCGGTCGAATTGCCGACAACGCTGTTCTTTCCGACGATCACAGATCCCCTGACAAATGCGCAATGCCTGATCTCGGCATCTTCATCAATGATCAGAGGTCCGTTAAGACATGCTGTCGGTGCTATCTTCGCCGTCTTTGCAACCCAGATGTCATCCCCTCTTTTTTCAAATCTGTCCTCGGGAAGAGTCTTTCCGAGTTCAAGTATGAATGACTTGATCCCGGCAAGTGCCTCCCAGGGATATTCGAATCCCTTGAGATAATCTGCCGCTATGGTTTCATTAAGATCGTAAAGATCGGTGATCCTGATATGATCGCTCATTTCCTGCCCTTTCCGCTTTCAGCCTTTTTGTAATAGCCGCTTATGTGGCTGTATACGGCATCAAGACCGTCCGCATTGTTCTTGGATTTGACTTCATTGGTCTTGTCTTTGACGAATCTTCCGAGCTTGCTCTTATAGTCGGCTGAAGTGATCGAACCGTCCGCAACTCCCGAAAGGCCCTTTTCCCAGCTTGCCGTAAGCTTTGCATCAAGCAGTGCCGGGATCGATCCGTTAACTATATAATATATCATCTCACCGAGAATGGTGGGGGTGATTATCTGTGTTTTTTTATTGAGGTTCAGATACCCTATCGTCTGAAGCTTTGTAAGGATCTCCGCTCTTGTTGCCGAGGTGCCTATGCCGCTCCCCTTGATCTGTGCACGTAGCTCTTCATCCTCAATGAACTGTCCGGCGTTTTCCATCGCGAGGATAATGCTTCCGGAGGTATAACGCTTGGGAGGAGAGGTTTCACCTTCCTTTATCTCATGTTCACAGACAGTTATCAGATCACCCTTTTTAAGCGTCTCAAGCGCCTTCTTAAGAGCGTCATCCGCTGCCTGGTCTTCAGCTTCATCTTCGCCTGTTTCCAGATTATTATCGGCACTCTTTTCGGAATCGTCATTTTTATTCTGGAACGAGCATGTGAAGGCCTTCATATAGCCTTCATCTTCAAGTACCTTGTAGGAAGCGGTAAATCCTTCTTTTTCCTGAAAAGCGGTAAGAAGAGTCTTCTTATAAACCGCGGGGGGATAAAAGACGGAAAGAAATCTTCTGCAGATAAGTTCATATACATCCGCGGAAAGCTTGCTCAGACTGTTAAGATTGCCCAGCCCCTGTCCTGTCGGAATGATCGCATAGTGGTCCGTAATGGCTTTGTCATTGCAGTACTTGGTCTTGGAAATGCTCTTCCATGCATCACCTGCAAGAACCTCTGAAGCCTCTGCGCTTACTCTGTTGTAGCCTTTTAGACCGCCGATATTTTTGCCTATCTCCTTGCACACCGCGGTGGACAGAACTCTCGCATCCGTTCTGGGATAGGTGGTCAGTTTCTTTTCATAAAGCTCCTGTGCGATATTTAGTGTATCCGAAGGGGATATCTTGAAAAGCTTGGAGCAGACATTTTGAAGCTCGGCGAGGTTAAAAAGAAGCGGAGGATTTTTCTTTTCCGTTTTTCTCGAGATCTCGGTCACCTCTGCCGTCTGTTCGGGAAGAGCCTTAAGACCGCTTATAAGCTTTTCGGCAGCAGCTCTTTCCTTAAAACCGTTATCCTTGTACAGAAGAGGTGATGCGTAATACTCCGAAGATTCGAAGACCTTCCAGGTAAGTTCCGCCGGGACTTCACCGATACTGCCCTTCATTATGACCTTGTAAAAGGGAGTCTTTACGAAATTCCTTATCTCCTGTTCCCTTCTTACGACCATTCCGAGAACACAGGTCATAACGCGTCCGACAGTAACTGTCAGTCTGTCGAGCCCCAGAAGTCCTGCACATTTTCTTGAATACTTAAGGGTAAGAGCCCTCGTGAAGTTGATTCCCATCAGGTAATCTTCCTGAGCCCTTAGATAAGCGGCATCGGAAAGATTGTCATAGAATGACCAGTCCTTGGCTTCCCTTATGCCTCTGAGAATCTCTTCGTCCGTCTGTGAATCTATCCAGACTCTTTTCCTGAGCTTATCTGCGGGAACCTGTGCTTCCATATCGACGAGCCTGTAGATATATTCTCCTTCTCGTCCGGAGTCGGTGCAGATATAAATGCAGGCGATATCTTCCCTGTTAAGAAGTCTTTTGACGATCTCGAACTGTTTTCTGACATTATCAATAACCTGATACTTATAAGCATCAGGAATAAAGGGTATGGTGTCATACCTCCACATTTTTAAGGCCGGGTCGTATTCTTCGGGGTAACTCATTGATACTAGATGACCGACACACCAGGTGATGACACTGTTTTCACCCTCAAAGAAACCGTCTCCTTTACGCATGTTCTCATGAAGAGCCTGTGAGAACTGACTTGCGACACTTGGTTTTTCGGTTAAATAGAGATTCTTAGACAATTGAAGACCCTTTATTATTTCAAATGACAGAGAAGCTCATCCACCTTTTCCGCAGGGAGAGGCTTTCCGAGATAGAAGCCCTGGATGATATCACAACCTGCAAATGACAGATAATTGAACTGTTTCTCATTCTCAACGCCTTCGGCTACTGTTTCAAAGCCCATAGCGTGCGACATGTTAAGAATGGATTCGGTTATTATCTTAGTGGATGCATCATCCAGGATCGTATCTATGAAGCTCTTATCAATCTTAAGTGTATCGATAGGGAATTTCTTAAGATATGAAAGAGACGAATAACCTGTTCCGAAGTCATCGAGTGAAATGCTTACACCGTGATTTCTGAGCGTTGTGAGCTTGGTGGTAACGGAATCAAAATCATCGATGAGAATACTCTCGGTTATCTCAAGCTCAACATCCGAAGGCTGAACATTATGCTCAACGATCAGATCCATTATGGTATCTACAAAATCATCCCTTTTATACTGTAGGGCGGAAATATTAATGGACAGCTTGAAATGGACATCATAATAGTCGCACCATTTCTTGTACTGTCTGAGTGATTCGGAAACAACAAATTTACCGATGGATACGATAAGACCGTTTCTCTCGGCAATGGGAATGAAAACAGACGGAGGGATCATATTGCCGTCATCATCCTTCCATCTTATAAGGGATTCCACACCTCTGAGCTTTCTTGTAGTTGAATAATACTGAGGCTGGAAATGCAAAGTGAAATTATTATTGAACGCAGCTTCCTTGAGCTTGTTCTCAATATCTACGTTCTTAAGGAAATCATCAAGGATGGGTGCCTCGAAATACTGGAGAGAATTCTTGCCGTTCTTCTTGCAGTTATAGACAACGATATCCGCACAGTTGATAAGGTCGAGAGCGGAATTGCCGGCTTCGGGAAATTCAGCCACTCCGACACTCGCGGTAAGATCTATCTCAAGACCGGTACTCATGGTAAAACCGTCGGCAAATCTCTTCTTCATCTCGCGGTAATATCTGTCAACGGAGAAGGATCCGGTGGAATCATATATTGCCACACAGAATATATCGTTATTGATGTGGCAGCAGATAATACGGTCCTTGACCATGGTGCCTTTGAGATATGAGCCTATCTGCTGAAGAAGTTCGTCTCCTATTATGATGCCCTGTACATCGTTGATCTTCTTGAAATCATCGATGTCGATCATGAGTATCGAAACCTTTGCATCTTCCTTTGAGGCTCTGGTAAGGAACTCTGTAAGAAGCGATACGAAATAATTACGGTTATAGATGCCGGTCATCGTATCGTAATATGCCATATAAAGAAGGTCCGAACTGGTTGCCTTCTCCTTGGTTATGTTCATGAATGTAATTATCTTGTCGGAAGATTCGCCTTCCGTCTCGATCCTTGTAATGATTCTGTACCAGGTATGTTCATCAGCTGATCTGAATTCGCAGGTGGCGAATTTCCGGTTGTTCTTCTCGGGATATAAATTCTGAAGGAATATATCTCTGTCCTCTTCATGGATCTTATCAAGCAAAATTTCCAGATCCTTGACGCGATAAAGCTTCATACCGAACATGCTCTCAAAGGAACCGAAGGTAAGAAGATCATCGCTGTCAAGAGATCTGAAAATAAACCCATAGTCGGAAGACTCGCATACCAAACGGTACATATGCTCGCTCTTCGTAAGGCTTTCGTTCTGTGCTTTTAATAGTTCGAATTGAAAAGAGTTGTCCATTATATCCTTTCGGGAACAGTTGAATTATTTTGCGCTGATATATCCCTTAGCCTTAAGAAGCTCAGCGCAGAGAACAGCTCCGCCTGCAGCGCCTCTTACGGTATTATGGGAGAGACCGACGAACTTCCAGTCGAAAATGGTATCTTCACGGAGTCTTCCGATGCTGATTCCCATTCCGTTCTCATAATCCACATCAAGCTTAACCTGAGGTCTGTTATCCTCCTCGAGGTACTGGATGAACTGCTTAGGAGCACTGGGAAGTCCGAGTTTCTGAGGTTCGCCGGAGAAGGAAACCATCTTCTCGATAAGCTCTTCCTTGGAAACCTTCTTTGCGAGATTAACAAATACGGAAGCGGTATGTCCGTTGAGCACGGGAACCCTGATGCACTGTGAGGTGATGAGGGGAGCCTGTGCGGGAACGATCACTCCGTTCTCGATATTTCCCCAGAGTCTGAGGGGCTCTTTCTCACTCTTTTCCTCTTCGCCGCCGATGTAAGGAATAACATTCTCGATCATCTCGGGCCAGTCCTTGAAGGTCTTGCCGGCACCGGAGATTGCCTGATAGGTTGATACGACAACCTGGGTGGGCTCGAACTCCTTCCAGGCGGTAAGAACGGGCGCATATGACTGGATCGAACAGTTGGGCTTAACAGCTATGAAGCCTCTGGTCGTTCCGAGTCTCTTCTTCTGATACTCGATAACATCAATATGTGATGCATTGATCTCAGGAACGATCATGGGGACATCGGGAGTCCAGCGGTGAGCACTATTGTTGGAAACAACGGGGATCTCGGCCTTGGCGTACTTTTCCTCGATCGCCTTGATCTCATCCTTGGTCATATCGACCGCACTGAATACAAAGTCAATATCCTTAACGACTTCTTCTACGTTCGATACATCATTAACCACAATATTCTTAACAGCTTCGGGCATGGGAGTCTGCATCTTCCATCTGTCACCGATAGCTTCTTCGTAAGTCTTTCCTGCACTGCGGGGCGATGCCGCGATCACCTTCACTTCAAACCAGGGATGGTTTTCGAGAAGAGATATGAATCTCTGTCCTACCATGCCCGTTCCGCCAAGTATACCTACTCTCAATTTGTCGCTCATAATTTCTCCTCCAAATTCACTTCAAAAAATCATCAAGCGGATCATTTAAAACCGCGTTCTCTTTAATGAACTTCTCACAAGAATCTATCTCCGCAGCCATTGCCTCGGGTCCGGGAGCTCCTTTGGTCGACCTTTTTACTACGCATGTCCTGATACTGACAGCTTCGTAGAAATCCTCCTCAATGATATCGGATAATTTCTTCAGGTCATCAATGCTCATCTCATCGATGGTGATACCCTTATCGATGCATTCAAGGACCATTCTTCCGATAACGGTATGCGCATCCCTGAAGGGCATTCCCTTTCCTACGAGATAGTCTGCGGCATCAGTTGCATTGGTGAATCCGCCGGCAGCACTTTTTTCCATGATCTCATTATTGAACTTCATGCTGCGGAGCATTCCCTCATACAGATCGATACAGCTGCATGCGGTATCCATTGCATCAAAGGCGCCTTCCTTATCTTCCTGCATATCCTTGTTATATGCGAGAGGAAGCCCTTTCATGGTGGTCAGAAGTCCCATAAGACTTCCGTACACCCTTCCGGTCTTACCCCTGATGAGTTCCGCAATATCGGGATTCTTCTTCTGGGGCATGATGCTCGAACCGGTTGAATAAGCATCTTCTATTTCAACGAATCTGTATTCATTGGTATTCCAGGTGATGATCTCTTCGCATGATCTCGACATATGCATCATGATGATCGAAAGTGCATCAAGGAATTCAATAAGGTAATCCCTGTCGGATACGGAGTCCATCGAGTTTTCCGTAGCCCTGTCAAATCCGAGCTTCTTAGCAGTATATTCCCTGTCAAGGGGATAAGTGGTTCCTGCAAGCGCTCCTGCGCCTAAGGGACATTCGTTCATCCTCTTATAGATATCGGAAATCCTCTTTCTGTCACGCTTAATCATCTCGAAATATGCGCCCATATGGTGAGCCAGTGTCACGGGCTGAGCCTTCTGAAGATGTGTGAATCCGGGCATATATGTGGAGACGTTCGCCTTCATGATCTCAAGTATCGTCTCAAGAAGCTTTTGAAGCAGAGCATCCGCTTGACAGACCTCGCCTCTTACATACATCCTCATATCAAGAGCAACCTGGTCGTTCCTGCTCCTGCCGGTGTGAAGTCTCTTGCCGGCATCGCCTATCCTTTCGGTCAGGACCGCTTCGCAAAAGGAATGAACGTCTTCGTATTTGTCAGTTATCTCAAGGGCTCCGCTGCATACATCGGCATAGATACCCTTAAGTCCCTCTTCGATCTTCCTGCCGTCTTCTTCGGAAATAATGCCCTGAGCGGCAAGCATAGAGGCATGTGCTATACTTCCGCACACATCCTGCCTGAGCATCCTCTTGTCAAAGCCGATGGATGCGTTAAAAGCATATACTTTTTCATCGGTAGGCTTTGTAAACCTGCCCCCCCATAACTGTGCCATACACATACCTTTCTTAAATTAAAACATTTAATCTATTTTCTTAAAAATCAAAGCTTATGTCAACAAATATATGCACTTAAATATGTTAAAATTTGCTAAATTTTTAAGGCATAAAAAATCGTCCGAGGGTATCGGACGATAAAAGCCGGAAAGGGGACTCGAACCCCTGACCTAGGCATTACGAATGCCTCGCTCTACCAACTGAGCCATTCCGGCGGGCGGGCGAAAGGATCATTCTTTCGCCCATATCAAAACGACTTTTTGATTATATAGACTGAAATAACAAAAATCAAGTCACTTCTTACTCTTTTTGATCGGAGTATAATTCCTGATCCTTTGTTCGATGACCTTTTCGAGTTCAGCCTCGGTATAAGGAATGAACTTCATGATGATCAGGCTCTGGGGACGGAGCTTGACAGATATCGACTGGGTTCTTCCGTCAAGGCGCTTATCGGTAGCTTTCCTTATTGTCCTTGAAACGGATGAAGAACCGCCGTAAGCCTTATCATCCGTGGTAAAGATCTCCTTGTATTTGCCCTCATAGGGGACACCCGTCTGGAAGTTCTGCTCTATTCCGGAGAAATTGGCGATCACGACAAGCATATCCTCCGGATCGTCGGTCTTCCTGACATATGCTATGCAGCACTGCTCCTCATTCATATTGCTGAGCCATTCGAAGCAACCGGGATCGGATTCACTGCATTTAAGCGCAGGTTCTGTCTCATAGAGCCTGTTAAGATCAGAAAGGATCTTTGCGTATTCAGTGCCAAAAACATCCCCGAGAAGCTTTTTGCCGGGATGGGTGTATAGATAACCGAGCGAAAGCCTGAGCTGGGATTCTTTGGCATCATCATCACCGGGAAGAAGCTCCTTAACCGGTCCGAGCTCCGCAGTCTTCTCTTTCCCGGCAAACGGAAGGATATAGTCATCAACGAAAGCATACGTGAACGCATCGGCTATGCAATGAAGGTTGGGGCCCCTGAAAAGAGGATCCATACCGATGAAATTCCTGTAATCGTCGAAAAAGACTTCATTCTGCTTAAAGTCAAAGCCGAAGCCGTCATCCGATATCGCATCGGTGATTCCGGGATGGAGCGATGAATCCTCGGCAATAAGGAGAATTCCTGGGTATTTCTTCCTGATCTCGGTATTGAACTTCCTGATGAACGCAATAGCGTCAATATTCTCGTTGCCACCGTATATATTGGGGACCCATTCGGTCTTGCTGTAATCAAGATACAGCATTCTGGCAAGTCCGATGACCCTGATTCCGTCCAGCCCAAAGCGGCTCACAAGTCCGAAGCCCGACGACATAAGGAAGTTGCTGACAAATGTACTTGAATAATTGAACAGGCATGCATCAATATCGTACGCAATACCCTGTCTCGGATCGAAATGCTCAAACAGTCCGGTTCCGTCAAACCTGAAAAGTCCGCCGTCATCGGATGCAAAATAAGAAGGAACCCAGTCAAGGATAACTCCGACTCCCGCATTATGAAGAGTCTTAACAAGCTCTGCAAACTCTTCCTCGGTTCCAAGACCCGGATCTATCGCAAAATATGAAATGATCTTGTCTGAAGAATTCCTCGAAGACGATAGGATATTCCCGATGCTTACATGGGTATAACCGCAATCGGCACACACCGTTTCAAGTGCCTTGCTCATAGCGGCAAATGCTGACTGACCGCTGCTGACATATTTATAAGGATCTGCCTGATAGATGCTGATGGCGCCGCAGTTTTTATCCCTGACGGATGATAAAGGCTTTAATGCCTTGGAAGCCCTGCCTCCGACAACCGTGATGAACTTGCTTTCGGAACTTATGCATGAAGCAAAGGGATCCGATGATCTGTGAATCTCATAATTCCTGAACTTGATCTCATACTGGTATTTATCGCCTTCCTTTACGCCGGGAATGAAAAGCTCAAATATACCGGAATCACCTCTCCTGCACATCTGATGAATGCGGCCGTCCCAGGAATTGAAATCGCCGATGACACTGATCCTCATTGCGGAAGGTGCATATACGGCAAAAAGAGTACCTTCCTCACCGTCCAGGGTCATGGGCCTTGCGCCGAGTATATCCTGCGCATTCGTACAGGCTCCTTCGGTCAGCTTTCTGATATCGGCTTCTTTGAGTATCTCCCTGTGTCTGTAGGGATCACCGCATCTTAAGACCTTCTTTTTGAGTGTGCGTCCGTCTTCCTCTCTCTTTTCATAGGTTACGACATATGTGTACGCACCCGGATCCCTGGTTGGAAGAAGCGAAGCATAGAAGCCATCGTCATCAGCAACTTCCATCTTAGTCTCACAGTAATCTCCGGTCTCGCCGCGGTCCTTCCATCTGACAACAACGGAATCGGATCCGGGAAAATAAGCCTGAAGAAGCGTAGTCTGGCCCTTGGCATGAGGTCCGAGCAGATCCTGAGGATGTGAACACTCAGAATAAATAACCTCTTCAATGAATGCCCAGTCCATCAGTTTATAAAGTCTCTTGTTCATTGCAAAATTCCCCCTGAAGAAAATGATCAGTCGATCTTATGCAGAAAAAGTCCGCTGCGGAGCTTGGGTTCAAACCATGTGGACTTCGGAGGCATCAGAAGGCCACGGTCGGCAACATTGAAAAGCTCATCAATCGAAGTCGGGTACATCGAGAAGGCTACGGTCATATCCTCGTGGCATCTCTTCTCAAGCTCCCCAAGTCCGCGGATTCCGCCGACAAAATCGATCCTCTTATCGGTACGGGGATCGCCGATGCCGAGAACAGGTCCGAGAAGTCCGTCCTGAAGTACGGAAACATCGAGTCCCTTGACGGGATCGTCTGATTTAAGGTCATGGTGTGCGCGGAGCTTGTACCATTTTCCGTCAAAATACATACCAAAGAGGCCTTTATCTTCGGGAGAATAAAGCTTCCTGGCATCGCATACTTCAAATCTGTCAATTACTTCATTGAAAAACTGGACCTCGGAAAGACCGTTAAGGTCCTTAACGACCCTGTTATAATCAAGTATCTTCAGTTCATCGCCCGGGAAAATAACGCTGAGGAAATAATTGAACTCCTCATCACCTGTATATCCGGGGTTTTCCCCTCTTCTCTTGAGACCCACCTTGACTGCACTTGCGCATCTGTGATGGCCGTCGGCAATATAGAGAGAATCCATATCCGAAAAAGCAAGCCTGATAGCCTCAACCTTCTCGGCATCCTTTACAGAATAAACCTTATGTCCGATACCGTCCTCGGAAATGAATTCACAGTCCGGCTCACCCTTTTTGACTGCGGCTATTATGGCCGAAAGAATCTCATTCTTCCTGTAAGCAAGGAAAATGGGGCCGGTCTGGAACCCGGTGATATCCACATGGTTGATGCGGTCCTGCTCCTTGTCGGCACGGGTGTTTTCATGCTTTTTGATCACACCGCTCTGATAATCGTCGATGGAAGCACATGCAACAATACCAGTCTGTGATCGGCCGTCCATCGTAAGCTCATAGAGATAGTAACCGGGTTCACCCTCATCCTGTACAAAACGGCCGTCTGCGATCCTTTCACGGATCATATCGGCAGCTTTCTCATAAACTCTGGGATCATAAGTATCGACATCATCGGAAAACTGGGTCTCCGCCCTGTCGATCGCAAGAAAGCTCTCAGGATTATTCCTGACTATCTCACAGCTTTCAGCTCGGTTATAAACATCATAGGGAAGTGCTGCGATAACGCTCTCCATACCCTTCCTGGGTCTGTACGCATTAAAAGGTCTTACATCAGCCATTGATCAGATCACCTTTCGATTAGATTTATCCGCAGCGAGCGGATTTCATAGACTTATTTATTTTATCATCAATAAAATGTTCAAACAAGCACAAGGCTGTGCTATAATACATTTTACACAGGGGGGACTGAAATGACTACCGAACAAAGAGAAATGCTCAAAAGGATCAATGACTATGCCAATGAGGTCATGCCCGATATTGATCCACAGAAAACTCCTATATCCTACCAGCTCGACAAGCTCACTCCGATCATGAAGAAAATCGGCGAGGAGCAGGACAAATCCCTGAGCGATGTCTTTATCGAATATATGGACCTGGCAAGCGAATTCGCCATGGAAATGGAGAACAAGCTGCAGGAAAGCCTCAAGGACATCGATGACGATGATAAGAAATAAAACAAGAGTCAGGAGAGATTATCTCCTGACTTTTTTGTTACTCCGCGGGTCCTGCCGCTTGTATGATAATTCTCGTTTTTTCAGCGTCAGGCGCGAAACTTGCACTATGAATGTTCTGACTCATGCCGCAGGCCATTCACTTCGTTCAGGCCAGGCGGCCGTTTCTAACGCAGACGCTGAAACCTCGAATTATCATACAGCCGCGTCACCCGCAAATAGAATAAAAGAGTCAGGAGATAATCTCTCCTGACTCTTTCTTATTAGTTAAATATCAGCCTTTTACTACTCTGACGCGGATAACGCCTTCAGCTGCTGCGAGCTTCTCAACAAGTGACTCGGTGGGAACATCATCAAGATCGAGAAGTGTTACGGCATAATCTCCTCTGGACTTGTTCATCATATCGGAGATGTTGATCTTCTCAGCACCGATGACTGCGGTGAACTGGGTGATCATGTTAGCCTGATTTTTGTGGAATACGGCGATTCTTCCCTTGTTGTCACAGGGTCCCATGTCGATTGCGGGATAGTTAACGGAATTCTTGATATTTCCGTTATTGAGATAATCCATGATCTCAGCAACCGCCATCTTAGCACAGTTGTCCTCAGATTCTTCGGTGCTTGCTCCGAGGTGGGGTGTAAGGATGACACCGGGCTGTCCTGCTGTGGTGGGGTTGGGGAAATCGGATACGTATCTTGCAACCTTGCCGTTCTTGAGAGCCTCAAGCATATCGGTCTCGGAAACAAGAAGATCTCTTGCATAATTGATGACAACAACGCCGTCCTTCATCTGGGAGATGGCATCGCGGTTAATGGTCCCCTTGGTTGAATCAAGAAGAGGAACATGGATGGTGATATAATCGCACTCCTTGTAGATCTCTTCTACCTTCTCAACATGCTTTACATTTCTGGAAAGATTCCATGCAGCGTTAACGGAAAGATAAGGATCGTATCCGTATACTTCCATTCCGAGATGAATAGCTGCATTTGCTACCTTGACACCGATCGCGCCGAGTCCGATGACACCGAGCTTCTTGCCTGCGATCTCAGTACCGGCGTAATTCTTCTTCTGCTTCTCTGCTGTCTTGGCAATATCCGCATCGGATGCGTTTTCCTTGATCCACTCAATGCCGCCTACGATATCTCTTGCAGCAAGGAGCATACCTGCAAGAACGAGTTCCTTAACGCCGTTAGCATTAGCACCGGGAGTGTTGAAGACAACGATTCCCTTCTCTGCGCACTTATCAAGAGGGATATTGTTAACGCCGGCACCTGCTCTTGCAACTGCAAGAAGGCTGTCAGGAAGCTCCATCTCATGCATGGAAGCGCTTCTTACAAGGATTCCCTCTGCTCCGTCTACCTTATCGGTAATATGGAAATCTCCGGTCAGGTCTGCAAGACCTACCTGGGAAATAGGATTAAGGCAATTTATCTTAAACATGAAAAACTCCTTTCAAATAGCCGATCAGGCATTCTCAGCTTCAAACTTCTTCATGAACTCTACAAGCTTCTCAACGCCCTCTTTGGGCATAGCATTGTAGATGGATGCTCTCATACCGCCGACGGATCTGTGTCCCTTGAGATTTACGAATCCTGCTTCGGTAGCTTCCTTGACGAACTTGGCATCAAGCTCTTCATTTCCGGTAACAAAAGGTACATTCATAAGGGATCTGTCCTCTTTTACTACAGTTCCCTTGAAAAGCTTGGAGGAATCAAGGAAATCATAAAGGATCTTAGCCTTCTCTTCATTTCTCTTCTTCATCTCCTCAAGTCCGCCCAGCTTCTTGAGCCACTTGAATACCTTGCCGCAGATGTAGATGGTGTAGCAGGGAGGAGTGTTGTAAAGGGAATCGTTGTCAGCCTGGGTCTTCCACTTGAGCATGGTGGGAGTTCCGGGAAGACACTCGTCAGTGATGAGATCCTCTCTGATGATAGCGATAACACATCCTGCAGGTCCAACGTTCTTCTGAACGCCGCCGTAGATAACGCCGTACTTGGTCACATCAACGGGCTCGGAAAGGAAACAGGATGAAACATCGGAAACAAGGATCTTGCCCTTGGTGTTGGGAAGTGTCTTGTACTTGGTTCCGTAGATGGTGTTGTTCTCACAGATGTATACGTAATCCATATCATCGGTGATGGGAAGATCGGAGCAATCGGGAATGTAGCTGAAGGTCTTGTCTGCACTGGAAGCAAGCTCAACAGCCTCACCGTAGATCTTGGCCTCCTGGAATGCCTTCTTAGCCCACTGTCCGGTGATGATATATCCGGCTTTCTTATTCTTCATCATGTTCATGGGAACCTCTGCGAAGAACTGGGAAGCTCCGCCCTGAAGGAAGAGAACCTTGTAATTGTCAGGAATATTCATAAGATCCCTGAGATCTGCTTCAGCTTCTTTAATGATGGTATCGTAAACCTTGGATCTGTGGCTCATCTCCATTACGGACTGACCGGATCCCTTGTAATCCATCATCTCTTCTGCTGCTTCTTTGAGAACCTCTTCAGGTAATACTGCAGGTCCCGCCGAGAAATTATAAACTCTTGACATTTTTTACCTCCTAAATTTGCCGCACAAGCGGCATATGTTTTATGTAAGCGAAATTATCCGCCTAACTTCTTGAAAAATATTAACTTCTTTAAAATAATCTTTTAAGAGCCTTAAGTCAACTAATAATCATAAACAACGACCGGCGTTCCTATCTCGATATTCTCAAATACCGTTCTTGCCGCGTCCTTGCACATATTTATACAGCCGTGGGAGCCGTCATACGTGTAGATATCTCCGCCCCATTCATCCCTCCAGTCGGAATCGTGAAGTCCGTAGCCCCTGAAATACGGCATCCAGTAGGAAACAAAATCTATATAGTCCCTTCCGTAGAGATAAGTATCTGTATATTTGCCGTTTATCGCAAAAACACCTCTCGGGGTCGTCCAGCCCTTCGGAATGTCTCCGGAAACTATATCCGTCTCAAGGATCAGCTCACCGTCCTTGTAGTAATACATATACTGGTCCGACAGATCGACCTCTATATAAGTATCACCGATATCGTTGAGTCCCCTGAAGGTTGCCTCGTGAACGTACTTCGGAACATGAACATCCGGCTCTCCGTCCCTTATCGAATCGGAATGAATGATATCCTTCAGGTATCTGAGCTCAGCATTATGATCAAGCTCAGTTCCGTAGGTCGAATAAAATGCAGGGATGGTGACGATATTACCGTTCGTTGCCTTGAACTGTCTGTCGAGTCCGTAGGTATTGTAAGCGGTGCAAAGATCGTCGACCCACTTTTCCACAGCTTCGTCATCGATAATGTAATTTCCTTCATCGTCCCTTACGGGCATTCCGTTTGAGGAAACGATAAGGAAGCTCATTACAGTGGAGTCAAACGTGATCTTCTCCGCGCCCATATCATAGACAATGTCTGTGGACAGATAATCCGAAAGCTCTTCCCATTCACTTTGAAGCTTCTTTTCTTCATTGGTATAGGGCTCATCCTGATAAAAGGATTCATCCAGCACGAGAAGTGTTGTTCCTTCGGAAAGCTTCTTGTTCAGAACGGCAAGAACCTTGTCGAGGTTAATACGTGCGGAATGATTATCGTACACCCCGTAGCCTTCCACGGAGTCAAACACTATTTTATAGACAGGTGTATTATTTCTTTCATTTAATACAATGTCGAGCTTTTCGAATTCGCTTCTTAGCTTATCGCTGTTATAGGAGATATCGATCTCGTCTCCCACATATACCGAATTGAAGAAAGCGCGGGGCCAGAGAAATGCGTTCTCTTTTGCCTTGATATTGTAAATCCCCTTGCTGAGATCGACATTTAAGTCGATTGCTGCGGGATCGATGATCGATTCTTTTCCGTCGGCCCAAACTATCCTTATATCCGGATATCTGATATTTGCGTTAGCCTCGGCGGCAACCGCATCTGCAGTTCTACCGGTCGCGTACACTCCGTATATCCACGTATTGGGAAGAAACCTCGTCATGAAATATACGGATACCGCAAGATAACCAAGGATCATCAGCCCGAAAAAGACCGATATCCCTGCGATCATCATTTTATGTTTCTTTAAAACTTCGGACATTTAACGGTCATTCCTTTATGTCATTTGCGTCGAATACTTCGCTGAGCGGTGCACCGGCGGGAACCATCGGGAATACCTTGTCATCCTCCGGGATGATGCATTCAATGAGAACGGGAGCCTTGGCCGCGATCGCTTCTTCGAGAGCCTTTGCAACCTCTTCCTTTTTGGTTACCTTGATTGCTTTACAGCCGAGGCCTTCCGCAACCTTGCAAAAATCAACCGCATCATTGAGCACGGTCTGCGAATATCTCTTTCCGTAGAAAAGAGTCTGCCACTGTCTTACCATTCCGAGAACATGGTTATTGATAACGATCTCGATTATGGGAATGTTATATCTTGAAGCTGTGGCAAGCTCGTTCATATTCATTCTGAAGCATCCGTCGCCTGCGATGTTAACACAGATATCATCGGGACGGCCGACCTGTGCACCGATACAGGCACCGAGTCCGTATCCCATTGTGCCGAGTCCTCCGGATGAAAGGAAGGTCCTGGGCCTTGTGTAATGGAAATACTGAGCTGCCCACATCTGATGCTGGCCTACGTCGGTGGAAACAATTGCCTTTCCGCCGGTTACGCGGTCAAGCTCGGAAATGATATAAGGGCATGAAAGCTGGCTGTCGTCATATCCGAGAGGATACTTTTTCTTAAGGTCTGCGATATGTGCCATCCACTCGGAATGATTCTGCTTCGTGATAAGAGGATTAAGTGCCCTGAGTGTGGACTTGAGATCTCCGATAAGGCATGCGTCAGCGGGTATGTTCTTGCTGATCTCCGCAGCATCTACATCAAGATGTACAACCTTGGCATTCTCGGCGAACTTCTTGGGATTACCGGTAACTCTGTCGGAGAATCTGGCACCGAGAGCAAGCAAAAGATCACACTCGGTAACACCGAGGTTGGATGCCTTGGTTCCGTGCATGCCGATCATTCCGGTATAACGGTCGGAATTACCGTCGAAAGCGCCCTTGCCCATAAGGGTATCACATACGGGAGCATCGAGAAGATCCGCCAGCTCCTTAACCTCTTCGGATGCATCGGAAATGATAGCACCGCCGCCTACATATAT
The DNA here is from genome assembly GCA_024691045.1 of Lachnospiraceae bacterium. Next base: position 33,880 of record JAILOC010000094.1, on the reverse strand, counting down.
GAAAGGCTTCTTTGCCTTGCAGAGAAGCTCGGCAACTTTGGTAAGATCCTGCTCGGTGAACTTCGTCTCTCTTTCCGGCTCAGCGGGATTAACGGGCTCATAATCATAAACGGCTGCGGTAACATCCTTGGTGATATCTACAAGAACGGGGCCGGGACGACCGGTCTTCGCTATCTTGAATGCCTTGCGTATGGTTGGTGCAAGGTCCTTGATATTCTTAACAATAAATCCATGCTTGGTAATGGGCATTGTAACGCCGACAATGTCTATTTCCTGGAAGGTGTCTTTACCGAGAAGGGGAAGGTTAACATTGGCAGTGATCGCAACAAGGGGAACGGAATCCATATATGCGGTCGCAATTCCGGTTACAAGATTTGTGGCGCCGGGGCCGGATGTAGCCATAACGACACCGACCTTGCCGGTTGCCCTCGCATAACCGTCCGCAGCATGTGCGGCACCCTGCTCGTGGCTGGTAAGGACGTGCCTGATCTCATCCTGATGCTTGTAGAGAGCATCATAAATATTGAGAATGGTTCCTCCGGGATATCCGAAGACAGTATCAACTCCCTGTTCCTTCAGACATGCAACAACTATTTCAGATCCGTTCATCTCCATAGTTTTCTAATTCTCCTAAATCTAAATTATCCTGAAATGTTATATCTTATTTATTTCCGGGAATCTCGAGTACGGCGCCGCGGTTTCCGCTGGTAACTAGCTCTCTGTATCTGGCAAGATATCCGGTATTTATCTTGGGCTCTCTGGGAGTCCAAGCCTCTTTTCTCTTAGCCATCTCTTCATCTGAAACCTTTACATTGAGCTTTCTGCCGGGGATGTCGATAGAAATGATATCGCCCTCCTGAACAAGTGCGATAGGTCCGCCTACTGCAGCTTCGGGGGAAACATGTCCGATGGAAGCGCCCCTTGATGCACCGGAGAATCTTCCGTCAGTAATAAGAGCAACCGATGAGCCGAGACCCATACCGGCAATGGCTGAAGTGGGATTGAGCATCTCTCTCATTCCGGGACCGCCCTTAGGTCCTTCATATCTGATAACGACTACATCGCCTGCAACGATCTTGCCGCCCTTGATAGCAGCGATCGCATCCTCTTCACAGTCGAATACTCTTGCGGGTCCTTCGTGAACAAGCATTTCGGGAACAACAGCGGACTGCTTGACAACACCGGTATCGGGAGCAAGGTTACCCTTGAGCACTGCGATTCCGCCGGTAGCCATGTAAGGATTATCGATGGGTCTGATGACCTCGGGATCACGGTTGATGCAGTTTTTGATATTCTCGCCGATGGTGGTCGCATTTGCGGTCATGCAATCCTCTTCGATGAGTCCCTTCTTGGAGAGCTCATTCATAACTGCATATACACCGCCCGCCTCGTTGAGATCTTCCATATAAGTGGGACCTGCGGGTGCAAGGTGGCAGAGGTTGGGAGTCTTGGCAGACAGCTCATTTACCATCTCCATGTTGAGTTCGACACCCGCTTCCCTGGCAATGGCGGGAATGTGGAGCATGGTATTGGTTGAGCATCCGAGAGCCATATCAACGGTAAGTGCATTCTTGAATGCCTTATCGGTCATGATGTCCCTGGGACGGATATTCTTTTCGACGAGCTCCATGATCTTCATTCCGGCATGCTTTGCAAGTCTGATACGCTCGGAATAAACTGCGGGGATGGTACCATTTCCCTTAAGACCCATACCGATTGCTTCGGTAAGGCAGTTCATGGAGTTTGCGGTATACATACCAGAGCAGGATCCGCATGTAGGACAGACCTTCTCTTCAAATTCGGTAAGTTCTTCTTTGGTCATGTTGCCTGCAGCATAAGTTCCTACTGCTTCGAACATGGAAGAAAGGCTTCTCTTCTTTCCGTGTACGTGTCCTGCGAGCATAGGGCCTCCGGAAACGAAAACTGTGGGGATATTAACACGTGCCGCAGCCATAAGTAGTCCGGGAACGTTCTTGTCGCAGTTGGGGATACATACGAGTCCGTCAAAGCCGTGAGCCATTGCCATACACTCGGTTGAATCAGCAATGAGGTCTCTGGTAACAAGACTGTACTTCATTCCGATATGTCCCATCGCGATACCGTCGCATACGGCGATCGCAGGGAATAGAATGGGAGTACCGCCTGCCATTGCTACGCCGAGCTTAACTGCCTCAGCTATCTTGTCGAGATTCATATGTCCGGGAACGATCTCGTTATATGAAGTAACGATACCGATCAGAGGACGCTTTCTCTCTTCTTCTGTCATTCCAAGTGCATTAAAAAGACTTCTGTGGGGCGCCTGTGCGTCACCAACTTTTACGGAATCACTTCTCATGGTTTTAACCTCTCCTACATTATTTGATCAGTAAAACTGAAATTATTTGATCCTCTCACAGATAAGATCACCCATACGTGTGCATCCTACCTTCTCGCAGCCTTCCGAATAAATGTCTCCGGTTCTGAAGCCGTCCTTAAGAACCTGCTTTACCGCTGCTTCAATGGCATCACCCTCTTTATTCAGGTCAAAAGAAAACCTGAGCATCATAGCTGCCGATAGAACGGTCGCGATGGGATTGGCGATATCCTGACCTGCGATATCGGGCGCTGACCCATGGCTGGGTTCATAGAGTCCGAATCTGGTCTCGTTAAGGGATGCGGAAGAAAGCATTCCTATCGAACCGGTTATCATGCTTGCCTCATCGGAAAGAATGTCACCGAACATATTCTCGGTAAGAACGACGTCAAACTGTCCGGGATCCTTGACAAGCTGCATTGCGCAGTTGTCAACCAGCATATTCTCAAGCTCTACATCGGGATAATCCTTGGCAACTTCTGCGGTAACGGCTCTCCACAGTCTTGAGGAATCGAGAACATTCGCCTTATCAACGGAAGTTACCTTCTTCTTCCTCTTTCTTGCGGCTTCGAATGCCTTGATCGCGATCCTTCTTATTTCTTCTTCATTATATGTAAGTGTATCAACTGCAGTCCTGAGTCCGTTAACAACCTCAGTATGTCTTTCTCCGAAATAAAGTCCGCCGGTAAGCTCTCTCATGATAAGAAGGTCAAAACCCTTATCCGAGGTCTCACTTGCAAGAGGGCAAGCGTCCGCAAGCTCGGGGAACAGATATGCGGGTCTTAAGTTAGCGAAGAGTCCGAGCTCTTTTCTTATCTTAAGAAGGCCTGCTTCGGGTCTTTTCTCGGGAGGAAGCTTGTACCAGGGACTAGTTGTGGTATTTCCTCCGATGGAGCCCATAAGTACTGCATCTGCAGCCTTTGCCGTATCGATTGCTTCCTGTGTAAGGGGTTCACCGCATGCATCGATAGAGGCTCCGCCCATGAGAATGTCCGTAAACACCATCTCATGACCGTATACGGATGCAACCTTTTCAAGTACTTTCTTGGCCTGAGCGACTATCTCGGGACCGATCCCGTCACCGGGAATACATACAATGTTAAGTTTCATAGCGTCTCCTTTTCGCAAAAAATGCGACATTTCTAATTTATCTTATAAAAACGTGAAATTCAAGGGGCGTATTTAACCTTTTTCGTATGAAGCATATATACAAAAAAAGCCCTTAGAATAAATTCCTAAGGGCTTAAAGATAATATGATCTAAATTATTTCTTGGAATCGGAATCGGATGATGAAGGCTGTCCGGGCTTTTCAACCTTGGCGATAGCCGACTTCTCCATGGGGATACGGCAGTTGCGGTTATTTCCGAACTCCACGATGACCATATCGTCCTGAATGTCGATGATGGTTCCGTAGAATCCTGAGGTGGTGCAGACGATATCACCGTTTTCAAGAGTAGAGAGCATCTCCTGGGTTCTCTTCTGCTCTTTCTTCTGGGGTCTCATGAAGAAGAACCAGAGAGCAAAGATAAGAACACCGTATATAAGGATCATTGAAAGAATGGATCCGGTAGCATCACTCGATGCAGCATCCGCTGTAAGAATCATAAAGTTCATTTAGAAATCCTCCGATCGTTTCTTTTGCGATTTTTCCCGCAACATGTCTGATGATACACGATATACGCAAAAGTATCAAATAAAAAATTTATGACGAGAACATCTGTACCCAATAATATCTGTAAGGAGCAGATGCATTATAGTAATATCCGACACCAAGTCTGGTGAAATGGGCATTAAGGATATTTGCCCTGTGACCTGAGCTGTTCATCCAGGAATTCATGACTTCCTCCGGAGAACGCTGGCCTGCGGCAATGTTCTCTCCAAGCCATCCGGGATTTGAAACAGCGGTAAAGCAGCTGCTTCCGTTGGGTCTTGTATGTGAAAATACCTGTGATATCTCCTGAGCCCTTAGTGCGGCACCGGGTCCCAGATTAGAGGAATCCCATGAAAGAGGAGCAAGTCCGCTTTTTGCACGCTCTGCATTTACAAGATCCAGAACCTGCTGTTCGACGGTCGAAACAGCGGGGGTATAGGCGGGGATTGGGCCGGGAACGGATGCAAGCTCCGCTTCCGGATTGGGAAATCTTCCCTCAGCCTTTCCGCACAGATCGTAATGCATCTTGAGCATTGTGGGATCGGTTCCGAATACGGCTGCAACATCGGGATATCTTGCGGCATAATAAGCTGCATTAAAACCGTCTGATGATGAAGAAGGAGCGGCTCCGCCGTATGAAGGATCGTAAGGAAGTCTTCCCTCGGCCTTTCCGCATACCACGTAATGAAGATAAAGCCAGTTTGCATCGGTTCCGAATGCCGCTACGACATCGGGATTTTTCTGAGCATAGAACTGAGCATCGAAAAGCTGTCCGTCGGACATCTTAACCGGTGCGGCACTTACTTTAAATGCGCCTAAGCCGAATACGAGAAAAATAAATGCAGAAAATGTAATAAAAAGTTTTTTCATATTCAATACCTCCTTTCGGATCAGTCGGATCCGTTCAGATCATCTATGAGCGAGTTCTTGAATTCTTTATATCTGCCTTCATCTATTGCATCCCTGATCTCTTCCATAAGATGATTATAAAAATACAGATTGTGAAGAACGCTCAGCCTGAGTCCGAGTATCTCACCGGATTTATGAAGATGGCGTATATATGCCCTTGAATACCTCCTGCATGCCGGACATCCGCATCCTTCTTCTATCGGCCTGTCATCCTCCGCATATTTGGCATTATTGATGTTGATCTTGCCGTGATGAGTATAGAGGTGACCGTGGCGTCCGTTTCTCGAAGGATATACACAGTCGAACATATCGATACCGCGATCGACAGCTTCGAGGATATTTGCTGGAGTTCCGACACCCATCAGGTATCTGGGTTTATCCGCGGGAAGATAAGGTGCCGTATTGTCGAGCACATCGTACATCTCCTCATGCGTCTCTCCTACCGCAAGTCCTCCTATCGCATATCCCGGAAGATCCAGCTCCGAGATCCTTTTTGCGTTATCTATCCTTATGTCATTATATATGGCACCCTGATTGATTCCGAACAGAAGCTGATGCTTATTGATGGTCTCTTCAGCAGAATTGAGCCTGTCCATCTCGCGTTTACATCTTTCCAGCCATCTTTCGGTACGCTGAACCGAAGGAAGCACATACTCCCTCTCTGCCTTAGCGGGAGGACATTCATCAAATGCCATTGCAATGGTGGAACCGAGATTGCTCTGGATCCTCATGCTCTCCTCGGGACCCATGAATATCTTATGACCGTCTATATGGCTTCTGAAGGTTACTCCTTCCTCCCTGATCTTGCGCATGGAAGCCAGGGAAAAAACCTGGAACCCGCCCGAATCGGTAAGGATCGGTCTGTGCCAGTCCATGAACTTATGAAGTCCGCCGAACCTCTTTATAAGCTCATCACCCGTACGTACGTGAAGATGATATGTATTGGATAGTTCAACCTGACATCCGATATTTTCAAGGTCCTCGGAACTGACTCCGCCCTTTATCGCCGCCACGGTTCCGACATTCATAAAAAGAGGGGTCTGAACGGTTCCGTGAACGGTGGTCAGTTCTCCTCTTCTTGCATTTCCGTCTTTTTTGATCAGTTTAAAATTCGAACTCAAAATACTTCCTCCCAGAACTCTTCCAGGGTAAGGCCCTTGAGCGTCATATAAGCCGCTGCATCTTTTCCTACATATCTGAAGTGCCAGGGCTCATATTCGATCGTCGTAATATATTCCTTATCCGCAGGATATCTGAGTATAAAGCCGTATTTATAGCAGTTCTCGGCAAGCCAGAGACCTTCCTTCGTTTCCCCAAAGCCCTCACCGAGATGTGCATATTCGTTATTTACTATATCGAAAGCAAGACCTATCTGATGTTCGCTCGTTCCGGGAAGCGTTACCGCTTCGGCGGCAAGACGGTAAGCATCCAGATAATTCATACCCGATGACATGTATTTTCCCAGATCGTAATTAAACAGATTCTCCTGCTTGTCGCCCGATCTGTAGGGAGATACGATCCAGATGTTCATCCCTGCGCTTCTCGCATCACGAAGCATCTGCACAAGATCATCTATGACTCTCTCATCGCACTGAAGATTTGCGGTCAGATTACCCAGAGGAAATTCATAATCTGCGGGAACCGAGTGCTGCTTATTTACAAGGATCAGTCTCCAGTCATCCTTTTCAAAAGAAAGACTGTCAAGATCAATGTTCTCATATACAGAAATCTCCGAAACCGGTTCATCCCCCTGATAATCTGCAAGCATATCGTCAAGAATAGCGTCGGTTCCGATCGCAATGACCTCCTGCCCCTCTGAATTGGTGCTTACGGATGCGCCCATTCCCTGAAGATCACCGGATTTGAAATCATCCCTGAAAAGGATCCTCGCCTCATCTGCCGTCATCACATCGGGAGTTTCCTCCGCAAGGGAAATCGACTCATCAAGTTCACTGAAATCGATTATTCCGAGGTTGGTCACGGAGCCTGTGAAAAGAGGAAAAGAAAAACTGCAAAAAGCCGTAAAACAGACAAGCGAAGTGCACAGCAGAACGAATTTCAGCATGTGCTCTTCACAGAAATCACACAGATCTATCCAAAAAAAACATCCCCTTTTTATCAGAACGGAAAAGAATCTGTATGTCTTATTCTTTCTGCCGCGCATCCTTATCTCTTCGGAAACGCGTTCCTTTTTTGTCTGGTTTATCATTGATTCTCTAAGATCTCGGTCTCACCTTCACGGTTAAGCTTATGGATAAGGATGCAGTTGGGAGTCTTAACTTTTACAAAACCGCCGTTCATGATCATAGTTCCGTTCTCGATATCAAGCTTGAAGAATGACATCTCGTTCGACTCGTGATTGAGCGAAACAAGGAACTTGTTGCCGGGAAGAATCTCCGCATCCTTGGGATAATCACCCGATACGGGAAGAAGGAGCTTCTTTTCAAGCATTCCGGTATTGGGATCTGCGGAGAAGATAGCAACTGAATTGTCTCCGGCAATGGTTGTAAGGATGTATTTGTAATCCGTCGAAAATGAAAGAGCACTTATCGCGGAATTGACACCGCTCTCACGCTTTACAACATCAACGGTCTGGATCTTCTCGAATACGGGAGCCTTTCCGTCGAAGGTGTACTCATAAACATCGATCTTGCATGTGGCCTCGAGGCAGATATAGATGAATCTTCCGTCCTTGGAAAGCTTGATCTGACGGGGTGATGATTCAAGCTGGCATCTGATGATATCGACAAGCTTGATCTTGCCGGTATCATGATTAAGCTCATATACATTAACATGGTCCATTCCCTGATCGGCAACAAGGATGTATCTGTTGTCGTGGGTCATTCTCGCACTAGCAATGTGAGGTCTGAAGTTTCTGTCAGCCATAGAGCCGAGACCCTTATGGAAAACTTCATCTGTGATCTTTCCGACGCCGCCGTTATCCTTGAGATGAAGTACGGTAAGCTTACCGTCGTGATAACCTGCTACCATGAGGTATTTGTCGGTATAATCGGTTGCAAGATAGCAGCCTCTCATTCCGTTTATGGGAGCAAAGTTTATAAGATCCAGAGTTCCGTCCTCTGCGATCCTGTATGACTCGACACCAAGGTCGGTTATCGAATAGAGATACTTTCCGTTATGGGAAGTAGTGATATAGGACGAGTTGGAGATCTCAACTTCATCCTTCTCGGTAAAGCGTCCCGTCTCCATATTTACGTCATACACCTTGATACCATGGTTATCACCCATGGTATATGTTGAGACGTATGCAACATACTTGTCATTTGAAGCTGCCTTGGTAGTTTTTTTCTTTTCTTCAGCCATAATGTCCACCTCTGGTTATTTATTGTAAATGCTGATAAGATTATCGATCCGAGTTGTAGCCCCGTACATTAAGCTGTCCAGTATCGTCACCGCACACATGCTCTCGAGCACAACAACCGCTCTCGGAACTATGACGGGATCGTGACGTCCGTGTATCTCGATCTCGGTATTCTCACCCAGATTATTGACCGTCTTCTGCGATCTTGCGATCGACGGCGTGGGCTTAACACTCGCCCTTACTATTATGTCGGATGAATCGCTTATGCCTCCGAGTATGCCGCCTGCGTGATTGCTCTTTTTGGAGATCTTACCCTTGCTGCCTGCTTTGAACTGATCGTTGTTCCTGCTTCCGACAGATGCTGCTGCAGCCGTTCCGTCACCGATCTCTACCGCCTTTACGGCACCTATGCTCATAACCGCCTGTGCAAGAAGCGCATCCAGCTTATCGAATACAGGATCCCCCACGCCTGCGGGAACGCCCTTTATTACGCATTCCATAACACCGCCGCAGGAATCGCATTTATTCTTCATATCCGCTATATATTCGAGTGCCCTCGCGTTGGCGTTTACGTCGGGCATTGCCGTTGCATTTGCAAGGACGGCGCTTCTCGAATACTCGGAAAGGTCTGCTTCGACGGGACCGATCGCTCTCGTATAAGCTTCAACGGTAATGCCGAGCTGCTTTAAAACCTTGATGGCGATCGCACCGGCGATAACCCTTGCCACCGTCTCCCTTCCGGAGCTTCGGCCTCCTCCGCGGTGATCCCTGAAGCCGTACTTGGCATCGTATGTCATATCCGCGTGTCCCGGTCTGTACAGATCCTTCAGATTATCATAATCGTTCGAATGCTGGTCGGAATTTCTGATGATAACACTTATGGGAGTTCCGGTCGTCTTTCCTTCAAAAACACCGGAAAGTATCTCCGCCGTATCCGATTCCTTTCTCGCAGTGGCAACGGCTGCATTGCCGGGCTTTCTTCTGTCAAGAAAGGGCTGTATGTCTTTTTCGGATAATTCCACTCCTGCGGGACACCCGTCAATAACGCATCCGAGTGCCGGTCCGTGTGACTCGCCCCATGTGGTTATCCTGAATATTCGTCCGAATGAAGAGCCTGCCATTTATCCCTCTTTTCAAAAATGAAGTCCGTATCTTTTGAACATTTCGTGTCTGATCAGTTTATAGGTTTTCTCCTCGCCGTACTTCGCAAGGAATCTGAGATACTTCAGAAGGTCGCGCCTGGTACATGGATGCATCGGCACCATCTCGATCCCGCTGTTGAAATATTCAAGAGGTGCGGCATCGGTATAGTCCTTACCCTTGTAAACCTTGGAGGCGGCGATCCTGTCGATCACCATCTCCGCAAAATACCTGTAAGGCATCTCTACGGGGATCATCACCTGCTCACCGGGATCCTTGCCCCTGGTGTTGTAATCGATCCAGTACTCATAATGATGCTTGTTACGTCCTTTGTGATGGAGCCACGCGGCAGAATAACCGTGATCTTCCCTTTCGGCATTGTTAGGACTTCTGGTTCCCTGGTAATACTTTACTCCCACAAGAAACTCGGTCGGTGAGTATTTGGAGAGATCGTGCACGATACCCTGGTAATAAAGTCCTGCTTTGAAGCATCCTTCACACACAAGCTTTTTATGTTTTGTTATGGTCATAAAATGACCTATGAAACTTTTGATATAAGAAGGTCTCATTTAACAGCTTTCCTATCGGCAGTTTTTTTATTTTCCGTTCTGACTGTCTCGTAAAAGACAACGGTCCTGCCGGGTATTACTTTTTCGAACTGATCCCTTGATGCATTCTTGGCATCCGGGCAGAGTACTTTATTATCAGCCATAATCAGGTCTGTAGAAAGGATCATCTTCCAGTCGCAGTCCTTGGGAGGTCTGGGAAGTGCAAGTTTGGTGTTTTCCCAGTTCATATTGACTGCTGCATATAGAAGCTTTCCGTCAGATTCGCAAAGCATTATGCCGAATGACTTGGAATAGTACTCGGCCGATACTCTCCAGGCGGTATCCGAATGATAACTTATCTCGGGGAATCCCGTTCCCGAAGTATCCGTCATGTATAGCTCTTTGTTACTGTGAAAAACATTGTGGCTCTTTCGGAGTTCGACCAGCTTTTTAAGGAACGCCGTAAGACCGGCATTTTTTCCTTCATCCTTCCAGTCAAGCCAGGTCACCTGGGAATCAATGCAATAAGGGTTATTGTTACCCTTCTGTGAATTACCGAATTCGTCTCCCATAAAGATCAGCGGAGTTCCGGCACCCAGCATAAGAAGAGAATAAGCATTCCTTATCTGTTTTTCCCTGAGGTCCTTCACCTTCTTTTTCCTGGTGGGACCCTCCTCGCCGCAGTTCCAGCTGAAGTTGTAATCGCTTCCGTCCCTTCCGTCCTCTCCGTTTTCCTCATTATGCTTACGGTCGTAGCTGACCATATCCATAAGGGTAAATCCTCTGTAACTGGAAAAGAAATTGATCCTTCCGTTTTCCTCGGGATTTGAACGAAGCTGTGCGAGAACATCGGAAACCTGTCCGTCGTCACTCTTTAAAAGCTTTCTGAGAGGGTATTGGAAATCATCGGAATAATAACCGATGACTCTTCTGTCTCCGGGCTTTCTGATATTGTCGAAACAGATGCTCTCCAGATGATCCGAGAGGATCTTGGTTCCTGCGAGCATAGGATCCGATGCCACAAGACTCATAGGTATGTTCATACCCATAAGGTGAAATGCATCCACATGGAAGTTCACAACCCAGTAACGAAGTATTTCAAGTATCTCCGCTTCGGGAAAATCTGCCGCAAAATAAAACTGCATACAGACTTCCATATTTCTCTTATGAAGAGCCTTAACGAGATCCTTGAACTCCCTTACGGGATCCTTGGAATACGAGTATGCGGCCTTAGGCGCATAATAAAACCCGGGCTTATATCCCCAGTAGTTAAGCCTGCCGGTCTCTTCATCCCAGTCTTCGAAATCATAAGAGGGCTGAAGCTCTACGGTAGTAATGCCTATACTCTGAAGATGATCAAGCTTTTCGATGACGCCCGCAAATGTTCCCTTTCCCTTGACACCAGAGCTTGAAGACCTGGTGAATCCCCTTACATGAAGGAGATACCAGAAGCTGTCCTCATATTTAAGCTCCGGGAACCGGTCATTCTCCCAGTCATAATCCTCATCATAGATAAGTGCCTTTAACGGCTCTTTTATCTCCTTCCCGTAATGATCGGAAGGAAGAAGGCTGAGTGCTCTTTTATCGGACAAAAGATTATTTCCAATGTAATACAGGTATGAAGTCCTTCTATAATCAATGTCCGGAACAGTTCTGCAATAAAGATTTCCTATCCGGTCGGAAGAATCAAAAGCTATCTTCTTTAGCTCGTCCCCGGACTTTCGATCATAAAGGATGATACCGCAATCGGAAGCACCGGTTTCAAGGCAGAAACGCACGCCTCCCGCGGTCACCTGAGTGATCAGAGGAAATATGAATTTCGAACTGTTTTTATTCATTCGCAAACTTCTCCATAATCCCATAAATTATATCGCAAATTCGCACTATTAACAAGGAAAAACGGCAATTTTCAGACAATAAAAATCCCCCGAAATCCTGCCAAATATGTCTCCTTATATACGACATATATCGCAGAACCCGGGGGGAAACAATCCGATCAGGGGATGTCAGGTTTTCTCAAAGTAATAGAATGTTCCCGACGCGTAAGGATACTGTATCTTAATAACTCCTTCTTCGGTAAGCCAGAACAGCATCCCTCCGTCATAGTCGGCCCAAAACATACCGTCTCCGTAATAGGAAACACTTGCATGTTTACCCCATAATTCCAGTGCTCCGGCGCCTCCTCCAGCTCCGCTGCCCGCAGGTTCTCCAAGGTAAAACTCCATCTCGCTCTTGGTCACAGGATTGTAATATTTTCCGTTCCAAGCCGACCAGTATTGATAATCTTCATACGTCCACGTTGCAAAAGAGTCCGGAACATCTATATTGAACTGAGCAGCAAAATCATTGACAGATGCTCTGACAAACAGAATATCTTCGAAATAAAATTCATTAAAATCATAATAAAAATCAATATCAAACTCGGATCTGCCCAGTCCGATGATATACTGTTGGGGCGCAATCCTGACATGATACTGTTTGGGATCATCGGTCCGGCTCCAGATTATCTGTATATCATGATAAGCACCTCCCACAAGTGTTTTGACCACACCCGTGTTGTCACTGTTAAACTGCATGCTCAGTATTTCACTATCCTCAGAAAGATCGGGCTCAAATCTGCCTACAATTTCATATGAACGTTCCGCGACATCTGATACAGCCATTGTGCCGGATTTATAAAATGTATTTGAAAGCCAGATCAGCTTTCCATCTTCATAAAACATCGCAGCATCGTGAGTATTGTCCTCACAATCTATGCTTACCATTGATGTAACATCAATATAATCCCAAGTAAAATCAAATTTTTCAACTCTGTCTGTATAATGGAAATAAGCATTTCCCGTCATATCGTCATTAAATGTCAATGTCTTTTCGATAGCTGAGGTATCTGACGACAATTCAGGATCAAGCAGCCATGTTCCGACTATTTCTTCGGCTTTACCGACAGCGACACCCTGATCGGGCTCTGTATCATCATCCTTTATACCGTATTTATATGAATCATACAGATAACTGAGAGTCTCTTCATCCCAGCCGGTCTCTTCAATGACTTCATCAAAAAGAGAATCATCGGAAACAATTTCAAACAATGCTTCTTCCGGAAGATCATTCTCTGTGATATCTTCTACTACCATCTGAATCTCACCGTCTATGATGATGACGGTTAGTTTCTGACCGGCTCTGATCCTCCGCTGATCCTCTTCACCGGAATCGGGATCTTCTGCATAGGCCATGACCTTTCCACCAGTCAGATAAAGTACCGGATATCCGTCTTCATTTTCCCTGACATATCCGGATGTTCCGCGAATTCCGATGATCATGGTAGATACTGAGATCTCAAATGATTCATCTTCCTCAAGATCCCTGGCGATGTTGAAGAACAGGTCACCCTCGTCAAGAGACAGGCTGATGCTCTTGCCACTCTGAGCAAATTTCACCGTGCTGTTCTCCATAACAGTGACCATACGGTCTTCGTCGAGAAGCACAATGGCCTTACTCTTTTTCCCGGTCTTAAGCTCGCTTCCGCCGAATATCCTCATATCAGGCTTGAGTTCCTGAACACGGCCTGATCCTGAAGTCAGCGTAACCTCGCGCTCATAATCGGAAAGTCTCATAGTGGAAGCTTTCATGACAATCGAATAGATCATGAAAAACAAACCGGCAACCAAAAGAAGCCATATGAAAAAAAACGCAATTACCACGGGAGTCTTATTCCACTTCTTGCCGGCCGGCTTTTCGGAGCCGTCTTCGGGTGATGCTTCCGCGTTGACCTGATTATCCGCCACACTGACCGGAGATTCTTCCTTTTCAGGTGAATCCTGCTTTTCCGAAACAGGTGCTCCGCAGTTTCCGCAAAAAAGCTCGCCTTCTTCTATCTCATATCCGCATTTTGAACAGATCATATTTATCCCCCTGAACATATACTTACCGGTTTATTATATCCTCTTTGTATTCATATAGAAATATGGTATTATTTATATACTTAAAGCCCCCGGAGAAGGCTTCTTTTCCGGAGGCTTTTTATGTTCAAAGAGATTTCTCTTAACGATCAGCAATTGGCAGCAGCCACATACTCAGACGGCAATCTTCTTCTGGCGGCGGGACCGGGTTCGGGCAAGACGCACACCATGACAGCACGTATTCTTTATCTCATTGAAGAGATGCACACAGATCCTTCATCGATCCTTGTTATTACATTTACAAAAGATGCAGCCGTATCTATGCAGAAACGTTTCACCGGGATATCGGATCATTTATATCCCGTTGCCTTCGGAACCTTCCACTCGGTTTTCTATCATATGATCTCAGAATACAAAAGAAACGATCAGCCTGTTCTGATATTCGAGAAAAACAAACTCCATATGGCTGCAAATGTCATAAGAAAATTAATGGGAAGAAACTTTTACGAAGAACATACATCCTGTGCTAAAAGCTTTTTATCCGCGGTAACAATCTTTAAGAACACGCTTGATAAAGACAGAGCTTCCCGGATGATGCCTGAAGAATGCAGGGAACTGTTTTCCGATATGTTCGGATACTATGAAGGCATCAGAAAGAAAACAGGCCAGATGGACTTCGACGATATGGTATTCGACTGTCATGAACTGCTCATGAAGGATAAAGCTTTTCGGAGAATATGGAAAAACAGGTTTAAAAGTATCCTGATAGATGAATTTCAGGATATTAATCCGGTTCAATACGAAACGGTTAAGCTTATTGCAGGTAATGATACGCAGATATTTGCTGTGGGCGATGACGATCAGTCCATTTACGGATTCAGGGGCTCTCAGCCCGGGATACTTAAAAAGTACGCTGATGAAATGAATGCGGCGATACTTCATCTTGATACCAATTACAGAAGCGATATCCGGATAGTAAGATCATCCCTTGCCGTTATAGAGGAAAACAGAGACAGGATCAGCAAAAAACTCATTTCCGCATCCTGCGAGGAGGGATGCATGCGTGTACTGGGATTTGATGACAGGATATCCGAATATGAATATATCTCAAAATCCGCGGGCTCATCATCTGATGCCGTCCTGTTCAGAACAAACCTGGAAATGCAGGGTTTTGCATCATACCTGACTTCATCCGGCATTCCATATATCATCCGGGAGAAAACAGACAGCTGTTTCGAGCATTTCATAATGAAGGATATAATCTCATATATGAAGCTGGCTTCCGGATTCTGCGATGAGGAAGCACTTAAGGAGATAGTTAACAAACCGCCGAGATACGTCAATCAAGAATTCCTTATAGGCTGCGGCGGCAGTTTGGAAAGTCTGATGAGTATTATCGCATCCGTCCCAAATTCGAATAATCACGTGAGCATCGTCAATAATCTCCGGATCTTAAAAAATGATCTTGTCTTCATGAAAAGTCTGTCTCCTTCATTTGCATTGGAATATCTGTATAAAAAAACAGGTTATGAAAAATATATCCTGAGCCGTGTAAAAAATGACAGGAAAAAAACGGAAGAATACTCTCTTATACTCGATAAAGCCATGGAACTTGCATCATTGGCTGATTCATATGAAGAATTCTTTGAGCTTAAAAAGAATTATGAAGAGGATCTGAAAAAAGCTAAAAAGAAAGAAAAAGACATAAACGCCGTCAATCTCATGACTGCTCACGCTTCAAAAGGGCTGGAATTCAAGCATGTTATCATACCCGATTGCAACGAAGGAAACTTCCCTCACGGAAGAATGCCGGACGATAAGACCACAGATGAAGAAAGAAGAATCTTCTATGTAGCAATGACAAGAGCCGTTTCGGAACTTGACATTTTATACGTCAAAAACACGAAAAACACAAAATATGTACCAAGCAGGTTTTTGAATCCGCTTATAAATTTTAGTTAAATTTACGTTTTAAAATTACTTTATTAAATAGTAAAATAAATGTTGTGTCTATATAAGGAGCGAAATATCATGAACTTTTTCGTAAAGAAAAAATTTTATAAAGCTGCAGTTTTAATCCTTACTCTTATTACTGTGATCTTATCGGTATCAGCGTATATTCCCGCCGGAGTATCAAGTGCTGCGGGAACACCGCAGGCAAAGAATGTATCAACCAATCTTTGGGGAAGCGGAGGACAGATCTCATTCGACCTTTCCGGATGTGATGGTTATATGACCATCACCGTAGTCGTTGAATTCAACTCGAATGTAAACTCCCCTTCGGGCTGGGGTTTTGATTCATATACAGCAAACGGAAAGCAGGTCACCGCGGTCGTGAATGCAAACGGTGCAAATTCATGGGGATTTAATTCCAACGTCGGCATCCAGGTCTCAGGCTCCGGGCTTTCAAGTGCATCCGTAGTCAGCGTTTCGGGCTCAGGCACTTACAGCGGTAACACAAACAGCAATAACAACAATAATGCAAGCAACCAGAACAATAATCAGAACAATAACGGAAATAACTCCCAGAACTCCTCTGCAAAGCCGCAGTTCTCCTCTCCCGCTGTTTCCGTTTACGGAATTGCAGGCGACGACTGGCTTACCACCAGAGGCTCCAAGATCATTGATATGAACGGCAATGAGGTATGGCTCACCGGATGTAACTGGTTCGGATACAACACCGGAACAAACCTTTTCGACGGTCTCTGGAACGCGGAGCTGGAAAGCTCTGTCAAGGCAATCGCTGATCACGGCTTTAACCTGCTGAGAGTTCCCATGTCGGCAGAGCTTCTTCTCGAGTGGAAGAAGGGTAATTTCCCCACAGCCAATTATAATCATGCCTACAACGAAAACCTTAATTCATTGAATTCACTCGAGATCTTCGATTATGTTCTCACTCTCTGCGAACAGAACGGTATAAAGGTAATGGTTGATATCCATTCTGCAAATACCGATGCGTCCGGACACAACCATCCCGTATGGTATACCGACAAGATTTCCGAAGACCAGTATATCGATGCACTTAAGTGGCTTGCGGAAAGATACAAGAATTACGATACGATCATCGCGTATGATCTTAAGAATGAACCGCACGGCAAGGCAAGCGAACAGACACATGCCATATGGAATTCATCTGATGACAAAAACAACTGGAAAAGAGTTGCCGAAAAAGCAGGAAATGCGATCCTTGACATCAATCCCCATGCACTCATAGTCATAGAAGGAATACAGATCTATCCCATCAATCCGGGATCCAATGATTTCACCTCAACCAATGATGCCGATTATTACAACACCTGGTGGGGCGGTAACCTGATGGCTGTCAAGGACTACCCCATTGATTTCGGAAGTGAAGCAAGAAACAGACAGATAGTATATTCTCCTCACGATTACGGCCCGCTCGTATATGAGCAGCCGTGGTTTTCCGGCGGCTTTACATTCGAATCCCTTTACAACGATGCATGGCATCCTTACTGGCTCTATATCGAAGAGGACGAGATAGCTCCCATACTTATCGGCGAATGGGGCGGATTCATGCAGGGTGATAACCTCAAGTGGATGGAGTATATCAGAGACCTCATCGGGGAAGAAAACCTGCATCACACCTTCTGGTGTTTCAACGCAAATTCCGGAGATACCGGCGGACTCGTTAAGGATGATTTCAAGACATGGGATGAAGAAAAATATGCTCTTGTAAAGCCGGTTTTATGGCAAAACAGCGAAGGCAAGTTCATAAGCCTCGATCATGAGGTCGCATTAGGCATAAACGGCATCAGCCTTTCGGACCATTCCGGCAATTCACCGGAGCCTGTTATCAATGAAAGTAACGCTTCGGGAAATACAGGTAACGCTTCTGTTACTACCGAGACCACTCCTTCAGATGCGCCTGCGGAAGAAAATGTTGTCATTTCGGGCACAGCGGTCGGCCAGCCCGATAATGCCACAGACGCTGCTCCCATAGCTGATAATGAAACCGATCCGGACTCAAGAAAGGGAATAAGCCTCGGACTCCTTGTA
Source organism: Lachnospiraceae bacterium (assembly GCA_024691045.1). Next base: position 16,040 of record JAILOC010000094.1, on the reverse strand, counting down.
TTCCTGCTTGTCATTGCGGTTGCTCTTCTGGGACTCATAATCTTCATGAATGTTCACAACCTTAAGAAGCTCAGGAATACGGACGAGTTTGAAAACGTTGTCTTAAGCGACGACGATTATGAAGAAAAGGAATAAATAATACAAGTGACGGCGATGAATCCCTGCGAAGGATACGGGCTGAAAATCCCGGCTATCAATCCAGGATATCAATTTCTTCCAGCAGATGTCTCAGGATGTTTTCTTCATCAACTACTATTTTAGCCTGACAGGCCATGCCGTTCATAAGGGTCACTTCATCTCCGTCCTTACCTATTACGGACATATTATTACAGGATACTCTTACTATGTAATAAGCTTGTCCCGTAGCCTGGTTTACCGAGATATCCTTAGAAATATTTTCCACAGTTCCCGTAAAATATCCGTATTCACTGGAAGGATATGCCGCAATTTCAAATTTCACATCCTGGCCCACCTGAATCCTGGCTATATCAGTATTCTCAACATAGATCTCGGCAAAATATCTGGAATCGGTTTCCGGGTATATATTTCCGATCGTTGTTCCTGCCTGAACATAGCTTCCTGTCATAAGTTCATGTGTATAATAGAAATAACCTGAAGTACTTGCTTTAATAGTGCAATTATCATTCTTAATGTCATAGCTTTTCAGATAGTTTTCACATTCACTTACTTTATCTTCATAAGATAATATCTCAGCCGCAATATTTCCTTTTTCTGCCAATATTGCAACTGTTTCACGCGATTCCTGATTTGAATCTTTCACTGAATTAAGCTGAAGTTCAGCGGAAGTACGGTTTGATTCCAGCGACAGGATCGTTTCGTTATATCCTGAAATTGTGTTTTCTATAGTTGCAATCTGCTGCAATTCCAGATTTTTTAAAGCCTGTGTTTTTTCCTCGGAAACGGAGTTCCTGGAATCAACAAGTGCATCACGTTGTACGACAAGCGCAGCCAGTCCCTCATTTGTATAAGGGTTTTGACTTATCGAAGGGGTGACAGCTGCAGCTGTACCGTTTCCGCTTACGGTATTATCCGGTGAACTTTGCCCATCACTGTCAGCTGCATTATCCGATCCCGCTGCAGCTGCAACCGATGATGTGTCTTCGGAAGAATCGGAGCCTGCAGAAGACGTAGTACCTTCAGATGCAGCGGAACCATCTGCACCTGTTATTGTCACAGAATCATGTTCACCGGCTACAGCACTTCGTGATCTCATGGTCCGGTAACTGTTCATCTGCTTTTCATATTCATCTATCTGTCTCTGATAGCTGTCTATCTGTCTCTGATATTCATTGATCTTATTATCGTATTGCTTCACCATATAATCATACGAAGCAATATAACTGTTAACCATACTGTAATAAAACGAATCGGATGGATCGAATATATTCGTACGGGTAACAATACACTGTTTTGCATAATTCAGATAAACGATCTTTTCATTATATTTAATGATCGTATCATTGATCGAATCGATGCTGCCCTGATACAGGGAGATCTGTCCGTATGGATTGCTTTCATTCAGATCAACATTTGCGAATAATAAATCTCTTCTGTTAATAAACTCTTGATAATACGGATTATCGGCAAGGTTTTCTAAGTCCGCATTGTCACCGTCCAGGCTTTTTTCATAAGCTTCGAGAATATCAAGTCTGTCTTTAGCCGCATCAAGTTCGGACTGATATTTTAAAATAGCATCTGAAAGCTCTTCTACATTAAGTATATAAAGGACATCTCCCTCATTCACATACTGTCCGTTTTCTATGAATGCTTCCTCAACGCTTCCGGTAACACCGCAGCTGATCTCATATATCGAATCACTTCCCTTAAATATCCCGTTGCTTTTTACAACAACTTCCATTCTGGATAACGACATCCACAAAACAGCGATCAATAATATGCCCAAAACAGCATAAATTGTATATATCAGGAATCTGTTCGGTCTGGAATCATACACTTCCGTGCTGTCAGACATTTCATCCATATTTATGATAATGGGCTTCATGCTATGACACCACCTTCCACATAATCAAAACCATCCAGAGACTGTTGTTTTACAAGCTCGGCATATTTTCCTCCACGCAATACAAGTTCCTTGTGCGTTCCTCTTTCTATTATTTTCCCCTTATCCATAACATAGATGACATCACAGTTTTTAATCGTACTTAATCTGTGCGCTATAAATATGGTGGTCATATTGTGGGCAAAATCATGTATTGTCCTGTCAAGCGCCTTTTCCGTAATGGAATCCAGGTTGCTGGTCGCTTCATCGAGTATCAGGATATCGGGTTTCTTCAGCATCGCTCTTGCTATCGCTATCCTCTGTCTTTGACCGCCCGAAAGATTTGCACCGTTTTCATCCAATCTTGTCTGATAACGGAGCGGCAATTCATTGATAAAATCATGAGCCTGAGCCGATTTAGATGCATCAATGATGTCATCCATAGTTGCATTATCAAGACCGAGTGTCAGATTATCAAAAATGGAACCGGAAAACAGAAATGTTTCCTGCGGAATATATGCAATCCTCTCCCTCAATGTTTCCAGATTAATATCTTTGATATTATTACCGTTTATCAGTATCTCACCGGATTCTGCAGAGTATAGATTAAGTAAAAGCTTTGAAAGGGTTGTTTTGCCCGAACCGCTTTCTCCGACAAATGCAACCTTCTGACCGCATTTAATTGTCAGATCAATATCTTCAAGAACCAGTCTTCTGGTTCCGTATCTGAAATTCAGATTCCTGATCTCAATATCACCCGCAAGACTCAGCGGAGACATCTTCCGGTATTCTTTTTCTTCCTTCTCCGCATCAAGCTCAAGGATCTCTCCGAGCCTGTCTGCTGCAACAACCGCCGTTTGCATCTGAGGCTGAAGATCGATCAGATGCTTTATGGGATCAAGGAAATATGCAAGCAGTGACTGAAATGTGATCAGTCCGCCGATCGTGATGTCACCGTTAATAACACCTATACCGCCAACCCATATGATGATCACACCGCCTACAAGTTCAACAAAATACTTTAAAGACGCCTGAAAATTGCTTACCCATGAAAGATTAAAAACGCTTCGAAGAAGATTTACAAATCTGACTTCGGTTTCCCGGTTTACCTTTCTTTCCGCGTTATATGATTTGACTGTCTGTATGCCGTTTAGAGACTCGACCATATAAGAAGTAAGCTGTGAATTATCTTCCATCTGCTTTCTGTTAAGCTTCTCATATGATCTGTGGAAGCCGGTCACAATAAGCGCATAGAATACAACTATGATAACGGCGATCCCAAACAGGGTCGGATTCTGCATATAGAGAACCACCGCGCCGGCAACCGCCATTAAAGTATCGATCATTATTGTAAGAGTCGCACCGGAGATCGCATCTCTTACCTTCCCCGCATCATTAAATCTTGATATTATCTCTCCGACCTTCCTTGATCCGAAAAAATTCATCGGAAGTTCGATGACATGCCTGTAATATCCGAGAAGCAGAGCTATATCCAGCTTCTGGCTCAGATACAGCATAAGATGTGAGCGAAACGCATTCAGAAGAACCTTGAATATATTCAGAAGAATTATACCGACGGATAATGCAGTGAGTGTTTTTCGAAGCCCGTCGGGAAGCACACTGTCGATCAGTTCCTTGAAGTAAAAGGCTCCAAGTATTCCCAGTACCGTATAAACCAGGGATGCTATAAAGATATGCAATAAAAGCTTCTTCTGCGGAAGAAGCAGATAAAAAAAGCGACTGAATAAACCTTTCGTTTCGTCGCCCTTCTTAAATGACTCATTTTTGATAAGCAGTATAAGAACGCCGCTCCATTGATATTTTGGAGGTTTATCCGCTTCATGTACTTCACCGAAGAATTCCTCCGGTTTAAGCTTTACTATCCCCTCCGCAGGGTCGGCTATTATGATCTGTTTTTTTGTGATCTTATGGATCACTACATAATGAAGCAGATTACCATCTACAACGACATGTGCGATACAGGGCAGAGGAAATTCCGAAAACAATGCATCCTTATTACCCTTTACGCCTTTTGCACTGAATCCGAGCTGTTCGGATGCTTTGATCAAACCGTAAACATTGGTACCGCTTTTATCTGTACCCGCTACTTCGCGTATCCTGGTTATGCCGATCTTATACCCATTTTGCTTGCAGATGGTCGAAAGGCAGGCCGCACCGCAATCGGTAATATCATGTTGTTTTACACAGTAGTATTTCATTATCTTATAAATTCATCAAACCAATTGCTGATTAATTCTCTTTAATTTCTGCAATTGAATCAGATCGTCTTCAAAAACCCTGTCCATTCCGACCTTAAGATCACCCTTATAGATTTCAATTTCGCAGACAACTCCTTTTGTGGAAGGTCTCTCTTTCACAATTCGTATATCAGTTATCTCCGAATAGTCCACTACATAGTTATCGGTAAGGAAAAAAGAATCGTAAAAACCTGATGTAATAAGATTGAACGGTTCAAAACACAGTAAAAAAGCAACAAGTCCGAACCAGATCCAGTAATAATCATATATAAAATCGGTACCTTTATAACGAAGGCTTTGATTAAAGATATATACAGAGCAGGCAAACGCCATTCCTGCACTGGCAAAAATGAGCAGTTTAACTTTATTGTGGTAATAGGGAGTATTTACTCCCATTTCATAACCATTTTTAAAATATTTATCCTTGATCTTGAATCTAAAAGTAAATTCAGCTAATGCAACAACATAAAACAGCAGCAAACAAAGAAATGTAACTAAATGATCAACTTTGATTTTGTAATAATATATTGCAAGACAAGCCAGGATCATTTCTATAGCAAATATTATAAATCTCCACCCCTTTGGATATATTGATCTTACATTTAATTTATCTGAGCTATATCTGGATCTTCTGAATTTATCAAACAACATATAATATTCCTTTCATAATCACGATATGGATGCCGGGTAGGCTGCATCCATATCGTGATATTCACAGTTAATCCGTCAACATGAAGACTAAAATAGTTGCCGGAACACCTATTTCAGGCTGTACGAAGCACAGACAGATCGCACCGCCTAAAAGGAGATAATCACTGACGGTTTTTCCGCCATCAATTTCATATAATTCTTCAAATGTCAGTTCATTATACAGACACATTTCCATAATGACACCTCCATTAATATGCGCCGGTTCCCTTACCGATCAGCCCTGCTCCGATGAGTACCATAGCACCGGCAAGAGGTAATCCGACTCCGGGAACAAATGCAGCAACGGGTGCCCATGAAATAAGAACCGTTCCGGTAAACACAGCTGCAGCCTGCTTTCCGTCACCACCGTTGATCTCTTCCAATTCGGTCTGTGACATCTCAAAAAAAGCATTGTTTGAATTCATTTTTAGTTCTCCTTTTCTTAAATAGATTTGTTTAAGCATATTAAGAAAAGCGATATTCTTACCCTAGGTACTTTTCTTAATAGTGCTTATTGGTTTGGACTCTGACGGCTGCTTAAACTCATCAGAGTCCTTCCTCTATATAAAACAGTGTGCATTCACACATCTGATCTATATCCGATATATTGCATCATTCAGGCATGACTTTTCGTATTCTTCAATCTTAAACAGATCTGCTTTTTACTTTGTGCGTAACATATGCAGACCGAATATGATCGCTCCCACGCCAAATCCGATAAAGGATATACCGACTATCCTTTGTGAATCAACTGATGAATTGACTATAGATAAAGTCTCTCCTGCAATGATTCCTGCTGAAGACAATATTACTAATACAATAGAAAATCTTTTCATACTCTTCCTCCGATCATCCGTATTTGGAAATACATGATCACGCATAATCCTTATTATATACAGCCTACCAACCTGCAAAATTCATCACAACAATAATGTCGTAAACTGCCTTTTTTTGTCGCAAACAACATATATACCCGTAAAAACTGTATAAAAGTGACTGCGGATATACTCCTATAAAGCAGGCCGGCAGATCAGGCATTTATGATAATCGTAGAAAATCCGGCAGATAAAAATTACCTGCCGGATCTTACATACCGGAAATTCTTAATTACGGAAGCAGCATGCAGACACCGGCTGCAACATCACAGCATCCGCCTACTACAGTAAAGCCTGCAGCAAGTTTTTTATTTCCGCATAATGCAGAAATACCGGCTCCTATATAGCAAACTCCGCTTATAATAACAAGAACAGCAGAAGCGGCAACACCGCCATCCGTTAATTCAAGTTCATTTTTATTCAATTCAACAAAATCCATATTTTTGTCTCCTTATAAAAATAATTTGTCTTATGGAGCAGGAGCAAGTGCACAACAGCCGGCTATAACGCCGCAAACACCGCCGGCAATTCCTGCACCGGCTGCCAATTTGTCGTTACCGCAAAATGCAGCAATTCCGCTTACTATAAAGCAGCAACCGGCAGCGATCGTGAAAACTGCAGCAGCAACTTTTGTTGATCCTCCATCAACAAGTTCCAGCTCATCGGAACTAAGGTCACAAAAGCCATTGTTCAATGCTAATTCCATTTTTAAGATCTCCTTTCCTGAATATATTTGTAATTTACACATATTAAGAAAAGTGATATTCTTGTCCTAGGTACTTTTCTTAAAAGTGCTTATTGGTTTGGACTCTGATGGCTGCTTAAAACTCATCAGAGTCCTTCCTCTATATATAAGCAGTTAAAAAAGGTCAAACCGCTTTATATATCACAGAATATTCGGATTGATCCCAACGTAAATATTTATCTCCGTATTATCGGGATTTTGTACATCTACTTTTTTCGTCAGATTATATCCAACCGTTATAGGCTGTAATTTATGTTCTGTTATGAATTTATTTAGTTGTACGACCGATTCCTGTAACCCTACAGGATTACCTTTATAAATGCCTACTAAAGCATTGACTATCCGGATCCGGTCCTTGTATACGTATTTGTCGGATGAAGGAATAATGCAATCCACCTGTAAAAGCAGTTCCACGTCAACCAGATCATTGTCTACACCATAGGTGACCGTGATCGGATCACCGATACGGTTGGCACCATTATTCCTGATATAGCTCTCCATATCCTTTCCGACCGATTCAAGTTCAGTCTGTCTTATCCTGCCCCTGAAGCTGAGAAGCTTTTCTTTGTTTAATTCTTGATTTTGAACGATTTCCAGCATGTTGATCCTTTCAGAAAAAATTGAAATATACAGAAAATATTTGAACCATTAAAACAGTATCAAGTACATATTTGGCATTCAATCAAAATGTCGTGAACCAATATTTTTTGTCGTGTTCGACTGCTGACCGAAACCAGGAGAATAAATACAAAAGCCGAATTGCCCGTAAAGCAATTCGGCTTTTACAAATATTCAGTTTTAATCCAATCAAAAATGTGATGCCAGCCAGCGCCAAAAATCATATGCATCACTGTTAAAATAACAAACTACAGAATAACTTCCCATATCATTGCACCTCCACTGAATATAAATATATCAGCACAAAATCGCATAAACAAACACTTTGTCGTAAGATGCAAAAAAATGTCGTGAACAGCATCATAGGCCAAGCATGATCTTAAGAATAACTTCTCCGTTTTCGAAAAAGTACTCTGCCCGTCCCTTTAATCTGGATGCCGCATTGATAATGTTACCGATTCCTATTCCGTGTTCCCCAGAATCCTCCTTGCCTGATTTCCTGTTTTGAATATTTTCAAACATATCTGCGGTTGCGGGATTACTGAAAGATATGATCTGTACACCGCCCTTTGAAACAGCATTTACATTTACAGGTCCGCTGCATTTCTGAAGTATGCAGCTTTCTGTAGCATTACTCAGGGCATTTGAGAAAATACAGCATATATCATAAATGTTTACGCCTTCAAAATTTATCTCACCGTTTACGCGGATATCAACATTATTGTCATTGGCACGTCCTGCCATCATCACGATCAATGTATCAAGGATCTCATTACCGAAATACACCTGTCTTATACGAAGATTATTATTCTCAGAAGTGAGCTTTTTCATGAAATCTTTGGCATCTTCGATCTTGTCATTTTCGAGAAGCAGCTGAATGGTTCCGAGATTATTATTCAGATCATGTCTGAATTTCTTCACTTCATTATTTTTTTCCATAAGAAGTGAATAAATAGCCTTCTGTTCGGATATGATTATTTCTTTGGTCTCGTTCTCTGTTTTCAGCTCATCCTGTTTATAATAATCAACACATACGGAGATCATCATATAACCGATCAATACGGCTGCGACAAGTGCTATCAGGAGATAAACCGATGCAAATCCTTCTCCGACAAAATCCCGTCCCATCATCTCGCCATATGTGATCAATAATTCAGTGGCTACTATAAGTATCAGATTTATGACCTTATTAAGTTTTTTGCTCTGGCCAAAATACAGGATCAAAACTTCATGAAGACCGGTTCTGTGTGCATAAAGAATAATAATGGATGTCACTAGTCCGATAATGACATTTACCATCATTTCATAGGCAGGCTTACTGATAAACAGCCTAAGTACGATCTTAAAAATTGAAAATAATACTCCTGTAGAAGTATAAGCTAAAAGAATATTAAGAATCTTGGATATGATATCGTCCTTCACAACAAGGACTGCAAATATGAACTGAATAATAGTAGGAATGTGATGATTCTGGGGGAAAATAATACTTGAAACCGCTATTACAACTGATCCGACAGCAAAGTATAAATACCAGCGGGGGTTTTTATACCTGTAAAACAAGAGGAACATCGCCCAAAAAGAAACAGCTGCAAGAAGATAATATAATGTGGATATAACAAATTCACTTGTCATTTTCTTCTCCGGTCAAAAACCATTCAGGCATTAGACAACAGATAATCTGTGTATCCTTTTTTTAATTCATTCCTGTATAATCTGCTAACTTCCGTTTCCTTATTACCGGGAAGCTTAATCTTCCTGATTCCGTTATTGCAAAGACAATAGTTGATAATATGTGATCTGTTTATCCTGCAGAACAATTCTCCGGGAAGCACTTCATTCCATTCCTTTAAAGTTTTGCGGATACAGTATCTTTTATTATCCGATGTATTAAGATAAGTATATTTGTCATCGGAACTGATAAATAAGATCTCATCATAGGGTATTACATGATGCTTATCGCCATCATCAAATTCAAAATATTGCCTGTTCAGTTTCTTAAGAATCTTATCGACTATGATCTTCAGATCGGCGTATGATACCGGTTTATCAAGGAATCCAATAACACGGTTGCCAAATGCCTCGCGCATTCTTTCACTGTAGCTGGTCAGAAAAACTATGCGCGTTTTCTTATTAGTCTCTTCCAGACGGTTTTTTAATTCTATCCCGTCAATCCCGGGCATTTCAATATCAAGAAAAATGTAATCGGGTTCAATATCCGCCTTTAAAAATTCATCACCGGATTCAAAGGTTAAATACTGAGTTTCCGCAGGAAGAAAATCCATCAGTTTTTGATGGATATCTTCGAGAAAGGTTTTATTGTCATCACACAATGCTATCAGCATGGATCTGCTCCGATCATGATAATCCATGATAAATGTATGAAAATATATGCAGTTTACGAAAGCTTAGCTACAGCTTCCTTTATTCTCTTTACGGATTCTTCTTTACCGAGGAGCTCGAGTATCTCCGTCGCTCCTGCGGGGGTCATGACCTTTCCGGAAAGGGCGATCCTAACAGGCCACATAACATATCCGTTTTTATAGCCCTTATCTTCCGCATATTTAAGAAGCGAAGCGTAAAGTGCATCGTTGGAATAATCATCCTGAGCTTCAAGTATGGGAAGAACATCATTAAGAACAGAAAGTGAACCTGCTTCATCGATCTTGTTCTTCTTATTGGCGTAAAGCTCGTTAGAGTATTCGGGAACCGCTGAAAGGAAATCCACCTGATCAGCTATATCGGGGAATATCTCGATCCTGGTCTTGACTTTGGATGCAACCTTCTTAAGATCCATGCCCTGAGGAAGTGCAGCCTCAAGATAAGGCTTGGCCATCTCGAAGAACTTCTCATCATCCATGGCTTTAAGATATTCACCGTTCATCCATTTAAGCTTCTGGATATCAAAAACGGCCGGTGACTTGCTTATACGATGGTAATCGAATTCCTTAATGAGCTCATCGAGTGAGAAAATCTCTCTGTTATCCTCCGGTGACCATCCGAGAAGTGCTATGTAATTGACTATGGCCTCGGAAATAAATCCCTGCTCGAGAAGATCCTCAAATGAAGAATGTCCGCTTCTCTTTGAAAGCTTCTTATGATTCTCATCTGTGATCAGGGGAAGATGGATGTAAACGGGACTCTTCCATCCGAATGCATCATAAAGTCTCTGGTATTTCGGAGATGAGGAAATATACTCGTTACCTCTTACGACATGCGTGATGTTCATTGTATGGTCATCAACAACATTCGCAAAATTATAGGTAGGATATCCGTCGGATTTGATGAGGATCATATCATCAAGCTCGGAATTCTCGACCGTGATATCTCCGTAAAGCTCATCGCTGAAGGTGGTTGTTCCCTCGTTGGGAATATTCTGTCTGATGACGAAGGGCTTACCCTCTGCGAGATTCTTCTCAACCTCTTCCTTGGAAAGGCCGAGGCAGTGCTTGTCATATACGGTGATGGTCTTGCCGTCTTCCGATACGGCAGTCTTGAGAGAATCAAGTCTTTCCTTATCGCAGAAGCAGTAATATGCCTCTCCCTTTTCGATTAGCTCCTTGGCATACTTCATATATATGCCGGTCTTGACTCTTTCAGACTGGACATAGGGGCCAACTCCGCCGTCCTTGTCGGGACCTTCGTCATGGTAAAGTCCGGTCTTTTCCAGGGTTCTGTTGATAATATCGATAGCGCCTTCAACAAATCTCTCCTGATCGGTATCCTCGATCCTGAGCATGAAGTCTCCGCCCGCATGCTTTGCAACAAGGAACTCATAAAGTGCAGTTCTTAAATTTCCGACATGCATCTTACCGGTGGGTGAAGGTGCATACCTGGTTCTTATCTTCTCCATATCCGTAAAATCCTTTCGATTTATCCTCTTACCTGACCATTTCCTTCGATGCGGAACTTGTAGGATGTGATCTCCTTAAGTCCCATGGGTCCCCTTGCGTGAAGCTTCTGCGTAGAGATACCGATCTCGGCACCAAATCCGAATTCGAAGCCATCGGTAAATCTTGTGGAAACATTTTCATATACACAGGCAGCATCCACACGCTCAAGGAATTTATCAGCAGTTTCCCTGTTCGAAGTTACGATGCTTTCCGAATGGTGGGTGCTGTATTTATTGATATGATCGATTGCTTCATCAACGCTTGATACAGTCTTAACGGAAAGAATGTAATCAAGGTATTCTTTGCCGAAGTCCTCTTCGGTAGCTGCCTTGGCTTTATCTCCGAGTACTCCCAGAGATTCAGCATCACACCTAAACTCTACATTTTTCTCGGAAAGCTTCTCATAAAGCTTCGGAAGAAGCGCATCTTTAATGTCCTTATGAACAACAAGGCTTTCCATTGAATTACATACGGAAATACGCTGTGTCTTTGCATTGAAGATGATATTTACCGCCATGTCCAGATCAGCATCCTTGTCCACATACACATGGCAGTTTCCGGTTCCCGTCTCAATGACGGGGATCATGGAATTTTCCACAACCGCACGGATGAGTCCTGCACCGCCTCTGGGGATCAGGACATCGATATAGTCCTTCATCTTCATGAACTCGGTCGTAACAGCCCTGTCGGTCGATTCGATGAGCTGAAGAATATCAGGGTTAAGCCCCTCATCTTCCAGAACGCTTCTGAGAATCTTAACTATGGCTTTATTGGATTCAATACAATCACTGCCGCCCTTAAGAATGCAGGCACTGCCGGCCTTAAATGTAAGCGAGAATGCATCCGGGGTTACATTGGGTCTTGATTCATAAATGATACCGATAACACCCATGGGAACGCGGACCTTGGTAATGTGAAGACCATTGGGCCTGTCCCACTCATCCATGATCTCTCCTACGGGATCGGGAAGTTCGCTTACCTGTCTCAGGCCTTCGTTTATTCCGTCTATCCTTTCCGGAGTTAACTTAAGCCTGTCCTGCATTGCTGTGCTCATACCGTTTGCCACTGCATTTTCAAGATCGACGGCATTGGCCTTGATGATATCGTCCGCATTTGCTTTTAGGGCTTCCGCACACTTTAACAGAACTTCATTCTTTTTATCAGCAGGTATAACAGCCGCATCATATTTAGCATTACGTGCTTTTTCGCCTAAGCTTATAAGATCGTACATATTCACCTCTTTAAGCAAAATAAATCCTGTAAGGTCTAACGTCTCCTTCATCCTCGGGTATCTCATATTCCACCATCTGGCATTTGTGGCAGACACCTATGGAATGAAGCCTGAGGGTCAGTTTGTCTTCAAGGAACCTGTCAAAATACCCTCCGCCGTATCCGACTCTCTTATTGTATGTATCAAAAGCAACTCCGGGCATTATCATGATGTCCTTGTATGGAAGCATCATCGCATCGGCTTCGTTGTATTCATAGAGTTCGTTTTCTTCGGACGGCTCGAGGATCTTGTACTTGCCAAAGGAAAAATTCACGGGATTGACATCCGTAACCTTGCGGAATTCCATCTCCTTATGAAAACCGTTGGTCGTGATCCTGGGAAGATATACTTCCTTTTCGTCTTTGAGCGCCTGTTCGAGAGCGGGCTTAATATCGATCTCCGATCCGAACGGCATAAAACCAAGGATCTTTCTTGCTTTTGCATAGAAAGGATCTGCAATGATCCTGGCACATACCTCTTCGGAAGCCGCTTTCTTCTGTATCTCGGAAAGTGCATCCCTTCTTGCGATGACATCCGCTCTTATCTGTTTTTTGGTTATTTCCTGTCTGGGATCAGCCATAAAAACCTCTTATCACTTAAGTATTTCGGAAACAAATTCATGAAGTTTGAAATCTTCGTCCTTATCGGATGCAAATGCTGTTCCGACATCCTCTCCTGCAATTATCCGGGAAAGAATGGTAAGGTCCTTGCTTGAGCAGATGACCATATCCGCACCCGACTTGGTGGCAATCCGTGCAGCATTGAGTTTGGTGCTCATTCCGCCCGTTCCCATTCCCGTACCGGTCGAATCCTTACCCATCTCGAGATACTCTGCAGTGATCTTCGGTACCTCATTGATAAATTTTGCTTCAGGATTCCTGTTGGGGTCATCCGTATAAAGGCCTTCAATATCCGACAAAAGAATGAGCAGATCGGCACCTACCATTGAAGCTACCATTGCAGAAAGAGTATCATTGTCACCGATCTCAATCTCGTTGGTTGCGATGGTATCGTTCTCGTTAACGATGGGTATAACCCCCATATCAAGAAGCGCCTTGAAGGTATTGGTCGCATTATTGCGGTTATTGTCATTTAATACCGTATCCTTGGTCATAAGGACCTGAGCGGGAAGCTGGTTATACTCGGTAAAGAACTTCTCGTATATGTTCATAAGTCTTCCCTGCCCGATTGCGGCACATGCCTGCTTCTGGGGAAGCGTAAGCTCATGGGATATGGATCTGTCCCTTCCGTATCCGATGGCATACTTACCTGCGGCAATCGCACCGGATGATACGAGCACGACATCCTTGCCGGAATTATGGATATCACAAAGCTGTCTTACAAGAAGCTCTATCCTTGAAAAGTCCATTCCGCCGCTTTCAGGGTGATTTATGGATGAAGATCCGATCTTGACGACAATCCTTTTTTTGTTCTTAAAATTTTCTCTTAAATCGCTCATTTTTTCATTAAACCGTTAATATACATATTTCTGATAAAAAAAGCCCTCAGATCATAGAAAACATACCGTTTTACTATAAATCAGGGCGCGTGAACTGTCAAATATTCTTACTATAATTTATGCGTTTGAGTTTTTGACCTTTTTCCTTTATCTGCCGATCCTTTCGCGAAGCTCATTATTTTTATCCAGCAGATTATATAATCCATCCTCAGACAAAACCCCTTTCTTGAAATACTGTGGAAATTTTCCCTTTTGATCCAACTTAAAATCATTTTTCCAGTCACGGCCGGAATAATATCTTTCAAGTTCCCTGACCTTGGGCTGGAATGCTTTATATCTGGTGATAAGTTCATCGTCAATAACACTGTGTTCCGCATCGTAAACAAGGTCGCCCAGCTTATCGAAGATCAGTTCCATTCTTTCAACCCGGTCCATTGCCTCATCGATATTTTCGGGACCACCCATAAAAATACAGTATGCCTCATGAACTGCGGCCATGGTTGATATAACGCAAGCGACGATAATCAGCACGAATTTGATCTTCCAAGGTATGTTTATACCGAGGGAAAACATCATAAAATAGACATAAAAACCCGTGACCTTGTTAAGCACTGAATGGATTGAAATAAAACGGTGGATCACAGTAAGCGATACGATGATGCTGGAAAACTTGATCAATATTATCAGACAAATCCAGACCAGGACCCAGCCGGGGACAATTATGAGCCCCACAAGCTTCAAAAATACTGCCATTGAAAAAGTTATATCGGCTATAGTGTCAAATTTATCACCGAAATCCGATTCTGTCCTGAGTCCTCTGGCAACAGCACCGTCCAGAATATCCGTAAACCCGCCGAGAATATAAAGGGAATAATACCATACGGAGAACGCAGGAAATACAAGGATCATCAGGCTGCAGCCGATCCTTATTCCCGTTATTATATTGGCAAGCTGTTTCTTCATATTCTACCTGCCGGTTCATCCTTCGAAAACGTATACATTCCAGGAAAGCGGTTTTACATGAAGCTTGAATTCGCCGTTTTCAAGAGTGTAATCCATTACATCCTCAGGCATTATGAATTCATTTCCGAATTCGTTTCTGACTTCAAGATTTTCCGCGGTCATGGAGGTTGCCTTCATAACCTTATAACCTTCAAAGCCCTTGATATCGACGGTCAACGGATATTCGCTCTCTTCGTTTCTGTTTATCACAAATACTGCAAGTCTCGTATTTTCCTTATCCCACGCACAGGCGGCATCGATGTAGTTAACGCCTTCTTTTCCGGTGTACTGGGAAGTGTCTTCAATCGCATATCCGGGCATGTCATAGGTTTCGCTCTCGACCTTGACCTGCATCGAAGTTCCCCTGGCATATTTGATCATCTGGGTAAAGGAATGATATGAAGCACTTTTCCAGATATGATCATGGTTAGATGCCGCAAGAGAAGCAAGTCCGCCTGTCTGGCATCCGATCTTGACTCGGTCAGCATGACGGAGCATAGCCATCTGTACGGAAGCGGTGCTCAGAGCATGTATCATATCTCCGCCCGGGAAGATCCTTTCCGGCATATTATCAGGATCATGGAGTACATAACTTCTGTTAGGATCAAACTTATAGTGATTACGGGCCATGTTATAACGTCCGTATCCGGGATGGAGAGGCTCAAGAGGTCTTACCATGCATCCGTATTCATCCAGTGAGATCATGACTTTCTTGGGGGATCTGTGCTTGGATGCAACATAATCGATCATAGCGGTAAGATTATTTATATAATCCTCGTAATAGAGCGAACCTCCGAGAAGAGCCCTGATATCTCCGGGAGGTGCCGAGTGATAATGATGTACGGAAACATAATCCACCACGTCATAGCATTTATCAAGTACCGCCTCGTCCCATGCGGGGAATGTCTCCATAAAAGGTGCTGATGAACCGCAAACGGCTGTTTCAATGGTTTCATCTATCCATTTTATTGCCTTGGAAGTCTCCAGAACCTTATGTCCGTAGCCTTCGGGATTCTTATCCCATGCACCAAGCTGCCAGGGGCCGTCCATTTCATTTCCGAGATACCATATCTTCACGCCGTAAGGATCCTCATGCCCGTTCTTCCTGCGAAGATCAGACCAGTATGTACCGCCCGCATGATTAGTATATTCAACAAGATCCATTGCATCCTGGATTGTTCCGGTGCCCATATTGACTGTATAGAGAGCTTCG
>JAILOC010000070.1 GCA_024691045.1 Lachnospiraceae bacterium | reverse complement strand
CCTGCAGTACAAAGGGACTGAAGGGAGGTAAGAGAAAATGTCATCAGTACAGGTAAAAGAGAACGAATCACTTGACAGCGCTCTTCGCCGCTTCAAGAGAAGCTGCGCAAAGGCAGGCATCCAGCAGGAGATCCGTAAGCGTGAGCACTATGAGAAGCCCAGTGTAAAGCGTAAGAAGAAGTCCGAAGCTGCCAGAAAGCGCAAGTATAACTAAGTCACGACAGGCCCCCTAACCATTCGGGGGCCTTGTTTTTTATCGGAGGATAAGAATTGGATATCCTTATCTGGATAATGATTGTGATAATTGTCCTCGGCATCTGGGTCTGCACTTTCGATACCAACCGTTTTACCGTATCAGAATACGCGTATACGGACAAAAGGATCAGAAAGTCTCTTAAGGTTGTCTTTTTATCGGATCTTCATTGCAAGATGTACGGGCCGGGCGGAAAATTCCTTCTTGAGAAGATAAAGGAGATAAAGCCCGATCTGGTCCTCTGCGGCGGTGATATGATAAATGCGCAGCCCGGTACGAAAAACGACAAGGTTATTGACTTCCTCCGAAATCTCTGCAGAGAATATCCGGTTGTATATGCATTCGGAAACCATGAACTCAGGCTTAAGCTTTATCCCGAAACCTACGGTGATGCCTGGAAGCACTATACGCAGGCGCTTTCGGAATTCGGCCTTTCGATAACGGAAAACGGCTGTTTTAAGCCTGATGGAACGGGCGTAAACATTATTTCTTTTTCAGCGGAAAGGAAATATTACAAGAGAAATGCCAGAGTCGAGATGGATCCTTCATATATCCGCGAAACGGCAGGAGACCCGGATCCTGATCTTTTCAATATAATGCTTGCGCATAATCCGGTTTATTTCGAAACCTACGCCGCATACGGGGCCGATCTGACGCTTTCCGGGCATCTGCACGGCGGACTTATGCGTATTCCCGTTCCTGTGTCCAAAAAGGCGAGAAAAGCCGGAGCACATGTGATGAGGGGCGTCTTTTCACCAAGGCTCAGGTTTTTCCCTAAATACGATTCCGGAAGATTTGATCGGGGCGGCAGGTCCATAGTGATCTCCAGAGGGCTCGGGACGCATACGCTCCCTTTAAGAGTGTTTAACCCCGGTGATCTTGTAGTCATTGATTTAAAGTTCCCCGGTGGAGTATAATCTAAAACTGTTATGGCTATACCTGTTAAGCTTCAGGTGTTTGAGGGGCCGCTTGATCTGCTTCTTCACCTGATCGAAAAAAACAAAATAGACATTTACGATATCCCCATAGTCGAGATCACGGCACAGTACCTTGAGTACATCAAGCAGATGAAGGAAGAGAATATGGAGATCTGCAGCGAGTTCCTTGTGATGGCTGCGACCCTTCTCGATATCAAATGCAAGATGCTTCTTCCCGCAGAGGAGAACGAAGAGGGCGAGCCCGAGGATCCCAGGGCGGAACTTGTCCAGCAGCTGCTTGAGTACAAGATGGCGCGTCAGCTTTCTCTGGAACTCAGGGACAGACAGCTGACTGCGGCCCAGGTCATCTACAGGACCAGGTCCGTTCTTCCCGATGAGGTTAAGAGCTATGAGACACCCGTTGATTATGATGAGCTCATAGGAGATATGACACTTCCCAAGCTTCATGAGATATTCAAAGCGATGCTCATGAGACAGGAAGACAGGATCGATCCCATCAGAAGCCGATACGGCAATATCGAAAAGGATGAGATCGATATGGATGAAAAAACTCTTTTCATCCAGGCTTATGCCAGGGAACACAAGACGTTCTCATTCAGGAAGCTTCTTGAAAAACAGACCAGCAAGGCAGAGCTCGTAGTGGCTTTCCTTATCATCCTGGAACTTATGAAGAGCGGAGAGATCTCCGTTTCCCAGGAAAGCATAGACGATGATATCATCATCACCTCCAATGTGGCGGGCGGAAACGGCGGTGCGGCCGCACAGGAGCCTGCGGAGGAAGCAGTAACAGTCAGTGAGGCAGCGGAGAACTAATGGAAGCAAGTGCAATTCAGAGTGCTATTGAAAGTATTCTTTTCGCCCTGGGCGATTCGGTGAGCATAGACAAGCTTGCCGAGGTGCTCGAGGTTACACAGTCGGAGATAGAAGATGCCCTCGATGCCATGTCGGAGAGATATGAGCAGCCTGAGTGCGGCGTACAGCTTGTAAGGCTTGAGGAATCGGTGCAGCTTTGTACCAAGACGGAAAATTATGAGCATCTGATCAAGATAACCAAGGCCAAGCCGAAATTTTCGCTTTCGGACACCGTTCTTGAGACGCTTTCGATAATCGCATACAAGCAGCCCGTTACCAGGATCGAGATTGAGAAGATCCGCGGAGTCTCCTGCGAGCATGCGGTCAACAAACTCCTTGAGTATGATCTGATCAAGGAATTCGGAAGACTCGATGCTCCCGGAAAGCCGATCCTCTTCGGAACAACGGAGAACTTCCTGCGCTGCTTCGGTGTTACGTCGATATCCGATCTGCCCCAGGTCACTCCCGACCAGGTTGAGGAATACAAGAAAGAAGCCGAAGCCGAGATCAACGTTAAACTTGATATCTAAAACCATTAAGAGAGTTCCCTTTGCGGGAGCTCTTTTTTTCCTTTAAAAAAACAGTCCGGTATGGTATAGTAGTTTAGATTGAAAAAATGGGGAAAAATCGGTTTCCGATCATTTCTCCTTAAGTTCAAAATATAAAATTTTTCGGAGGAAACAACATGAGCAGTACTTCAAAAGCGCTCGGACGTATTGCATCCCTTTTCGATGAAGCAAGCTTTGCCGAAATCGGTGCACTCGTCACTGCAAGATCAACGGACCTTAACACAGATCCCAAGGCACTTGCATCTGACGGATGTATTACGGGATACGGAACGGTCGGCGGAAGAGTCGTGTATGTCTACAGCCAGGATGCATCAGTCCTCGGTGGCAGCATCGGCGAAATGCATGCACGCAAGATCGTAAATCTTTACGATATGGCAATCAAGACGGGATGTCCCGTTATCGGCATTGTAGATTGTGCCGGTATGAGACTTGAAGAGGGTTCAGACGCCCTTTACGCATTCGGCCGTATTTACGGACGTATGACCAAGGCCAGCGGACTTATCCCTCAGATCACTGCGGTTGTAGGAAACTGCGGCGGCGGTGCCGGTCTTTTCTCCAGACTTTCAGATTTCACATTCATCGCTCCTGACGGAAAGCTTTTCGTAAGCGCACCTGATACAATTACCGGTAACTATACCGCTAAGAACGATACCGCAGGTGACAAGTTCCAGTCAGAGGTATCCGGAAATGCTTGCCGGTGTGCTTCCGAGGCAGAACTTTTTGCAGCGGTAAGACAGCTCGTTTCCATTCTTCCTTCGAATAATGAAACTTCAAATGACGATCCCGAAGGTACCTGTGCCGATGATCTCAACAGAGCTCTTGCAGTTACTGTTCCCGACAGTGCAGCAGCACTTATCGATAATATCGGCGATGCAGGTTCATTCGTAGAGATCAGGGCTGATTATGAGCCTTCCATGGTAACCGCATTCATCAAGCTTGACGGAGTGCTTACCGGCGTGGTTGCAAACAATGCCTGCAAGGCAGGTGCGGACGGCAAGTCTGTCAAGATAGACAACGTTCTTACCGCTGACGGATGCGACAAGGCAGCAGATTTCGTAAACTTCTGCGATGCCTTCGATATCCCTGTTCTTACTCTTACCAATGTCAAGGGATTCGATACTTCCATTGAGAACGAGAAGAGGATTGCAAGAAGCGCGGCTAAGCTTGCTGCTGCATTTGCTTCCGCAACCGTTCCCAAGGTTAATGTGATCACCGGAGACGCTATCGGTAATGCTGCAAATATCATGAATGCCAAGGCTCTCGGCTCCGATATCACCATTAGCTGGAATAATGCCAGGGTCGGCATCATGGACGGAAAGCTTGCATCACAGATCACAGGAGCTGATGCTTCCGCTATAAATGCGGGAATGTCAGGAGCTGCAGATGCCGCACGCCGCGGATATGTCGATCAGGTCATCGCGGCAGCCGATACCCGTAAGTATGTTATCGCATCCTTCGAGATGCTTTATTCCAAGCGCGGAGAAGATATTTACAAGAAGCACACATCCATTTGAGGAAGGACATATATATGAAAAAATTCAGAGTCGTTATATTGTCGGTCATCCTCGGACTTCTCCTGTGTGCATGCGGTAAGGAGCCTGTCTATACCGAGGCTCAGACCCAGAGAATGAATAATGCCGGAATGATTGCCAAATCATATGGCATTGACGTTCTCCAGTCGATCGCACAGAAACCGGATCTCCTTTTCAGCACTCCCTATACTGACTTTACTTATGATGAGCTTGAGACGATCATGAGCCAGTATGTCGGATTCAATGTTGACGGATATGCATTTGCAAATGCCATAAGCAGCTTCGAAAAGGGACTTGCTGAGACCGGTGCGATAGTCAGCATAGGAGAACCTGTAGTGACCCTTGACGGAAGTGAGATCATTGTCGATGTCGAGTGCGTATGCGAGAAGAGATATGCGGATGTTGAGATGATCTTCACCAACGATCTTTACAATCCCCGAATGACCAGCGCCGCATTCAACGCCAGATACACTATGGGCGAGAAGATGTCCAAGGCAGGTCTCAACACCGTTATCGGAATGGGCACTGTTTTCGTAATGCTCATTGTCATCTCATTCATTATCTCTCTGTTCGGTCTCTTTTCCGGAACCGGCAGGAAGAAGGATAAGACTGAGGACGGAATCGACAGAGCAGTTAAGCAGATTGAAAAGAATGAGACCGCAGAGATGGGTGATGCCCAGCTCGTTGCTGTCATAGCGGCTGCGATCGCTGCATATGAAGGAACTACAAGCACGGACGGATTTGTGGTCCGTTCAATCAGAAAGATCAAGAGACAATAATCCTCGGAGGGAAATAAAATGAAAAATTATACCATTACCGTAAACGGAACCGCATATGCAGTAACCGTAGAAGAGAACGGCGCAGCACCCGCAGTAGCAGCACCCGCTAAGCCCGCTGCAGCAGCACCCGCTCCCGCAGCAGCACCCGCTGCAGCCAAGAGCGCAGGCGCAGGAAGCATCAAGGTTGAAGCAGGAGCAGCCGGAAAGGTTCTCAAGGCTGTTAAGAACGTCGGCGACGCAGTTAAGAAGGGCGATCCCGTTGTTGTTATCGAGTCCATGAAGATGGAGATCAACTGTGTAGCTCCCCAGGACGGAACCGTTGCAAGCATTGATTGCAATGCAGGTGATCCCGTAGAAGCAGGAGCAGTTCTTGCAACCCTCAACTGATGAAACGAAGGAGTAACCAATGAGTTATTTTTTGACTACGCTGGACAACCTCGTTCATCAGACAGCGTTCTTCAACCTCACGGTTGGAAACTACATAATGATCGCGGTTGCCTGCTTTTTCCTTTATCTGGCTATTGCCAAACAGTATGAGCCGCTTCTCCTTGTGCCCATCGCATTCGGAATGCTGCTCGTTAATATCTATCCCGACATCATCCTCTCTGCAGAGGAAGCGCCTAACGGTGCCGGCGGACTCCTTTACTATTTCTATAAGCTCGATGAGCTTGCGATACTTCCTTCGCTCATATTCATGGGCGTAGGTGCACAGACCGACTTCGGTCCTCTTATCGCAAATCCCAAGAGCTTCCTTCTCGGAGCCGCAGCTCAGTTCGGAATTTTCATGGCATATTTCGGAGCTATCTTCATGGGATTCAACGATAAGGCAGCTGCAGCCATCTCCATCATCGGAGGAGCTGACGGACCTACATCGATCTTCCTTGCAGGTAAGCTCGGACAGACCGCACTTTTAGGACCCATTGCGGTTGCCGCATATTCCTACATGAGCCTTGTTCCCATCATTCAGCCTCCCATCATGAAGCTTGTCACCACCAAGAAGGAAAGAGCCATCAAGATGGGTCAGCTCAGACCCGTATCAAAGGTGGAGAAGATCCTCTTTCCCATCATCATCACCATCGTTGTATGTATGGTACTTCCCACCACCGCACCCCTTATCGGTATGCTGATGCTGGGTAACCTTTTCAAGGAGAGCGGAGTTGTACGTCAGCTCACCGAGACCGCTTCAAACGCAATGATGTATATTGTTGTTATCTTCCTCGGAACGAGCGTTGGTGCAACAACATCCGCAGAGGCTTTCCTTAACCTCAATACCATCAAGATCGTCGTTCTCGGTCTGATAGCATTCGCGTTCGGTACACTTGCCGGAGTATTGTTCGGTAAGCTTATGTGTATCGCTACGGGCGGCAAGGTTAATCCTCTTATCGGATCTGCCGGAGTTTCCGCAGTTCCCATGGCAGCGAGAGTATCCCAGAAGGTCGGTTCCGAAGAGGATCCCACTAACTTCCTTCTCATGCATGCAATGGGTCCCAATGTTGCCGGAGTTATCGGTACCGCAGTCTGTGCGGGTACATTCATGGCAATGTTCGGAGTATTTTGATTAATTTGAAAGGATAAAAAAATGGCTGAAATTACTAAAAAACCCGTTGGGATTATGGAGACAGTCTTAAGAGACGCTCACCAGTCCCTTATCGCTACAAGAATGCCTACCGAGATCATGCTTCCCATTGTCGAGAAGATGGATAAAGTAGGATACCATGCAGTAGAGTGCTGGGGCGGAGCTACCTTCGACGCTTCACTCAGATTCCTCAAGGAAGATCCCTGGGAGAGACTCAGAAAGCTCCGTGACGGCTTCAAGAATACCAAGCTTCAGATGCTCTTCAGAGGACAGAACATTCTCGGATACAGACCTTATGCGGATGACGTTGTAGATGCTTTCGTTGAGAAGTCCATCGCTAACGGAATCGATATCATAAGAATCTTTGACTGCCTTAACGACCTGAGAAACCTTCAGGAAGCAGTTAATGCTACCAACGAGATCAAGAAGAGAGAGGGAAGGGGACATGCCCAGATCGCTCTTTCATATACTCTCGGTGATGCATATACTCTTGAGTATTGGGCAGACATGGCTAAGAAGATCGAAGAGATGGGTGCTGATTCCATCTGTATCAAGGACATGGCAGGACTTCTTCTTCCTTACAGAGCAGCAGAGCTCATCAAGGCCATGAAGGAGCAGACCAATCTTCCCATCCAGCTTCACACTCACTACACCTCAGGTGTTGCCAGCATGACATACCTCAAGGCTGTAGAGGCAGGCGTAGATGTTATCGACTGCGCAATTTCTCCTTTCGCACTCGGAACCTCACAGCCTGCTACCGAGGTTATGGTAGAGACCTTCAAGGGAACTCCCTATGACACCGGTTACGATCAGACTCTCCTTGCAGAGATCGCTGATTACTTCGCACCATACAGAGATGAATGCATCAAGAGCGGCCTCATGAACACCAAGGTTCTCGGCGTTAACATCAAGACCCTTCTTTATCAGGTTCCCGGCGGAATGCTTTCCAACATGGTCAGCCAGCTCAAGGAGCAGAAGGCAGAGAACCGT
>JAILOC010000028.1 GCA_024691045.1 Lachnospiraceae bacterium | reverse complement strand
ATCACCGGCAGAGATCCCGCAGGCGATATTCTTTATATCCATCTGTACTTCGAAGGGCTTAATGATCTCGGAGATCAGAGGCCTTGCAAGTACTTCTTCAGGCTTCATCACGATCGTGCCCGCATCTATCTTCGAAAGCTTAAGAAGAGTCTGCACAAGCCAGTTCATGCGGTCAAGCTGCCCTGACTGGGTCTTTAAAAACTCCGCACGTTTTTTGGGATCCTCTTCGGATCCGAGCAGATCGTTCATCACCATCATCGATGTAAGAGGTGTTTTGAGCTGGTGAGAGATATCCGCGATTGCATCCGAAAGAGCCTTCTTATCGCCCGCAAGAAGTTCCTTCTGGTAATAAAGCGTTGTCGTGACCTTATAGATGTTGTTCCTAAGGATCGAAAGCTCGCCCTCCTGCTGGTCGGTGATTCCCGGGGCTTCGCCGCCCGCAAGAACCTTTACAAGATACGAATCGAGCTCTGCGATATCCTCATATCTCTTCTTCGTAAAGAAATAATATAATGTGATGATCGTAGCTCCGAGAAGGAAAGAAATCAAAAAAGCGATCCATCCCAGTATAATGCACGCACAAACAGACGCAGCAACCGTAAGGCAGGCTGCTGCGATCATCATGCGTTTGAAATCCCTGTTCTTAAGCATTAAATAATTCTCCGCTATTCGACGATATATCCGAGTCCTCTTACCGTCTTTATTATCTTCGGATCCGCGGGATCTTCTTCTATCTTGTCCCTGAGTCTCTTGATGTAAACGGTGAGCGTGTTGTCATTGACAAAATCCCCGCTCACATCCCACATATCTTCAAGAAGCTTTGTTCTCGACATGACCACTCCCCGGTTTGAACAAAAGGCAAGAAGCAGGCGGTATTCGAGAGCGGTAAGCTCTACCTGCTCTTCGGTTCCGTTTTCTTTTACGCAGGTGACCCTGGCACCTGCGGTGTGGATCCTGATATTACGGATCTCGATCACGCCTTCGGTATCGCGGGCATCCGCCGTCGACGATCTTGCACTGCGCCTAAGAACGGTCTTGATCCTCGCCATGAGTTCGTTGACCCTGAAGGGCTTGCAGATATAATCGTCCGCTCCCATCTCAAGTCCCATAACGACACTGACTTCGGCATCGCTTGCGGTAAGGAATATCACGGGAAGGTCAGCCTTATCCTTTACTGCCTTGCAGACATCATATCCGTTTCCGTCGGGAAGATTTATATCGAGAATGTACAGGTCGAATTCTTCCTTCTTAACCTTGGAAAGTGCATCCTTTACGGTCTTGGAAAGAACGGTCTCATAGCCTTCCTTTTCAAGGGAATACTTAAGGCCCATTCCTATCGCATCATCATCTTCAAGAAGAAATATTTTCATCGTTACTCCGGTATACAGCCGTCCCACTGTTTCATTTCACATAATTTATGATTCTGAGTGCTTCCGCCATCTCACGCGACGTGAATGCACAGAGCCTGACATCCACATCCGCATCCGGAAAGTCCGCGTTGAATCTGTCATAAGCCCTGAGGCACTGCCTTGCGGATTCCGCAGCGGGCTCATCGAGATCACCCGAGAATATCCCGGCGCTTATCAGCGGAAAAGCAATGCTGTGGTAACCGTTATCCTTAAGCACCACGAGCGAATTATAGTATGCATCGCAAAGCGCATCAAAAGCATCCGGCGTATGCCTGAAATCCGGCCCCACCGCATGGATTATGGCTTTGCAGTTAGTCATGTTAAAAGAGGGAGTCATGACGGCATCACCGTCATTTAACGGAGTGCTGTGCTTCCTGCACGCAGTTACAAGTTCAAGCGGTCCCGCCGCCTGAAAGATCACGCCGCAGATACCACCGCCCGCACGCAGATATTTATTGGCCGCATTTACGACCGCGTCAACTTCGAGATCGGCACAAGATGCATTTACAAGTTCTATCCTGCTCATAAAGCCTCCTTTTGCTGATGGTGAAACACGGGGACGGCTTACGCTGTTTCACTTCTGCGACCAGTGAATGAATTTCCAGAATGCTCTCCAGACAATCCTCCACAGGATATAAGCGACCACTCCGATGATCGGAGCGATCCACAGAGGCTTGCCTATAAGCCACATGACCGGAAGAGCTATGACAGTTACTATGGCGATCCTGTAAAGTGCGGTTACGATCCACAGGATATGCATCAGCGCTCCGCCGAGTCTTTCCTCTCTTTTTTCCTGCTCTTTATCCTGATTAGGATACGAAAGCTTTCTTCTGTTTTCCATACATTTGTCTCTGCGCCGGCAAACCCCTCATGCCGGATCATTACAGTTTGAATGCGGTGCCGGTGAAAAGGGCAACGTTTGTTCCGAGTTCGTCATAAACGCTTACGTTTGCCACGGTCGTGCTCCTGCCGGTCTTGATGCATGAGGACTTGGCATAAAGCTTACTTCCCTTGGCACCGGACAGATAATTTATGCTGACCTGCGCCGCTACGGAAGGCTTGTGGATGTTATTGACCAAAACGGCAAAAGCAAGATCTGCGAGAGTAAATATCGCCCCTCCCATTATTCCGCCGTTTGCATTCTTATGATCGTCCGTCAGTTCAACGCTGCAGATGACCTCATCATCCGAAAACGACTCAACCTGCATTCCCGCGTTGGTTGCAAATTTATCGTTCTTAAAATATTCTCTTACTTCTTCAAGCGAACCGAATGTCATTTCTCTACCCTTTCAAAAACAAAAGCTACGGCATCATCGCCTTCACCGGCAACATAAGTGAATACGTCTCCTTTTAAAGTTACACTCTGAAATACATATTCATTTACCATAAAGTCATAATTCCCGTCACCTTTATCCACAACATCAAGATCAAAGGTAATGTCTTTTCCGAGAAGGGTGCAGTTATACGTAGCTATGTCACCTTCAATATGATAGGTTTCAACCACTCCCTTTTGCTCAAGCTCTTCGCGTGTAAGAACCGTTCCGCTTGTATCGGTTTCACTTCTTATGATCCAGTCACCCTCAAGGGATTTCTTTCCGCATGCCGTAAGCACCGCCATCATGAACGCCATCAGCATGATGACCGGGATAAATCTTATCTTTTTCAACACAAATACTCCTGAGTCAGTTTAAATTTCCGATCTTTCCCTCTTTGAGCAGTCGTAAGAATATATCGGCGATCTTCGGATCAAACTGCTTGCCTTTGTTATTCTCGATCTCTTCCATGATCATCCCGGAAGTCAGTTTCTTTCTGTAAACCCTGTTGGAGTTCATCGCATCGAACGAATCCGCAACGCAGATCATCCTTGCGATCTCAGGGATAGCCTCACCCGCAAGTCCCTCGGGATAGCCCTTGCCGTCATATCTTTCGTGGTGGTAACGAGCGCCCTCATCCACATCCTTGAGGCTCTTGAAGCTGCTCAGTATCTCGCCTCCGCGTACGGTATGGGATTTGATTATGTCGAATTCCTCATCGGTGAGCTTGGAGGGTTTTCCGAGAATGTTATCGGGAACTCCGATCTTGCCGCAGTCATGAAGAAGTGCGACATAATAAACTCTGTCCAGTTCTTCACCGGAATACCCCATTTCCTTCGCGATGGCTTTGGTATACTCCGCTACTCTGTTGGAATGACCGTTCGTATAAGGATCCTTCGCATCGATGAATCCGGTAAAGGTCTCTATCGATTCCTTGATGATCTCATTGTCGCGCTCGTGACGGAGCTTATACTTCTTGATCTGTGCACCGGTGATCAGATAGATAACAAGTCCGATCAGCCATAAGGCAAAACCTATGGCAGCCACCCAGAATAATACATCGCTTGTAAGCAGCCTGTGGAATGTATAGGTAAGCTCGATCTCAGACCCGCGAAGCTCTTCACCTATTTCCAGATACATGATGATGCCGGGAACGGTTCCCTGTTCAGGCTCTATTGGAACCTCCATTGAATTCTCATTGGTGCTGGGATAATAAACAAGATAATCGCCGGGCTTCATACGTACCAGTGTCTCACCGTCAATGCTTATGGTATCCAGCGAATAATCACCGGGATCAAAGTCCCTGAGATCCGGAACAGTCGCAACATACTCTCCGCCCTTTTGTACCTGGTGCAGCTCAAGTGCCCCGTTCCATGCGGACTGCAGGAATACTTCCTTATCAAAGTTCAGTCTGAACTTAAAATCCCTGATCTGATCCGAAGTGTTGTTCGTTATCGAAAAATCATATGTAAAGGCCCGGTGATCGAAATCATTGGGATCCGTAGTCTCGGGATCGAAGATCTTGCTCCATGTGCTTCCCCTGGGGATCGCCTTGACCGTCACTCCCTTTGTGCTTTCGGTATCTGCCGAAAACAGCTCATCTCCGGAATACAGTACATCATGTACAGTCTGGTTATATGTCTTTGTTCTCAGCGCACTTAAAGCGAGAAAGATCAGTATGATCGCAAGAAATCCCGAAAACAGCAAAATTGCCTCGCTTGATTTTGTTTCCCTACGCATTGAATATTCCCCCCTCAATCCAAAGCGTTTTAATCTTCTCCGACCAGATGCACCTTCTTGTATTCGTGCCCCGTTGCCGGAAGGAATTTACTTATCACATCCGCAGTCTTGAGCTTAAGACTTGATGTACAGACACACGGATGACATCCCAGGAATTCGCCTTCAAGCACATCCTCATCAATGAGCAGGCTTACAGCTTTCCCTTTATCATTCATCAGTCCCATGACACTCACCGAACCGGGCTCGATATCAAGATACTTAAGCATATCTTCCGCTTCCGCAAAAGAAAGCCTTGCGGAGTTTATCTGAGCGGAAAGCTCCTTCGTCTTGAACTTCTTGTCTCCCGGCATCAGCAGCAGATAAAATAAAGTCTTCTGCCTGTTGCAGAGAAACAGGTTCTTGCACATTACCACATCAAGAGCCTTATCTATCTCTTCACAGGCTTCCATCGTTGTAGCCGCCTCGTGGTCGACTCTCTTATATTCCATTCCGAGACCGTCCAGAAAGTCGTAGGTCCTGATCTCTCTTTCGAGTCTGCCGCTCACATCTTCCGGTCTTCCGTCAAAAAGCTCCATACCTTCTCCAAAACAGATCGTCAGAAAATCCCAGCCGATACTAAATATTCATTCCATCGAATACTGAAGAAATTCATACTTAAGCCTGCTGCCTTCGCATATTTCCGGAGGAAGCAGCGCTCTTGCAACAAGCTTGAGCTCATCTGATTCAATATCCGTTCTTTTCAGATTCGCATAATCACCGTCGATACTGACGACCTCATAATAAAATGTTTCCATCAGTTCTCACCGTTCCACTTAGCCTTGTTTTCTTTCCATTCACGGAATTTGCGAAGGTCCATTTCAGCACCGCTCTTAAGCACCTGGACGATCATCGCCGCATCATCGGTGTAGCCCGTTATCGGGATCACATCGGGGATCAGATCGAAGGGAGAAAGGATATAGATAAGCACGCACAGAAATGTGGTCACCGTTCCAGGATGCACACCGGTATATTCCTTCTTTACATAAGAATCCACAAGATCAAGCATCGTAACGAGCTTGTCATACACTTCGCCAAGCACCGGATTTCCGGTGGTTTTCAAAAGAAAAGCTTCAAACCTGGTCTTGAATCTTTCCCATTTGATCACATCGTTCATGAGCTCCTGTGCCTGTCCGGCTTTCGAATCGAGTGCCTTTCTCAGTTCTTCCTTGGAGAATTCTTTCATATCGGTACCCCTTCTAATTGTTTCCCCCTCAATTATCAGGTTACTGACAGTTTTTCCTTATCGGAAATCATATTACCCTATATTTTACCACGTTTTATGCCTCCGGATAAATAACTATCGGATACGCAGATAAACGAAAACAGCCTTTCGTAAGCAGAGCATCTACAGCTTGTTGAATTCCTCCGGATCCCTGCGCTGTCTGAATCTCAGATAATACCCCGCGATCATGGAGCTGAGCATGGTCGTGAGTATCAGCACCGTAAAGAATTCAAGGCTGATGATGTCATATGAATAGGCAACCGTGGCAAGCACTATACCCGGTCCGCCGCGTGCATTCATCGTAACGGCAAAGTTCATTCTCGTGCTCATCTTAAGGCCCGAAGGCAAAAGAAGCAGCCAGGTGCCGGCAAATTCGAGTCCGAACGCTATCGCAAAGAAAAGAAGGAATCTTGTGAGAGAGAAATCATGCACGACATTAAGCTGTATTCCGACCAGTGCAAAGTAGATCGGTATAAAGAAGGAAAAGGCGATGTTTTCCAGAAAATGCATTCTTGTCTTCGTGCTTTCCCCGGTTCCGAAAACAGCCTTGATCAGATATCCTACGACAAATGCGGAATACATGATATTGATGCCGAGAATGTACAAAGCCCCGCAGGTCATAAGGAGCAGGGAAAAGCTGATCGAATAGAAGGTATTGGGCTTCCAGTCACTTTTTACCTGCTTTATGTATCTTGAGACAAGAGCGATCAGGACAAAGATTCCGATCGTGACAAGTACGATCATTATCATCTCGGCAAGCTTTATCTCACCCGACTGTGCAACCTTGGTCGCAACGTTTAAGAGTATCCAAAGGCACAGATCCTGGAAGGTGGATACGGTCAGAACCGTATTGGAAAACTTGGTGTTCATTATTCCCATATCGAAGAATATCTTCGATATGACGGGAATCGAAGTGATCGCAACTCCTATCGCAAAGACAAGGCAGTATGCGACTTCATTTTCAATGCTTCCGATAAAATTCTCTCTGAAAAGTCCGAAAAAAGGAATGCTTCCCGCCATGGGCAGGAATGTTGCTCCTACAAAAACAAGACTTATCGTCTTTGCGTTCGATCTTTCCACCTTGATATCGGTGTTGTAACCGGACAGGAACATCAGAAATATCAGACCGAGCTGATAAAAAATGTTCAGAACCTTACCCTCTTCGGGGTAGGCGAAGAATAATCTTTCCGACAGGGCGGGTGCAATGATGAAAAGGAAGCTTCCTCCGATCACCATGCCTCCGAAGATCTCACCGACCACCCTGGGACCTTTGATAAGCTCCATCAGTGTTCCGAAAACAAACGCGGACAAAAGAAGGAGCGCCAGTGCAATTAAAGTAATGATTATTTCACTTTCGGATAAAGTAGAAAGTCTCATTTATCGATCCGTATGTAATCCTCAATCTTGGTAAGAACGGTCTCAAGAGCCTTAAGATCACTCTTTAAGGTTCCGCGTTCAAGAGAATGATTGTATCCGCCGGTGATCACGCTGAGGTCAACACCGAGCCTTTCAGCCATTCTCCTTACCTTGCCGAGATCGGACCAAAGATCCGAATCACCGATAAATGCAACTACATTATCCGATCCGAACGAGAAGGATTTCTCGACCGGAGTAAGCCATATCTGCCTTGCCGGGATGCCATGATCCGCCACATATTTCGCGGAAGCTATGGTTCCGAGACTCTTTCCGACAAATACAATGTCCTGATAAGCCGCAAAATCAACCCCTGCAAGCTCGCTTTCCGTCTGCTCGCACGCCAGCTGCACGGCCAGCTTCTTCAGCTCGTCGTCTTCAGAAATGTCTGCCGGCATATCATGAAATTCAACCTTCAACAGATCGAAACCGGAATTCTTCAGGATCCTGGCCGAATAGTATAAAAGAGGCCTGTCGTTGCCATAACCGATACCCGGTATGATCACGGCCAGTTTTTTGGGATTTTTGACTCTAGGCATATGGCTCCTTTCAACATCATATGAAAAAACAAACCAATGTCTTAAGATTTAAGGCTATCTTATATATTTTATCATATTTTGCATGCTGTAGCTATGCTATTTATACCTTAGTTTACCAGTTCCCTGATCCTGTTCCAGTCCGGGCATCTGACATATCCCGCACCCGGAAGTTCACACTCTCTGTTCCAGGGTCTTTCATAGACCAGGACCTTAAGCTCCGACAGATGATCGAAGAACCTGAAAGCATGGGGTGAATCCTCTACAGCTATATCGAAGTGCATTTTGTAATAATCTTCGAGCTCGAGATTATTATCGGCTTCCCTGTTGAAAGGATCCCTGCCGTATTTATCCAGACAATATAATGTCACGCGGTCAAGCCCGTGTTCATCGAGCCATCTTCTCGAAACGTCATAGCAGCTGTAGGGGCGGCCTGTGATGATACTGATCTCGTGTCCTTTGTCAATCCACTCATTGAGCACCTTCGAGGCGCCGGGCGTCTCTTCATATGAAAGAAGAACTTCGGACCTGTGACCTTCCTCCATCAGCAGCCTGTACTCTTCTCCGCTCAGATCAAAAGACTTCTGAAGATCGAAGAACATCACCTTATCATATGGTATCTTCTTTCCGAAAAGCCTGTCCGCGATATGCGTAAACTCAAGTGCCGTCTCGCACAGACAGTCATCAAAATCAACATAAATCTTCATATCTGTTCCTTATATCAGTCTTTTACACCGTCGCCGTCATTTACTTGAAAATCACCGACAACTATCTGAGAATCGGCATCGACCGAGATCGGTGCATACAGTTCCACAGACTGTTCATATTCGGGCCAGCCGTGTCCTTCGAAGAAAAATCCCACCGAAGAATTCATATATACTTTTCCGTCTTCAAAGTATACGCCTATCTGATCCGTCCAGATGATGTCCCTGACCGCATCCTCACCCTCGATCGTCTTGATATATACATAGGTCTCTTTGTCATTCACGGCAGAGATCGTAAGATCACGGCTTTCTCCGTCGTATGCAAAAATAACCCTATCCTTAATTACCTGAATAAAATATTCACCGTCATACACGGTCTGCTTATATCCGTCATCCGTCTTTTCCACAATGCAGAGTCCCCTGACCGAATAGCCGCTGCCGGTTCCTTCGGATTCGGATATCAGGTATTCATCTTCTCCGTCACCGTCTATATCGCACTTTACAACCCTCGCACCGTATATTCCCATCGCAATATCAACAGGAATCTCTTCATCGCCGTCGACTATGACAGAAGTATTCGTATTATAATCCTGAACGACTGAAAGGGAAGGATCATCGGAAGCCCAGGTAAACACAAGAGCGGGATCGTACTCCTTTTCGGAAAGTTCTTCGTCTTCCGCCGGTGTGGGAACTACCGCCTCGGGTGATGTCTGATCTGACGATGCATTATCATCTTCTTCCGTTTCAAAATATTCGGGAGCCCCGTATAATCCCTGGGCAGGAGGCTCCGGCGGACCGTACACTCCGCAGCTTGACATGCCGAGAAGAGTTCCCGCGGCAAATATCGATGATGCAAATGTAAG
>JAILOC010000188.1 GCA_024691045.1 Lachnospiraceae bacterium | reverse complement strand
CGAGAGAGTAACCAAGGCCATGATCGAGAGAGTCGGCAAGATCGCTCCCGTAACCGTATATCCCGGAGAGGATGAGCTCCTTGCTCTTGCGCAGGGCGGACTCAGAGTCATGAACGGAGAAGAGGAAGCCAAGGTTTACGCTTAAAGCCTCATAAATACAGTTATATAAGGCAGGTCTTCGGACCTGCCTTTTTGATTGCAATTCCTTAATGCTTTCTTAAGGTTGCCCCATACGCCTTGTCTTGCGTTTTTCCTATGCTAATATGTTAAACGTAATTGATCTGCAGGTGTATTGCGGAGAGATGTGAGTTTTACAAGAGGAAATATACATGAAAAGAAAACTGATTAAATACCTGTTTTTAGGTTTGACCGTTTTGACCCTGGCGGGATGCGGTTCCATCGTCGATGATTCATTGGCGGACAGGGATGAGTATGACATCGAAGAAGATGTCGAAGACGAAGATGAGGAAGACGAGGATGACGGTGAAGTAAAACCCGAAGAAAAGTCCTCGGAGGAAAAGGTCCTTCTTTCACGTGATTCCACTTCGGAAATATTCTACGTTGTGGATGAATCCGGTGAAAATATCGACCAGTATACCCGTCAGGAACTTTCGGAAAATATCTCTGCTTCCGACAGCAGGCTCTACCGCGTAAATGCGGAAGAGCAGTATTTGCAGAGCGCACTTGCCTGCGAGGGAGACGGATTCTTTTTCTTCAAGGATTCCAATTATTCCGATGAAAGCGGTGAGTACATCTATCTCGTGTATGCCGTAAGCGGGGATGACCATAAGCTCTATCCCATCTGGGAGGACCGTGAAAACCATTACATCGAGGCGTGTGATTATTATGACGGATGCCTGTATGTGGATTATAATCTCGGATATGACTACGATTCGGACAAAACACTCGGCGTAAAGGAAGTATGTTACGAATACGATCCTTCATCCGATTCCTTCGTGGAGAAAGAATCTGAATATGCATCCGTTATCGAAGAGATCAATTCAAAGGGCATAAGGATCCTCGGATCAAGATGTGCAGGCTGGGACAATGTGGACTGCTACACACGTGATTTTAAGGAATGCGGATATATTCTCGGAAGTACCGGCAGCGGATATGCGGTGATCAATGAGAAGGGAATTTCCCTGGATATCGAAGGAACCGAGAATGTGTACATTTCATTCTTTGCTCCGGGATATCTCTTCTATGATGACAGCAATTACGATACCGGCAGAGCGAATGTATATGTTTATGACATTGCTGCAGGAAGCGCCAAAACGATCGCATCCGATGTCGAGAGCACTGTTTTCCTCGGAAGAGACGGATCAAAAATGTATTACCTTACCGGCAGCTATGAAGAGTATGGCATAGCTCATAACCGTATCTATTCTTACAATACCGAAAACGGTGCAAACGATCTTGTTTACGAAGCAAAGAGCGTTCCCGGAGTCAGCCTGGCTTATCCCGGTGCAGAAGGCTTCAGGGTGGCTGACGACAGGATCTATATGATCGATTTTAAGGACGGTGATCTTAAGTGGTTCTGTGCGGATGTTTCGGACGGGAATGCTGATTTCAAAGATATCTCCTGCCCCGAGCAGCATGTTGATCTGTTCGATTACGGAACCGTGGAATATGCATCATATTCATATGCTTGTCCTAAATGCGGAACGATACTCAACCAGAGATATGCCGAATGCTTTGTGCTCGATGATAAGTATTCCGAAAATGCGGATGTCATCAATCAGTATATGCATGAGAATCTTGAGGCATTTGTAGGTGATAATTTCCTTGAATCCTCCGATTATTACGAGACTGAATGTGCGGATCACCAGGCCAATCCGACCTGGTACCGGGTGACCGATGACTGGAACGTTTCGAGTGTCGGTTTCATCGACGATAAGTATCTTACCGTGGAAATGAGCGGATACTGGTATGGCGGCGGTGCACACGGCTATCCTTCAAGAAATCAGTATCTTTTCGATATTGAGACCGGAGAGGAAAAGTCGATAGGTGATTTCTATACCGGAACCGAGAAGGATTTCAAGACTCTTGTGGCGGAGAAGACCAGGGATTATTTCCTTTCCCTTGATCAATACGAGAATCCTTTCTACACGGATGACGAAGACATCATCTATTCCGATGCATATGATAACGTATACCTCGACGATGGTAATATTGAATATCTGTATAACGGAATAATCTATTATTATCCTCCTTATCTGATGGGACCTTATGCTACGGGATACATAGATATATTCATTCCCTACAGCGAGCTTCTCGGAAGAGCAAACCTGTAATCTTTAGTGTAAGCCATTAATCTTTGCAGATCCGGCTTATCCAAGCCCGGTTTATATATATGCAGATCGCGAGAGAAGACGGGGCCGCAAGGCTTCGTCTTCTTTTTTGTGCATTTTTCGACCACCGGTCGAAAAAGTCTTGACACCCATAAAACGGTACGGTAATATAAAACCGACCGATAGTCGAAAAAAGAAAAACCCGAGATCTTCAGACCCCAAAACAGACATAAACCGTCACATAAATGCATCGGAGACAGACATATGAGAAAAGGTGAAAAAAGAAAACAGGAGCTTCTTGAGATTGCATACAGGCTCTTCACTACACGCGGATATGAGAATACATCCGTAGACGATATCATTGAGAAAGCCGGCATAGCCAAGGGCACATATTATTACTATTTCGAGAGCAAGGAGCAGACGCTCGAGGAAGTTATAGGAATGATGATAGAAACGGAGACAGTGACCGCAAAGCAGATCCTTGCCTCCCCCATTTCCGTTCCTCAGAAGATTGCCGCCATCATCTCTTCATTCAGACCCGCGCCCGAAGAGCATTCCATAGAGGGCGCACTTATGCAGGCCGAGAATATCGTGATGCATAACAAAACAAGAGAAAAGCTCTATGAGACCGCTGTACCCATTCTTTCCGAGGCTGTAAAGGAGGGCATAAAGGAAGGCATCTTTTCGTGCAATAACATTCCCGAGCGTGTGAGGATGCTTCTGGTTGTAAGCAGCGATATTTTTGATGAAGGCAGATTTACAAAGCGCGATATCGATGTATTCATAGACATGACAGAAAAGCTCCTCGGCGCGGAGAGCGGAACCATGGATTTTGTGAGAGGACTTATCAGAAAGCAGAAAAAGAAATGAAAACAAAAAGCAATTTCCCGAAGTTTCTGCTCCTGTGGACCGGTGAGCTTATCTCTTCGATAGGAGGAGGACTGACAAGCTTCGGACTCGGAGTATATATTTTTCAAAAGACCGGAAGCGCAGCGAGCATGGCACTGGTCACGCTTCTGGGATTTCTTCCGACTCTTCTTTTGTCCGTGCCCGCAGGGGTTCTTGCGGACAGGTATGACAGAAGATTACTGATGATGGTGGGAGACGGATGCTCGGCTCTCGGCATCGTATTCATTCTGATCTGTATGATCAGGGGAAGTGCGAGCCTGTTTCAGATATGCATAGGTGTATCGGTGAGCGCGTTATTTTCCGCTCTGCTTGAGCCGGCGTTCAGGGCCACCATCACGGATCTTCTGACCGAGGATGAGTATTCGAAGGCAAGCGGGCTGGTATCGCTTGCCGGAAGTGCAAGATACCTGTTTTCTCCGGTGATCGCAGGATTTCTTCTTACCATGAGCGATGTAAAACTGCTGCTTGCGATCGACATCTGCACATTCATTCTGACTGTGATCAGTGCCGCAGTTGTTAGAAAAGGCATCGGCAGCAGTAAAGCGGGGGAGAAGGAGGCGTTCCTTTCAAGCCTTAAGAGCGGATGGAATATCCTTTGTGAAAAGAAAGGCATCCTTAAGCTTGTACTCATATCATCCGCGGTCACTCTTTTTATGGGAGCACTCCAGATCCTTGCAGAGCCTCTGATACTTTCATTTTCGAATGCGAAGATTCTCGGCATTGCCGAAACGATATGCGCCTGCGGAATGCTTGCAAGCGGAATTGTTCTCGGTGTGAAGGGTATTAAGAAAAATTATGTAAGGATACTCAGTTTGTCTCTTGCACTGTCCGGAGTGTTCATGCTCGGCTTCGGACTGTTTGAGAATATATATATCATCTGTGTTTTCGGGTTTTTGTTTTTCGCGGCACTTCCGTTTGCCAATAACTGTCTGGATTATCTGATGCGCACGAATATTCCGGCAGAGGCTCAGGGAAGGGCATGGGGACTGATAGGCTTTCTTTCGCAGCTCGGTTATGTGATCGCGTATGCCGTATCGGGTGCGGCGGCCGACGCACTGGGAAAGATGAGCGGACGCGGTGTCGGAAGGGGAGCGGCTGCGGTAGTGCTGATCGCAGGAATTTGTCTCGCCATAGTCTCGGCATCAATAACGCTGTCCGGCA
Source organism: Lachnospiraceae bacterium (assembly GCA_024691045.1). The sequence continues at coordinate 4,536 of JAILOC010000188.1, read as the reverse complement.
GCATCAGGAAACTGGAAACAAATGAAAAACAAGGTACGGAGATGACCAAACGGCAGAAGAGCGGGAATAATGATATCGGAAGATGCGGAGAGTATTGAAAAGGCAGGTCTTAATGACCTGCCTTTATATCATTCCGGTATTACATTGGGTGCTTTCTTGCCCTTTGCCGTAACGACCTCGTTGATCTTGAGCATGATCTGGAGCTTGACGTAATCGGAGATCTCCTTGGATTTCATATCCTTATAATCATCGTAATAAAGGGGCTTTAAGTAGTGGACCTGCGTAGTGATCTTCTTAAGGATATTGATGCCGAATGCCCTGTATGAATCGACTATCGCGACGGGGACTATGGGACTCTTTGCCATCATTGCCGCCTTGAAAGCTCCGGGAAGGAATTCCTGAACGGTATTTCTGTTATGGTAATAACCGCCTTCGGGAAAGATGATGTAGATCCTTCCGTTCTTTACCTCATCGGAAACGGCCTTTATGCTTTTTACCTGCGAACGCATATCCGACTTATTGAGCCTGCATCCGTCGAGGATATCGACCATCTCATCTGCGAGAGGCATCTTGGATCTGACCTCATCCATGACGACCGTACATGGTCTTTCGTGCGAATACATGATCCCGAGTGTATCAAACTTGCCCTGATGGTTGGGGAACAATACATATCCGCCATCCTTGGGGAGATTCTCGGTTCCGGAGAACCTGGTCCTGATGCGTCCGTTTATCATCGCCTGCTTCATCATTCTCTTGATGAAAGCATATCTTTCCTCGATGGGATATGAATCCTTGTGCTTGAGGATGTATCTGGACTTTATCATGAAATATATGATCCAGGGTATGGATACCAATATTGTTAAATAAAATCTGAGCATTTTTACTCCGGTACCGCCTACGTGCGGCGGCTCAAAAGTTGACGATAAATTCGGTAAATATTACAATTAATCGGTATGATTTTAACACAGAGGTAAATAGTATTCAAAACCTTATGATACGTGCTGTTATATTCGACCTGGACGGGACCGTTCTGGACACCGAAAAATACTATAGAAGATGCTGGCCTGCGGCCTGTGCGCACTTTGGATTTAATATGACCGAAGCGATGTATCTGCAGCTTCGAAGCCTAGGCCGCCCCTTCGCATATGACAGGTTCAGGGAATGGTTCGGCGAATCCTTCGATTATGATGAGGTCAGGGCTTACAGAAAGCTTCTTTACGAGGATATCGTGAAAAAGGAAGGGATTCAGGTGAAGCCCGGAGCCATAGAGGCACTTGACTGGCTCAAAGAACACGGGATCTTAAGGGCTGTTGCGACCGCGACCGATATGGAAAGGACTATGAGGTATCTGGGAAGCCTCCGACTGGACACTCATTTCGATAAGATATGTTCCGCGGCTGACTGCAGGTTCGGAAAGCCGGCACCGGATGTGTATGAGAAGGCATATAAAACACTCGGTCTTTCTCCGAATGAATGCCTGGCTGTGGAGGATGCCCCGAACGGCATCATGTCTGCATTTAAAGCGGGACTCAAAGTGGTATTCGTACCCGACCAGACAAAGGAGGAACCGGAAGTTGCATCCTGTATTTACAGGACAATACCTTCATTGTATGAACTTCCGGGAGTGATCACAGGATGAAAAAATTCGATCTTCGGTCATGGGCCGGATATGAGACATTTAAGTCGGATAAAAAAGAATTCATTAAAAATGTGATAATGGTCGTATGCGGTGTGCTGTGTATGGGCATCACACTTGCCTTTCTTCTCGAGACGGATCTCGGAACCGACCCTTACACTTATATGAATGTAAATGTTGCGAATACTCTCGGGCTGACTCTCGGCAACTGGCAGTTTGCGCTTAACCTTGTGATGTTCATCATCGTTATACTCATCACGGGCATAAGACAGATAGGTCCCGGTTCCGTCGCAAACATGATCCTTGTCGGATATACGGTCGATTTTACAAGGTGGATCATCAGGGGTATTTTTCCCGAAGGCTTTTTCATGGGAAGCGTTTCAAGACCGGTGACATTCATCCTCGGACTTGCGGGATTCCTTATAAGCGCGGCGGTATATATGAATTCCCGTATGGGCCTTTCACCCTACGACGGACTCGGAAAGATCCTCTGTGATGCTTTTAAGAAGATCCCCTTTTTTATAGTTAGGATCGTTTACGATCTGCTCGCCGTTCTGATCGGCTTCCTTCTCGGAGGAAAGCTTTATATCGGAACAATACTTATGGCACTGTTCCTCGGCCCCGCGATCACATGCGTGGGCAAGTTCATGAATAAATATATTTTCAAAAAATCGGAGAATTAATATGAAACTCTGGGAAATGAGATACGGAGACGAACCCGTAAACGGCAGGCTGTTTGCGCTCAGGTTCATGAAAAAGATCCATATAGTGATCATTTCTGCGGTCCTTGCCGCAGCGGCAGTCTGTGCGATCCACCTTATATACAGGCTCGGTGCGGAAAAAAAGTACAGTACCGAAGCGGATGTTTATCTTGAGTATATTCCCGAGGCAGGCTCCAATGAACTCATCTATTTCAATAAATATACCTGGGAGCAGATGTCCAAGGATTCCGCGATAGTTGATGAGATACTTCTTGCGGATCCCGGACTGGATGCCGAGACCGTAAGGCAGTCCTTTACTGCGACCCTTAAATCCGATGTAAAGGTTTTGACCCTTCAGGTTGAAAATTCCGATCCGTCCATGTGCGACAGGATTATGAAAGCGGCAGTGACCGGAATTGATGCTTATGCACAGAGTCTTCCCGAGATCCTTTCGACCAGGGTCATCGGTGAAGCCGGTGAAGCACAGCTTGTTCCTCCCGATGTGAGAGCATTACGTGCAGTTATTCTCGGTGCGTTCATCGGACTTTTCTTCTCGTCAATCATTGTATCCTGCATTGTTCTTTCCGATGACCGTATTTATCTTCCCGAGACCATAGAAAAAAGATATCATCTTCCTGCGGCCGGAACTCTTGCAAGTGCGAATCTTTCCGAGAGTCTTGAAGACCTTGCGGGAGATGACGGATTTACTGTCGCATCGACACTTTCCGGGAAGAAGATTTCCGCTGTCATAGATGAACTTAAGAAAGCCGGAGCAAAACCTGAAAGCGATCCGCTCGATCTTTCCGATGCGGAAAGCAAGGGACTCATCGATACGATCAGGAAATGTGATAAGCCTGTCGTTTATATCTTCAGCTCGAAGGAAAATGTCCGGAAGGATGAACTTGCTCTTTCACTTCTGAGCAAATGCGGCAGGGAACCCATGTGTGCCGTGCTTGCCGATTCCGATGATGCACTTATAAGGGCATATTACATAGGCAAAAGATCAAGATTTGCGGACGACGCTAAGAATAAGAAATGATAACCTACGGATTGTTTCTGTATATCGCACTGACGGCAGTTGTGGTTTTCCTTGCATTTGGGATCAACACTGCGCCGGCGGACGGTATGCGATCACAAACTCCATACACTTCGAGACTTACCGCAAGAAACCGCATCCTTGCGCTTGCGATATTTCTTCTTTTGTCCGCGGTATCCGCATGCAGGATCGCTGTAGGTAACGACTACTGGGTTTACCGCGATAATTTCAATCTCATAGCACAGGACAGACATGTCAGCTATGAGATAGGATTCAGGTATGTCGTAAAGTTTCTGCAGTGGTTCCTTGATTACGACAATTATCTTCCCATATTCGCTTTCTTTTCGCTTGTGACGGTTTTCCTGATGGTAAAAGCTGTCTACGATCAGAGTGAGTGGTTTGTCTTTTCCCTTTTTATCTTCATGACTGCGGGCTATTATTTCGGAAGCCTGAACAATGTCAGATATTACCTGGCTCTTTCCGCTGCGATGTATTCGGTCAAGTATGTTCTGAAGAAGGATTATATCAAGTTCATTGCGGTCATTGCCGCGGCGGCTCTGTTCCATAAATCCGTGCTCATTGTGATCCCGTTGTATCTTCTTGCAACCGTGAACTGGAACCGGATAGGGCATTTTATCATCAGCGCATTTTGTGCGACGCTCCTTTTCCTGCCGGGAGTTTACCGCAGGATAATATTTATCTTTTATCCCTTCTATGAAGGCTCGATGTTCGATACCGGCCAGACAAGTCTTACCAACATAGCCAAGGCGGCGGCTGTATTTATCTTCGCACTAATCTATCACAAAAAGGTTAAAGAAGACCCAAAGCTTAAATTCGGATTCTACTGCAATCTCTGGGCACTGCTTCTGTATGTGTTCTGTTCGTTCATGCCCGAGATATCGAGGATCGGATTCTATCTCAATATCACCAATATATTCTTTATCCCTGCACTGATACGCAGGATTGATAACAAAAAGGCAAGGACTGTATGGACGGTCCTTATCTGCGCGGCATTTATTGCTTTCTTTGCACTCTTCTTAAGGAGTGCGTACAACACCGATGTCAGGATACTCCCTTATTACAACTGGATCTTCCAGTAAGAGGAAAACCACATGAAGAAAAAGATATTCAACCTTCTTTTCGCCGGATTGTGCTGCCTTATG
>JAILOC010000076.1 GCA_024691045.1 Lachnospiraceae bacterium | reverse complement strand
TACGGCGGCAAAGTAGACCGCGCCGTTACGGATCATTGCATCCTTTACTTCCTGTGTTCTCTTTCCTTTTCCTATCATTCCGATAAGACCGAGGTCAAGAAGCTCGGGTGCGTACTTGTCCATACGGCTTGCGGTGGTGGGTCCCGCGCTGCCTATGGGCCTGCCCTCTCTTGCGGGAGAAGGGCCCATATAGTAGATGGTCTGACCCTTGATATCGATAGGAAGGGCCTCACCCTTTCTAAGGGCTTCATACATTCTCTTGTGAGCGGCATCCCTCGCAGTATAGATGGTGCCGGTCAGATATACGTAATCGCCGCAGTTGAGCGACAGTGCGTCCTCTTTTGACAGAGGCATGCTTATCTGCTTATCCATGATGCCTCCTTAAAGTTCTCTTACGCTGTGACGGTTTACGTGACAGCAGATGTTTACGGCAACGGGAAGTCCCGCGATATGGGTCGGATAGGTAAGGACGTTGACCGCCATTGCGGTGATCCTGCCTCCGAGGCCGCCCGGTCCGATGCCGGATTTATTGATGCGGGCAAGAAGTTCCTCCTCGAGTTCCTTAACGTAGGGGATATCGGAATGCTCTCCTGCGGGACGTAAGAGTGCCTTCTTGGAAAGGAGTGCAGCCTTTTCGAAGGTTCCTCCGATGCCTACTCCTACGACCATGGGAGGGCAGGCGTTGGGGCCTGCGTCATTTACTGCGGTGAGCACGGCATTTTTGACGCCTTCGATCCCCTCGGCAGGTTTGAGCATGAAGATCCTGCTCATGTTCTCGCTGCCGAAGCCCTTGGGCGCAAGTGTGAGTTTTAATCCGTCTCCGGGAACTATGTCGTAGTGGATGACTGCGGGAGTGTTGTCTCCGGTATTGACTCTCTCCAGGGGATCTCCCACAACAGATTTTCTTAAGAAGCCTTCGGTATAACCCTTGCGCACACCTTCATTGATGGCGTCCGTGAGGGTGCCTCCGGTGATATGAACGTCCTGTCCGACTTCGGCAAATACGACCGCCATGCCGGTATCCTGACAGATGGGGATGGTATCGCTTCCTGCGATCCTGAGGTTTTCTTTGAGCTGGCTGAGGACCTGTTTGCCGAGGGGCGAGATCTCATTCTTCTCGGCATTGTCCAGAGCTTTTTCCATATCGGGGGTGAGGTAGTGATTGGCTTCAATGCACATCTCCGATAAGGTTTCGGTAATGGTCTTGGAATCTATTTCTCTCATTATTTCGTAAGTACTTCCTTTACACTGACAAGTTCTTCGCTTGAAGGCGATGTGGGTTTCCAGAGAATGCTCTGGCCGTCTCCGTCATACCTGGGGATGAGGTGGAGATGAAAATGGTTAACGGTCTGTCCCGCTGCCGCGCCGTTATTCTGGACGAGGTTAAGGCCCTGTGCTCCGAGCTTTTCGACGAGCATGCATCCGAGCTTTTTGGCAAGCTTCATTGCCTCTGCGGCGGTATCATCGGGAAGCTCGAAGAGGTTATCCGCATGGTCCTTGGGAAGGATGAGGGCATGCCCCTTGGTTGCGGGACCGTTATCGAGTATCACGTTGAATCTTTCATCCTCATAGATGGAATTTGTGGGGATGTCGCCGTTTGCAAGTTTGCAGAAAATGCAATCATCTTTTTTCATTATGAATTATCCTCCGGTATCAATGTGTGAAAATAAGAACCTTATCGAGTCCGTTCAGGAGAGAGAATTCGCCCTTCATACCTGCCATTGCACCTGACATGAATGCTCTCTGGAATGACATTCTTCCGGAGACGATATCCTCCATGACATTCCTGTTGAGGGTCATCCTTATGTCACAGGTATCGGCTTTGTCATATCTGACGTCGATCCCGGGTCCGGTGATCTCGATTATAAGGTCTTTTTTCTTTTCCTCTATATCAAGCACAAACACTCCCGATACGCCCTGGGCGGGTTTGAATGCTCTCTTTATATCTGTGATGTACTCTTCTTCGCTTCCCGCATCCTCACTCATAAGGATACCCTTGAAGTGGACCGCAAGCTCCTGAATGTCTTCCTTTTGCGTGCGGACATAATTCTCATCCGATACGTACTCGGAGAGCTGCTCGGCCTCGGGCACGGAAAGATTGAGGGGATTGGGGGTTCCGACCCTTTGTGTGAGAACATTCTTGCTGGATGGAAGGGTCTTCTCCCTCTGGTTGACTCCACGGTAGAGCTTCTCTGCGAAGGATTCGATGACGGAGATGTACTCGCTGTTGACCTCAAGGTCCAGGGGATTGTCGATGTAACCGGAGATTCCGGTAAGGACCTTTCCGCCGAGGGTCTCCCAGGCATTGGCAAGGTCTGCGATGACCTGTCTTTCACCGTAGGTCTTGGCAATGACTACGGGCATCATGTAGATCTCGCTGATCCTGGACTTGTCGCCGAACTGCCAGCAGGCGTCAAGGAACTGGAGCATATATCCGCCCATTCCGAACCACTCGACCGTCGAAGCGAGAACTATTCCGTCCGCATCCTTGACCGTCTGTGACAGAGTGGGGATCGTGTTCTTATATTCATAAAGGTTGTAAAGGACGACCTTGACCCTGAGTTCTTCGAGAACCTTCTGCATTCTCTCTATGACAGGACGCGTGGGATCGTCGATCACACCTCTTCCGCCGTAGTAAATATGTATGACCATACAGACTCCTTTCAGACTCTTCGATTATACATCTCCCGAAGCAAAATAAAAAACTCCGGGCATCATATTTGTTCCCTCAAGCATTTCCAGCATCCTCACTATACGGTCATCTATGCGGTGATAGACGCTCGTGATGCTGTTTTCCCAGGGCATTACGCTGACATAATCCCTCTCATCGCCCTTCAGAAGTGAAAGAAGGGTCATCCACTCGGCACCGTTCCTCTGTTTGAGCCGTCCGAAATCCAGGCTGACATAGTCGGGACCGCCGTGGGAGTTCTCTTTGAGGAACTTTCTGACTGTTTTTTCACCGTCGCCGGGCTTTATGTGGAAAATATCATGATCTATGCGGAGCACGGTCTTTTTCCAAACGGTCTCCTTTTTATCCGTATCGGGATTTTCGGCTCTGATAAATGACTGTCTTCCGTAGGCGTCGGTTTTCCTGATATATGTGGCATTTTCCCTGCCGACTCCCGAGCCGGGTGCCTTGAGAAGGATGGTGTCATTGGAAACGAAGTGGTCCCACATGACCCTGCCGATCTTCTCAAGAGGAAATGGAAAATCGAGGGAAGACTGGATTTTCAGAACAGGATAACCAAGGTCGGCAAGATGTGCGATACCGCCCCTGCCGGCGAAATTATCCTTCATATCCGATAGAGCTTTGTCAAAGTGTTTATTCTCGGACATTCCCGGGAAGCCTCCCTATAAACCCTACGGAATTAAATATATCATATCGGATGGATCGTAACAATTAACAGAAAAACCGGCAGGAAAACCCCTGCCGGTCATGTTCTTATCATATCCATTGTTCGATCCTGATATTTCTTACTCTCTTAAACTCCCTTATATTGTTCGTGACGAGCGTACATCCCTCAGACCTGGCGTGGGCTGCGATCATTGTATTCAGGGGTCCGATGGGTATTTCCGACCTCTCCAGTTCGGATTTTATTATGCCGTATTCACAGGCCGCACGGTCATCAAAAGGAAGGATGCTGATGCTCGAAAGCAACAATACCAGCGCGATTCGGTTTCTCGCGGCGTCAGCTCCCTTTTCGATAGCATAGGAAATCTCGGAATATGAAACCGACGAAATACAGATGTCGCCCGGATCGACCTGTTTCATCATCTCCAAAACCTCTGCAGGTCTGTATTTGATCAGATATACGAAAGTGTTCGTATCAAGCATATATCTCATAGGCTTTCCCGTTCCTGAATACCCTGATCTTCCCTGTCAACTTCGAAAACATCGTCCGAAAACATATTCAGGGCTTTCATAAACATATCCCACTTATCACCCTTGGGAGACAATACTACGATGTCGCCGACCTTACCGATCATAACTTCATCGCCTTCAAACCTGAATTCCTTGGGTAATCTGACAGCCTGGCTTCTTCCGTTTTCAAATAATTTCGCAGTCATCATAATAGTCACCTGCCTTTTGACTACAATATATATCAGGATATATATCATGTCAAGCCCATACTTTGCTGACTTTGCAGGCTAATATTATATTATGTGAATATCATCTTTCTGGAGGCTATCTTTATCTCATCGCCTTTGGACAGCTTCTTCTGTTCATAGGGCTTCAGCCTGACCCCGTTCTTGAAGGTTCCGTTGGTGGAGTTCAGGTCCTCTATATAGTAATCCTCATCCTTAAGGAAGATCCGGGCATGCATCCTGCTTATCTCCTTCCCGTCTATGACAAAGTCCGCATCCTCTCCTTTCTTACCTATCACAATGCTTTCGCCGCTTAAGACGCATAGACACTTTCCGTCATCGGAATTAAGCCTTCTTTTCCCGTCATCGGACGACAGGTCCACAAATACCGTACCCTCCGGATCGGTGTCCCGGGCCGTATCGGCATCGCTGTACTTCATCTCCTCAGCTACAACCGGCTCGGGCGCAGTTTCAAACTCATATTCCTTCCGAAGCTTCCTGTCTCTTCCGCGTATTTTGGAAAAAAACGAAATGATTCCTCCGTTCCTTGTTTCCTCTTCGCGCATCTCCGACACATCCCTGCGTTTTTCCTCCGGCCGGAGGGTAACGGGCCGGTCCCAGAAATTGCTGAATCCGTCACCTATCGCCTCCGAACAGGAGTATATGCTCTTCATATCCCCGCTTCGGTCCTCCCCGGCAGAATTCTTCACGGAGAAATCTTTTTCTTCCGGAGTATCTGTATGCTTTGTCTCTGTTTCGGATTTCTTAAGCTCCTCGATATCCGAATAGATCTTCCCGTCTACGTAGGCATCTCCGCCGGATTTGTATTGCTCGGCGACCATATATACACATCTGACCAGCTCCTCGTCACTGTAATCCACATGTCCGACAATAAAATCCATCATCTCGGAAAATCCGTTATCTTCGTCAAGGTACGGAACATACAGATACCCGAAGCTGCCCGATTTAAGGTCCTGGTAAACATTTCCGGGATTCCATATCAGATTCGAGGTATCAAGAAGGAATCTCACTGCCTCGCTTCGTATCCTCTTCATCGAAGAAAAAAAGGAGATCACCCAGTTTCTGTCCAGGGGCTTTTTGGAATATAAGGTGCTTATATTCTGTCTGGATGTAATATCGTAATACATATATGCGTCCGAATCGATATATCTTATCTCAAAGGGAAGAAATCCCGTTATCCCTCCCCTTTTCATGATGCAGTACTGGTATTTGCGTTCATCCGGCAGGGAAAGTTCCCTTATCCGGACATAATTGTTCTTAAGACCCCTGACATATTCGCTGACGATCATCTTAGCTCCTCTCTGTTTGGATCATTCCTCACTCAATGATGACGATATATTTTCCCCGGCACCCGGTGCCTTTCTGTATGTCCTGATAACGAACACCTCCGGGAAGACCGTTCTTGCCCTCTCCGTCTCCGCGGACAGAGTATCCGGAACGTCCCACAATCCCGCTATGTCCGCGATCTGTCCGCTGCTGCCGGTGACAGTGCAGGAGATACTGTCCCCCCTGCACACCGCGGATACTTCCCCGAAATTCCACGCAATATACGAATCCTTATATCTTCCCTGTATCTGTTCGATGATGTAGGAGGCCCTTTCTTCGGGATCCATATCCTGCTGCTCCGTACACCTGACCACTACTCCGCAGGTGTCCATATCCTGAAGAACCCTGTCATATCTGAAAAACCATATTCTCAGGATCAAAATGACGATCCCGAGTGCAATGGGCATTATCATAGCCGCCTCTATGGTCAGATACCCTTCTGTATAAGCTTTTCCTCTCAATATCCTTACCTCCTCATGAAAATGAACATGACCATATATGCTCCGGTCAAAAAAGGAACAAAGGGCATCCGTGTATTCCTCCCGACCTTATGCAGGACAAGAAGGATACCGGAAAAAACAGCCAGCCCCAGGCACGCCATGCATGACAAAAGTGTCACAAAAGAGAGGTTTTCAAACAGCCCAAGGATAATAAGTACCACTCCGTCGCCCCTGCCCACCTTATCCGTTATAAATGACACAGCCGTCATCGCCGCTCCGGGCAGGGCCCCCAGCAGAGCAACCGTTAAGATCCTTTGCTGTTCCGATGGAGGCCCATTCACAGAAAGAACGAATGCCAATCTGAATACCGCCAAAACTGCACCGGCCTTCAGCAGAACAACCGGAAGCTTTCTTATTTCTATATCAAATATTGACAGCACTGTCATAAATACAAACAGAGTGATCTCAAAATAATCCATCACTGTCCCCCGCATCTCGAGCATGGTCTTCTCGAATCTTCCACCTCCGACAGCGGTACGGCCGTATAATTTCTCGTGAGGGTATAACACTCACCGTCGAAATGATACCGGTCTCCCGAAGAGCATATATAAACGATTTCCGGAGCATCCCCCCCAGCACACACCGCACAGGGGTAATAATTTCCTCCGCTTCCGTTTCTTTCGTTTCCCACTGCCGAAAGCTCAACCGGTCTTACGGACAGTCTTAAATGGGTACAAGCTGTCGTGAGATGATAAACCTCACTGTTTTCGGTTATATAAACTATCTGTTCCTGAACCCGCCCCGAAGAGCCTCCGCTGAGTGCATATCCGTTCCACAGATGACCGTAAAATCTTCCCGCCATCATAAATGAACGAATACCGGCTATATCAAACGGTGTCCCGACCCTGTAGGAAAGCTTTATATCCAGGATGTCGTTATCCGTATCTATCGAACTTCCGTAGAAATTCAATCCGCCGCTTCCGGAAGTAAGCGGGGACGAATCCAGGTATTCTTCCCCGAGTTCTCCGATCATCCTGTACCTGATGTAGGTATACGAAAGGGCCGTTCCCTCCGCCATCGCCAGGATACTGTCGATATCCCCGGAAGAAGAATCATCCGGGACGGTCTCTGTATCTGCTCCCGATGAACCACCTGAGTCCGATACCCCGACATGTCCCGTTTCACCAAGGTCCTTCATCGGTTCCGTAAGCAGGCTCCCGTACAGGCACACCTCGTTTCCGGCTCCGTGGAGAGCATACTCCAGATTTCCGTACAGTCTTATCATCTCCAGCGAAGCCGAGAGGTTAATGAAGAAGAACAGGAAAACCGGCAGCACCACAGCCGCTTCGACAGTCATACTGCCGGCAAGCAGGGATGTCTTCTCTATGCGGGAAATATGGGAATGTTGTAGTTGTTGCCGTCTCGGAGAAGACTTTATTTTTGATATTTGATTGGAAAGATAGCGTAAAGGTACTTTCCCGCATAAAAAAGACATCTCTGCCCTGTTCTCCTCAGCCTGCTCAATATTTAAGCCGCCTTTTGATATTCACACTGTTTCCGTACAGACCTGTTATCACGGCACTGCACTCGATCATTTCCATACATGCATCCATCCGGAAATTCTCATTTCCTCCGCTGAGTCTTACATCCGCTTCGATGATATCCATCGCCCTCATGGTCAGCTTCTCGGTATCCGTCATAAAAAGGAATATCCTCAGATAATCCCTGTAGGTTAGTCCGTTTTCCGTCCCTGTAAACGGACCCGGATCCGCCCCTGAAAGGGCGGTGAACATATCGCTGTGCCAGGTTGACGAATCCTTCATAAAAGGGATCTTTCCTCCGGACATAAGAACTCTGGTATCATATCTTCCCTCGGCAAGAGCCCACGCCAGTAATATGGCATGTGTAAGTACCGGGGTCATTTCCTCTATCAGACAGACCGTACATATTCCTTCGGCCAGAAGCTCGGCATCGGCTTTTTTGGCCGCATCCGTTTCAAGATAGATAAGATCCATTCCGGCTCTTACGCCAAGGATCCTGAGTGCGGTGCCGTTCAGGTTTTCGGTGTCGTTTTCTTTTCCTGAGATAAGATATTCGATCTGGTACCACAGGGCATCCGATTCATCCGTATCTCCGTATCTGCCCATATATCTCATCAGGTATTCACCGAAAAGAGCTTTATCTAGTGCCTCGTTGATGATCCCATCATCCTGAGAGGCATATTCAAGTGTCCCCGTATTGATATCTCCGACAGACGCCCTTCCGGAAATAACAATTCCGGTATCCAGCATTCTTCCCGAAAGATTTCCCGGGTCATCCACCACCCATCCAAGTATCCCCGACCTCACACTTCCGGAGATCCCGCTGACCGGAGAGCTGTACGATTCCGGAAGAGTTGTCAGCTCCGGTTCCGCAGGCATTTCCTCACCCGCTTCTTCCGCAGCCTTACAGGCTTCCTCATACTCCCTTTCCTGAGAAGCTCTTTCCGATTCCCTTCTGTTTCTTTCTCCTGCAGCCGTGGCGGCTACCGAATTGCTCTGAGTATTCAGCTCTCCAAGCACATCCATGCTGTCAGCTGCGGTGATCTCGGTGCTTGTTGCCCATCCGATCACCTCCTGCGCAGCGGTTATTCCAAGATCGTCCCTGATCGCATCTATCGCACAGGCCCTGAACACGGCTCCCGAATTGTCGGTAAGGTAGCTTACCGCATCGATCCGCGCGCTTTCAGGACGGGCTCCGATAAGATCCCTGTAATCAAGCCAGGGCATGGACACATCGGGGTCATAATTTTTCTCCATATAGTCCGCAAAATGCAGGGAGGCGTGTCCCATCCCGGATTCCGTGGTTCCGTATGAAGAATCGACCGCGAAAATATTGTATTGCCGCATCAGTTCCCTGTTGTATTCGGCCAGAACACTTCTCATGGCGGTATCCGTTATGACTTCGGCCTGCATTCTCATGGCACTTCTTCCGGCACCTTCTATCATTGTCAGGCAAAGACTCAGCATCACCGCGAGTGTCAGGGTCATATACACGGTCAGATAACCGTCCGGACTGTTACGCTTCATCATACGGAATCCGTCTGCGTGGTGATCTTGTCGAACAGGTTCTCCACGATTTCCGTTATCCTGCTCTTGAAAATGATCACGAGTCCGACGAGCACGACGATGATCAGTATCACCTCCACCGTTCCCATCCCGTCATCTTCTTTCAGGAAATCCCTGAATCCCTTTAATCTCATCATCTGTCCATCCTCCTTATATTTTTATTCCGGTCAATGCCGGTAACATTATCATCACCATCACTACGGCAAGCATCATCATCATTGGGGCTAAAAGCCGGGTTTGGGCCTTCTCTCCCGCTTTTCTTGATTCCAATACCCTTTCATGCATCGAAGAATATGCCTCCTCCTTAAGCCTTCCGGCAAACCCGGGATTTCCCCTTTTCAGATTCTGTGAAAGGAGCCCCGAAAGCTTGATATATTCACTGAGGCCGGTTTTTTTTCCGAAATTCTCATATGCCTGCGTTTCACTGATACCTCTGTTCATCTCAAGACAGGCGATCCTCATTTCTTCAAATATGCATTCCGGGCTTTTATCCGGAGCATCCTCTGCGATCCTGATAAAGGCCGCCTTTACCGTCATGCCCGCGCCGATATATAAAGCAAGCTGTCTGAGTATCTTCGGGTAACTCTTTTTCATGTTCTCTTTTTTCTTAACGGTCTTATCCGTAAGGTCCTTTCCGGAAGCCATATATATGATCAGGGCCAGGACCGAAAAAACCGCTGTGATCATTAAACTGTCATCCTCTTTCCTAAGTTCCCACTTAAGCTCCCTCCCTTCATACGCGGACGGAAGCTTCCACAGCTTCTCTTCAAGGTTGCCGCGCTGATCCTCCGTCAGATACTTTTCAAGATCCGCTTCAAGGAGCTGTCCGTCCGTCAGATCCGGTCTGATCACCCGTACCGGTATATCCAGGCTCTCCGTAAAGTCAGCGTAAGAATATGAGACAGACAGGATAACCTCGGCTTCCGAAGATGCATCAACCCTTCCTCCGTACGCAGCGATCACCTTAGGGTCAGAGGATCTCCAAAAGCATTTAAAGGGATAACCTTCATATCTTTCCGCAAGGATCAGATCTCCGGATATATGCTGCGCATCGTTGTTTTCTCCCCGGATAAGCTCCCATATGCTTTCCCGGAACTTCGCGCTGTATCCGGCCGTTTCTTCGGAAGTGAGCACCCGCGGATCGAGCGTGATATCGATCTCAAGTCTTTCGCCACCCGCAATCGCATAAAGCTCCAGTTTCTGTTTCTTTCCGTTCCATTCGCTCCTTTCAAATCCGGATGAGGAAATGTCCTTCCCTCCCGATACGGAAATCTTCATAAAACACCCAAGTATAAGACCGGCAAGCAGAGTAACCATGGTCACTTTGATCCTGCGTATCTGGAAATCCCTGTACAGTGTCCCGATATCTCCGGAAGGATGAAGAAAGGACAGCTTCTTTACGACCGACTTATCGGGCTTTCTGCCCTTCCGGCAAAAAACAGCTACGTATATTAATCCCGCCGCTTTATCAAGCATTGTTTATCACTCCTCCAGTCTTTCCAGAACCTTGTCACCGATAACAAAACCCGCCAGATATACGCATAAAAGCCCCGTCATTATCAGAATTCCCATCAGATTCCCGTAAAGCGGGTCGAAATATCCGGGACTCGTCAACCCCACGTAAGCAAGGATCCCGAAGGGCATGACCCTCATGATATTAAGTTCCGTTCTTCTTCCCGAAAGGGATGCGTCCATCTCCTCCGAGGTCTCGATCTGCAGTGAAATGGTATCCGCTGCGGATGAAATGATCTCGGGCATATTCCCTCCGATCCTTTTGGCGATCGCGAAAACCTTTGCAAAATCCGATATGGCCTCACTTCCGCTCCGTTTACCCAGATCGGACAACAATTCCTCAACAGTGATATTCAGTATCATCCCCCGCCTGATCGCCTCCAGCTCTTCGCATATGAACGCCTCTTTTCCGAACTGTCTTTCCATGTCCCGTCCACTCTGGACAAAGGCATTTTCTACCGAATATCCCGCTTTCAGGGATGCCTCGACTCCCCTTATGGCTTCACCGAACTGGGATTCCAGAGCTTTTCTGTCCTTAAGCGCAAGGTTTTTTTCTTTTTTCCGGAAATACATGATTCCTATCACCGAAAGCGGTACGACCGCCGCAAAGCTCCTGTAGAAAAAGAAAGAAAGCAAAAGAACACACCCGGCGGATTCCGACAAAGCGCGAAGCAGACTTCCGGCATCCCATTTAACAAAGTGATAATCCCGCGCGTGCAAGCTTTTCCCTTTTCCCGAGGTCTCCTGTTTTCCTGAGACTTCCCCGGACCTTACCGTTTTCATACCCCTCTTCAACAAATCCGTATAACGTTTTAAGGGATATTTCTCCGTTTTCATATCCGCAAACCTCCGATATATCCAGGACTTTTCTCGTCCTGTCCCTGAGCCTTCCGAGATGTACTATCACATCCAGTCCCGATGCGATCTGTGCTCTTACCGCAGAAAGGGGAAGTTCCGTGGCCATAAGAACCATATTTTCAAGTCTCGAGAGCATATCCACGGATGAATTGGCATGTCCCGTCGACATCGATCCGTCGTGCCCTGTATTCAGACACTGGAGCATATCAAGTGCTTCTCCTCCCCTGACCTCGCCGACTATTATCCGGTCGGGGCGCATTCTGAGGGACGATCTGATCAGGTCCCTGATGCTTATCTCCTCCGCACCCTGTCCGCCGTTTCTTGTCTCGAGCCTTACAAGATTCTCAATACCCTGAAGCTGCAGCTCCGCACTGTCTTCAATCGTGATCACCCTCTCATCGGACGGGATGAAACCCGACAGAACGTTCAAAAACGTGGTCTTCCCGCTTCCGGTTCCTCCGCTGATGAAAATGTTGTACTTAGCCTTCACAAGGGTTTTAAGAAAATCCGCCACCTCCTCGGTTATCGATCCATACCGCAAGAGTCCCTCCATGGTAACGGGCTTTTCGGGAAAACGCCTTATAGTAACGGTCGGACCGGAAAGGGCAATGGGCGGAAGAACTATATTGACCCTGGATCCGTCCTGAAGCCTGGCATCCACGATCGGGGAAGCTTCATTTACCGTGCGGTTGCATCCGGCAACTATCTGCTGGATCACATCCATAAGTTTTTCCTCGGAATCAAAACCCCGCTCCAGTCTGGTAAGTGCCCCCGCTCTTTCCACGAATACATTTCTGTGTCCGTTTATCATTACCTCCGTGACCGATTTATCCTCGATAAAGCTCTGCAATATGTCCAGTCTCCGGAGCGAATCAAATACTTCCTTTCCGATCCGTCTCTTTTCCCCAACGGGAAGCAATCTGAGCCCTGGAGAATCCATAATGCAGTCGTCAATGATCCCTTTTACTTCTTCATCCGTATACTCCTGTCCGTATCCGAGACTTTCCCGTACGGTTTTTTTCAGTTGCTCACCGGCCTTTATGACATCCATCAGAGCTCTCCCAGTCTGTTAACGATAAAATCCACAAATTCCCCGCTCATATCCCCCGAAAAAGAAGGAACTCTGGTTACGGACGGCGGATCGCACCTGATGCTCTTTTCCATTACATCCTCGTATTTGTACATACTCAGAACGTTCTCATAGCTTTCAACCTTGCGTCTCGCCACACGGTCATTTCTTGTGAGCGTAAATATCCGGTCACACATTCTGAGGATCGAAAAGATACCCCGTATGCTCTCCGAAAGATCCAGTATCACATATGAATACTCCCCGTAGTCACAGATCCTTGAAAGGAAAAGCTTCCACTCCGCTTCCGGTATCTCCGAGATATCCGCCCCCGAAAGCGCACAGGGTATATAATCCAGTCCCGCAATGCTCCTTACCATCGACCTGAACCTGAGAAGGAATACATTAACCGGACTTTTGATAAAATACATAAGATCCGAAAGACCTCTGCTCTCCTCCGGAGGGATCAGTTCCTCGCAGCCTTCGCAGAACTCGAAGCTCAGATACAAAACCTTCCCCCTTTCAAGGAGCAGCCTGCCCATAAGAACGGAAAAAGTTGTCTGGTAACATCTCCTGACCGGTGAAAACACCCCGATCAGCTTCGCTCTGTTCTTCGCCGGACTTAAAAAGGAAGTGTCATCCGCCTCATCATCCGTACAGATATCGAGAATGACTCTCAGGGTATCCTCCGCTGCCTGATACTTGTCGGTAACCCCGCGTACTCCGGCAGTTCCGTCATTTAATACCAGAACGTGCTTAGCCCCTATCTTTTCAAGACATTTGTCGTAGGATGAACCCGAAGTGACCAGGATTTCGGGAGATCTTTTCTTTACCGCACCGATAAGGTCCGCCGCACTCGTACAAACAGCTATCTTCCAGGGAAGCCCCCTGCAGCCGAGCAGATACTCCCCCATCAGACGCGCATATTCCTCATCTCTGTCATATAAAAGCAATATCCTTTCAGACATCATTTCAATACAATCCTCCGATCCCGAGGAGTGCGCTTACGAACATCGGACCTGCCAGGGCTACTCCGTTTTTAAGTGCAGCCTCCCTGTTTGCGTGGTACATCTCGGGTCTGCCCGTCTTTATAGTTTTTCCGATATATAACGCGAGCCGGTACATTCTCTTTTTTATCTCTCCGTTTATACCCATCTTCATCGTTCCGATCACAGAAGCTGTCAAAAGCGAAAAAAACAAAAACCAAAGCGCCCGCTCACCGCACACAAATCCGCAGCTGACGGCTATCAGCTTCACATCTCCCGCTCCGAGCGCCCCTATGACAAAAAAGGGATAGAATAACCCTCCGGCAATAAGGATTCTCGGAACAGCTACCGCAAGTGAAGAAACCCCTGCCTGATACAGGTTCAGGATCAGACAGCTCACCAGCATTGTCAGGATGAGCCTGCCGGGTATTTTGCGGAAAAAGAAATCAAAGAGTCCGGCAACCGCGAGAAATGCGGCTAACAGATACATCTCTTTTCTCCTTAAATCAATTTGTAATAACTGCTGGGTAAACGGGACGAGCGTCCCTGAGACGATGAGTCGTTAATTCATCATCTGCGCCCGGAAAAAGATTTTTTCCGAAAGGCGTTTTTGTAAGTGCGATTATATATTCGCATTTTTGAGATTTCAATACCTTTTTTCCCGATTTTCCATTTTTGTGAAAAATGACGGGAAAAAGCTGACATGCATGTCAGAACACAAAAAGAACTCCCCGTTCCGGGGAGTTCCAAAATCACTTCAAACCCTTGAATTATATGAGCATTCCGCGGTTTACGTTGTTCACGAGATTCTCGTTTATATCGTTCTTTCCGTAGGTTAATCCTGCATAAACGGTCTCGGAATTGCCCATGACGGGACCGGATGTATTGTATCCTACAAGACCCGCATATGATTCCCTTAAGGGGCGGATGATCTTTCTGATCTCATCGAGCGGCTCTATGCTCCTTCTGATGCCAACGGCGGTGAGTTTTCTGATGCAGAATCTGTAGAGTGAAAGGAGTGCCGCAGCAGGCTCATACTCCATATGGAGTGAGCACATAAGCTCGTTGATGCAGTTTCTCATTCTTGAAACCGCTGCGTAGAATTCGTGATCCAGGTCGTTCTTGAGTGCTTCCTCGGCATCATCGGCATAGCTCAGGACCATATCGTAAAGAATGACTATAAGCTCGGTTGAATTTGCAAC
>JAILOC010000075.1 GCA_024691045.1 Lachnospiraceae bacterium | reverse complement strand
AAGAAACCTGCCGAAAGAAAAAAGAATTCAACCATTGTGCTGAAATCAAAATTTCCTCCGGCAAAATTAAGCCCGCCGTATAAGTAGAATCCGACAAATATCTGAAAGTGGTACAGCACAATGAATATGCTTGCAACTACTCTGAGAAAATCAATGCTGTATATTCTCTTGTCTTTACTTTGAACCTGTGACATGAAATACGTGATCCTTCTGCAACCTTACCTAAAAAGTATAAATAATTAAGAAGGTAAAAGCAAACTCTTGGAGGGAGCAGGGGGTGAAACAGCGTAAGCCGTCTCCCTGTTTCACTTTGTGTTATAATATCTGTGTTATGACATTCGAATTACTTGTTTCATGCGTACGCAAGGATCCGCGTGAACTCGCAGACAAAATGAATATCGCCTCGGACGCCGTCATCGTCTCCCAGAAGGAGGATGCGGACTCCGAAAAGGAATTTGTGCGCGGCACTGATCACATCAGGGTCATCACTCAGACCGGTAAAGGTGTGGGCCTGTCCCGCAATACCTGTCTTGCCGCTTCGATGGCTGATGTCATTCTTTTTTCGGACGAGGATATCGTGTATGAAAAGGAATACGCTTATACGGTGATGAGGGAATTCGATGCCCATCCCGAAGCGGATATCCTTCTTTTCAATGTGAAGGTGTGCGATGAAAGACGCACTTATTGGAATGAGGATTTTCATCGGGTCAAATGGTACAACTGCGGAAGATACCCTGCATACAGCATTGCCGCAAGGGCCTCCGCTCTGAAGATGTCGGGTGTAAAATTCAGTCTTCTTTTCGGAGGCGGTGCTAAGTATTCAAACGGTGAGGATTCGCTTTTCTTAAGTGACTGTCTGAAGGCGGGACTTAAGATGTATGCGACCCCCGTATGCATCGGAGAGGAGATCCCGAGACCTTCGACCTGGTTTAACGGATACACCGACAAATTCTTCTACGATCGCGGAGTTCTCTACAACGTTCTCTACGGCAGATGGGCGAAAATATTCGGGATACGCTGGCTTCTTAAGATGAAACCGGTATTTTCCGATGAATATCCCTACAATACGGCCAAAACGAAGCTTTTTAAAGGTATAAAGGACGGAACGGAAGGAGAGGGCCCTGAGTCCTGAGCCTGCCGGAGGTCAAAACCTTGTTGCATCGGGCTTTTTGTGTTAGAATCGTAGGGCAATTTAACAAAGAAGGGTATGTGGTGCCGAAGAGGTCATAAGGCCTCCGACGTTAAAAGGGAAACAGGTCCGAGGCCTGTGCGAACTCGTCACCGTAGATACAAAATACTCTCATCACAAAAGTCACTGTGAAAACGGGAAGGCGATGAGAAGTGTGCCGGCGGATGATCCGCCCGAATGTATGAGCCGGGAAACCTGCCATGTATAACGATACAGGATTTATATCCGGATCACGAGTAATTGATCGTATCACATGAGCAGGGATCTGTCCCTGTCTTTTGTGTGTGCGTCGTTTACTCATTCCGAACCGGAATGAGTTTTTTATTTTCCTTCTTTGTATAGATCAGGAGGAGTAAGAAAGAAAATGAAGAAGAAACTGTTGTCACTTGTTTTGGCTACATCAATGACCGCTATGATGCTTGCCGGCTGCGGAAAAACCGCTGAGGAAGCTGTTACACCCGAGCCCGCTCCGGCCGTAGAGCCCGCAGAGGAGCCCCCTGTAGAGGCTGAACCCACCGATGAGGAGCTTGCACAGGAAGTTGCAGATCTCATCGATGCGATCTATGTCCAGGAGTGGACCGAGGAAACCGACGCACTCTGTGCTGAGGCTAAGGCTAAGTGGGACGCACTAACCGATGAGCAGAAAGAGCTCGTTGAAGGTGAGGATGCAGATCCCGATTATTTCGGAAGAGATACCGGTGACGCTTCCAAGGACGATCCTTTGAACGCAGACGGTATCGGAGAAAATGAGATCCTTGTCGTTTCATTCGGAACCTCATTCAACGACAGCCGTGCCAGGGATATCGGCGGTATCGAAAAAGCTATCGCTGAGGCAAATCCCGACTGGTCCGTAAGAAGAGCATTCACCGCTCAGATCATCATCAACCACGTTCTTGCAAGAGACGGCGAGAAGATCGATAACGTTCAGCAGGCACTTGAGAGAGCTGTAGCTAACGGAGTTAAGAATCTTGTTATCCAGCCCACCCACCTCATGCACGGTGCCGAGTATGACGAGCTTATGGCTGCCGTTGAGGAGTACAGCGACAAGTTCGAGACCATCGCTATTGCCGAGCCCCTTCTCGGAGAAGTCGGAAACGATGCTACCGTCATCAATGCAGACAAGAAGGCAGTTGCTGAGGCTATCGTTGCAGAGAGCCTTGAGATCGCAGGCTATGACACCCTTGATGCCGCAGCTGCAGACGGAGTTGCTTTCGTATTCATGGGACACGGTACAGCACACACCGCCAAGGTTTCCTACAGCCAGATGGCAACCCAGATGGCTCAGCTCGGATATGACAACGTATTCATCGGAACTGTTGAAGGCGAGCCCGAAGAAACCGCCTGCGAGAATATCATCGAAGAAGTTAATGCAGCAGGCTACACCACAGTTATCCTTCGCCCCCTCATGGTAGTTGCCGGCGATCATGCCAACAACGACATGGCAGGTGATGATGAGGATTCCTGGAAGAGCATGTTCGAAGCATCCGGATATTTTGAGACCATCGATTCCCAGATCGAAGGACTCGGAAGGATCGGAGCGGTTCAGGAGCTTTACGTAGCTCATACCGCAGAAGTCATCTCCGGACTTGATATAAGGACCGCATCACTTGAGGACGGAGAGTACGAGGTTTTTTTTTGACAGACAGCTCGATGTTTCATATCAATGAAGCATATGAAAACCGGGCTGCGCTCACGGTTAAAAACGGTGTTATGACGGTGCATATAACACTTCCTTCCAAGAATATCGTAAACCTTTATCCCGGCCTTGCCGCCGATGTGGAAAAAGCAGGCGCTGTTATTCTTCAGCCCACCGAGGATGAAGTGACCTACAGCGACGGACTAACCGAGACTGTTTACGGATTCGATGTTCCCGTTCCCTGTCTTGACAGGGAGTTCGATCTTGCCCTTATCGGAACAAAGGGAGTCTGGTATGACCACAAAGTCACCGTTTCATTAGCGGACTAAATATGTATATGAAAAGATCACTACAGAAAAATATAGCGATTATTTTTTCAATGGTAGTATTACTTAGCGTAACCTCCTGCACCTCGCAGGGGGTTACCTTTGTTAATCAGACAAATGAGGAAAGTACTTTTACCTCCGTAAAAGAGACATATCTGGTGGATATCGGTTTCGAAGGCGGAACCGGAAAAGCGTATATCGAATCACCCGTGGAGGTGACATCGGTTGACGGAAATCTTTCCGCTGTCTTTGTCTGGAGCAGTGTCAATTACGATTACATGATAGTTGACGGTGTCAGATACGATAACGAAAATCCGGGCGGCCCCTCGACCTTTACCGTACCTGTTGATGATATTACCGGGTCTCTTACCGTGATCGGAGATACCGTTGCGATGAGTACTCCCCATGAGATTGAATACACGATCATCTGGGGTGAGAAGACTGTTACCTCGAGTGAGGTCTATGACGTTTCATCCGTTTCCGAAAGTGAACTTTTTGATGCACTTGAAAAAGCGGGACTTTCGAAAACGGGGGAGATCAACCCTGAATATGCGACCGGATTTAAGGTGACGAGGTTCGATGATTATTCCGTGATCTCGATCCCGAATTCCGGCGAATATCTGCTCATGCCCGAAGGCGGCACTGTTCCTGCGGGAATCCCCGAAGGCGTCACCCTGCTTTACAAGCCACTTGATGAATCATATCTTGTTTCAACCTCCGCGATGGATCTTATCGTGACATGCGGAGCACTTGACCGCGTCGCACTTTCCGGGACCAAGGCAGGCGACTGGTATGTTGATGAAGCCAGGGAAGCGATGGAGTCCGGAGATATCCTCTATGCCGGAAGATACAGGGCACCCGATTACGAGCTGCTTCTTGAAAGCGGCTGTGATATTGCGATTGAAAACACGATGATATATCACGAACCTGCGGTAAAAGAAAAACTTGAAGAGCTCGGTATCCCTGTTCTTGTCGAAACTTCAAGCTACGAAAAAAATCCCCTCGGAAGACTTGAGTGGATAAGGCTTTACGGGGTTCTGTTCGGCCTTGAAGAAGAGGCGGATTCTTATTTCTTCGGTCAGGTAGGTAAGCTCTCCGATATTTTAAGCGATAATCCCGATACCGGAATGACTGTCGCCTTTTTCCATATTACCGCTAACGGAAGCGTCAACGTACGCAAAAACGGTGACTATATCACAAGCATGATAGAGATGGCGGGAGGTGATTACGTTCCCGAAAATGCGGGCGAGGGAGAGAATGCACTTTCCACGATGAACATGCAGATGGAGGATTTCTATGCGGGAGCGCGGGATGCGGATATCCTGATCTATAATTCCACAATAGCCGGAGAGATATCATCGATAGAAGAGCTCACGGCACTCAATCCTCTTTTTGCGGATTTTAAGGCGGTAAAGGAAGGAAGGGTTTACTGCACGGAGAGGAATCTGTTCCAGCAGACCACGGGAATGGCGGATTTTGTAAAGGATCTGAGTGATATTTTTAACGGAGTCGAAAGAGACTATACTTATATATACAGACTTAAGTGATGAGTAAGAAAAGAAGCGCAGTATTTTTCACAATATGCATATTGCTGGCGGTATTCCTTTTTGCGATGAACATCGTGATGGGAAGTGCTTCCGTTTCCGTTCACGAGATCATATCGATCCTTCTCGGAAAAGACACCGGAACCAATACCGCGATCATTCTTAACATCAGACTTCCCAGAGCGGTCGCTGCGGTGGTGCTCGGGGGAGCACTAGCCCTGTCCGGATATCTTCTTCAGACATTTTTCGCAAATCCGATCGTGGGTCCTTATGTTCTGGGAATCTCATCCGGAGCCAAGCTGTGCGTTGCACTTACCATGATCATGTGCCTGTCACACGGAAGAAGTATCGGACTCTTTGCGATGATCCTTTCCGCATTCATAGGATCGATGATCGCGATGGCATTTGTCCTTGCGATCTCGGTCAGGGTCAAAGGCATTGGAATCCTTGTTGTATGCGGCATCATGATCGGATATATATGTTCTGCGATAACCGACTTTGTTGTGACCTTTGCCGACGATTCGAATATCGTCAATCTTCACAACTGGTCAATGGGAAGTCTTTCCGGTATCGGCTGGAGGGAGATAAGGGTATTTGCCGCAGTCATCCTCCTGTGCCTTGTGCTCGCGATAACGATCGTCAAACCCATGAATGCGTACAGGCTCGGTGAAAACTATGCAAGAAATGCCGGAGTAAATATCAGGTTCCTAAGGGTGATGCTGATATTCGTATCGAGTCTTCTTGCCGCATGCGTTACCGCCTTTGCGGGCCCGATCTCCTTTGTCGGAGTAGCGGTGCCCCATCTTGTAAGATCGTCCCTTAAGACCGACAGGGCGCATGTGATCATTCCCGCATCGTTCATGGGCGGTGCAATAGTAACGCTCTTAAGTGATGCAATCGCAAGAACCGCCTTTGCACCGACGGAGGTCAGCATCAGTTCCGTTACCGCGCTTCTCCTTGTGCCTGTTGTAATAGTCGTAATGATACGAAGAAATAAGGACCGCTGAAATGTCTGAAGCAAAGGGTATCAGAACCGAAAAACTGAATATCGGATACGGCAGCGATCTTATCAGGGATATCTGCATTGAAGCTGCGCCGGGAAGGATCGTCACACTGATCGGACCGAACGGATCGGGCAAGACCACGCTCTTAAAGACACTTACGGGAGAACTAAAGGAAAGAGGCGGGGTCGTGTATATAAGCGGTGAAGACAGATCCGCTCTGTCCGCATCAAGTATTGCCAGAGCGATGTCGATCGTGATGACAGAAAAGCTTCGTCCTGAACTGATGACCTGCAGGGAAGTTGTGGAGGTCGGAAGATATCCTTATACGGGAATGCTCGGCATCCTGTCCGACGAGGATAAGCAGAAAGCCGGCGATGCGATGAAGCAGATGGATGTTGAGGGGCTTGCGGATACTCTGTTTTCGAAGCTCAGTGACGGCCAGAAGCAGAGAGTGCTCCTTGCCAAGGCAATCTGTCAGGAGCCCGATATCCTTATACTTGATGAGCCGACTTCCTACCTTGATATCAGATACAAGATCGATATCCTCGGTAAGATACGTGAGCTTGCTTCGGGGAGAAATATGGCTGTTCTGATGTCCCTTCACGAGATTGAGATTGCACGTAAGATCTCCGATGTAGTTGTAGCTGTCGGCGAGGGCAGGGTGCTTAAGACCGGTTCTCCCGATGAGGTATGCACCGAAAGCTTTATAAGGAAGCTTTATGGAATAGAGGGCATCGAGTCCGATCTGATCTGTGAAGGTTACTGGATAAAAGATGCGGATGCGAAAGAGAAGATAAGTGCGGAAGCACAGACAGAAGTACGGAGAGAAGCTGCTGCTGATGTGGAGACGGATAAGCGAAGAGCGAAGGTCATAATGGTTCAGGGTACGATGTCAAATGCGGGTAAGAGCCTTGTTGCGGCAGGACTCTGCAGGATCTTTGCGCAGGACGGATATAAAGTTGTTCCCTTTAAATCGCAGAATATGGCGCTCAATTCCTATATCACGGATGAAGGCCTTGAGATGGGAAGGGCCCAGGTAGTGCAGGCTGAGTGTGCGAAAGTCAGACCTCTTGCAGAGATGAATCCGATCCTGCTCAAGCCAACCTCCGAGATGGGTTCGCAGGTCATCGTAAACGGCAGGGTCGTCGGAAATATGAAGGCGATGGATTATTTCCGTCACAAGAAGGATTACATTCCCGAGATCATGAAGGCATACGATACGCTTTCCGATATGGCGGATATAATCGTGGTTGAGGGTGCGGGTTCCCCGGTGGAACTTAATCTCAAGGAAGGCGATATAGTCAATATGGGACTTGCGGAGATGATCGACGCTCCCGTCCTTCTGGTCGGTGATATCGACAGGGGAGGAATCTTCCCTCAGCTTCTAGGAACGCTCGATCTTCTGACGGGCAGCGAAAGAAAGAGGGTCAGGGGACTTATCATAAACAAGTTCAGGGGCGACGGAAAGCTTTTCGAAAACGGAATTAAGATCCTCGAAGAAAAAGGAAATACCAAGGTTGTTGGCGTTGTTCCGTATATGGATCTTAAGATAGATGATGAGGACTCACTTTCGGAAAGGCTCGCAAATGATAAGCCCGGTGAATTTGATGTCGCCGTGATAAGACTCAGGTCTATCTCAAACTTTACCGATTTTGATACATTCGATCAGATCGGTGAAGCATCCGTAAGATATGTGGATAAGCCTTCGCAGATCGGTGATCCCGATATCCTGATCATACCCGGTTCGAAGAATACCATCGGTGATATCAGGGAGATGAAGAAAAACAGACTCTTTGATGCGATAAAAAAGAAAGCGGATGAAGGCTGCGTGATCATCGGGATCTGCGGAGGATACCAGATACTCGGCGAGAGCGTCGAAGATCCTGAAGGATCGGAGATCGGCGGCTCGGAAACGGGACTCGGGCTTCTTCCCGTAAAGACCGTGATCGGAACAGAGAAGATCAGGACCGCATATAAGGGAGAGATCGTATCTTCAACGGGAATCCTGGAGGGACTGAAGAAAGCTCCCGTATCCGGTTATGAAATACATATGGGTGAGACGGTTCCCACGGAAGAGCTTGATGAATTTACTTCGGGAAAGACCGGTTACTGCAGGGGCAATATCTACGGAACTTACGTGCACGGATTCTTTGATGCTGCTGATATACTGAAAGGCACGGTCGATGCAGTTTCAAGATCGCGCGGTAAGAAGATCGATACTTCGGATGTCCGTGATTACGAAGACAGGAAGGAAATAGTCTATGACCGTCTTGCGGAAAACTTACGCAGGAGCCTTGATATGGAATATATCTACGATGTGCTTGGTATAAAAAGATGACTAAGGACGAACTGCTTTCGATAAAGATCGAAGCACCGGATGACAATATAAAGAAAGCCGCGAAGAAAAAGTGGGATGCGGTCGCCAAGCCCATCGACGGTCTCGGTATGCTTGAAGAGATCGTCTGCCGTATAGCGGCGGTACGGGGAAGCACCGAATTTGATCCCGGCAAAAAGGCACTTGTGATCATGTGCGCGGATAACGGTATCGTTAAGGAAGGAGTATCCCAGACCGGTAAGGAAGTCACTTATGAAGTGGCGTCCCTTATGGGAAAGAAAAAGAGCTCGGTAGGGATAATGCTCGGGGACTATCCCGCAGAGATCATTACCGTGGACATTGGGATAGATTCGGATGATATACCCGAAGGCGTCGTTAACAGGAAGGTTGCGAAGGGTACCGCTGATTTCCTGACCGGACCTGCGATGACCGATGACGAAGTGCTCCGTGCGATCGACGCGGGAATCAGAACCGTTAAGGAATGCTCCGAAAAAGGAATCTCCCTCATCGCAACAGGTGAGATGGGCATAGGAAATACGACGACATCCTCCGCACTCATGAGCATTCTTACCGGACTTGAAGTAAGAGAATGCACAGGAAGAGGAGCGGGGCTTTCTGATGAAGGACTTGAGCGCAAGATAAATGTGATAGATCAGGCTCTTGAATTTCATTTCCCAGAAAAAAAAGGAAAAGCCCTGACAGGTAAAGAAGAGGTTTTTGATGCACTTGCCAAGGTCGGCGGACTTGATATCGCCGGACTATGCGGAGTATTCATCGGTGGGGCATTAGTAAATGTCCCTATAGTGATTGACGGATTCATCAGTATGGTCTCCGCACTGATCGCTGAGCGTCTGTGCCCGGGATGCAGGGAATATATGATCGCATCCCATATGGGAAGGGAAAAAGGAATGAAGATTCTTTCCGGTATACTGTGTCTCAATCCGGTGATAAATGCGGACCTTGCCCTCGGAGAAGGAACGGGAGCGGTGATGCTTTTCCCGATGCTCGATATGGCTATGTCACTTTATAAGAGCGGAACGGCTTTCTCCGATACTCCGATCGAAGAATACGAAAGGTTTGAAAAACAATGATCTCGATCGTCATCGGAAAATCGAATACGGGAAAATCCGAGCTTGCGGAAAGACTTGCTCTCAAAACCGGAGATGATAGGATTTACTACCTTGCAACGATGAATGTCTGTGATGATGCCGGAAGGGAAAGGGTCGTAAAGCACAGAAAGCAGCGTGAAGGCAAGGGCTTTATCACGATCGAAAGACAAAAATGCATTGCGGGCATCCTTGATGAGTCCGGTGACGCATCCGGATCAACCGTACTTCTTGAATGTGTCGCAAATCTTGTTTCGAATTATATATTTGATGACGGCTTTGATATCGATAAGATCGATCCGGATACTGAATGCGAAAGTATCGCATCGGAAGTTTCGGATGAGATAAGAGCCTTGTCAGGAAAGGTACATAACCTGATCATAGTTACGAACGAATATGACAAAGACGGCGAAGGCTATGACGATGCCACAAGATTTTATGTGAAGACTCTGAGCAGGACCAATGAGCTGATCATTCCTTTCTGCGATATGGTATATGATCTGCTTGCGGATGATAAAGGAAACTGATTTGAAGATCTTAAGAAGGATTGCAATTTCATTTACGTTATATTCGAGGATCCCGATGCCCCGTTTTGAGTGGAAGGAAGATGACATGGCGACGAGCCTGGACTTTTTCCCTCTTGTCGGCGCAGTGATCGGGGCTGTTATCTGCGGACTTAATATCGGCCCCTTAAGCGAAGTGATAAGTCCTTATGTGAGGGCGCTGCTTTCGGTTCTCGTACCCATACTCATCACCGGCGGCTTTCATCTGGACGGCTTTATGGACACCTCCGATGCACTGAATTCGTACGGAGAGCCTGAGAAGAAACTTGAGATATTAAAGGATCCCCACATCGGGGCATTCGCCGTTATCTCACTCGTAAAGCTGATCCTTATCGCGCTCGCATCGGCAGCTTTTATCCTGTCCGGGGATTCGCTTTCCGGGGAAACAGTCATCACTTGTGCTCTTGTATTTACGGTCAGCAGATGCATCTCGGGTCTGACTTCGTTATACTTTAAGAAGGCGAAAAAGAGCGGAATGCTTTCGAAGGAAGCCGGAGACAGAAAGAAGAGCAGCGTAGCTTTGCTTGCGCTGCAGCTTGTGATCTCCGCAGCGGCGATGCTTGTACTTGATCCATTGACGGCACTTCCCGCACTTGCTTTCTTTGCAGGATACACTCTTTATTACCGAAGGAAAACGAAAAAAGAGTTCGGAGGAGTTACCGGTGATACCGCGGGAATGTATGTGAGCGTATCCGAAACCGGAGCGGTGGTCTGCATTGCGATTGTTTTATTGATATTGAGGTTACTCTGATGGCAGGAAAAAAAGTTTATCTGATAAGACACGGCGAGACGATCGGAAATACCGAGAAGAGATATATCGGTCTTAAGACCGATGAGCCTCTTTGCGAAAAAGGGATCACAGAAGCTAAGGAGCTGAGGGCACATATCCCGTCTTCCTTTTACAGACAGATAAACAGAGTCTTCAGTGGTCCTATGATAAGGGCGAGGGAGACCGCGGAAATTCTCTTTGATGGTTTTGATGTAAAAACGATAGATGAATTCACCGAAACTGACTTCGGATATTTCGAAGGCAAAAACTATGCGGATTTGAACGGAGATCCGCTCTATCAGGAGTGGATCGATTCGAACGGGGAGGGACCCATCCCCGGTGCGGAAAAAAGAGAGGATCT
>JAILOC010000131.1 GCA_024691045.1 Lachnospiraceae bacterium | reverse complement strand
GAGATCTTGAATGTCGCGATTCCTTATTCCGACAACATTCCCGATATCGATACAAATTATTACATAAACTATCTTGAGGAAAAGACGGGGATCGATATAGTCGTTTCATTCGTCAAGATAGAAAGCTGCGACGAATATCTTGAAGTGCTTTTTGATTCAAGGGCGGAGATCGATGTCGTGCTGTTCGGCGGGAGCTTTGTTCCGGGTGACGGAGTCCTGGAAGGATATGTATCAAGCGGAGATATTTATCTTCCGGACGGGGAATTTAAATATGTGTCGGAAGGCTGGGATGCTCCTGCCGGTGCGGGAACGGTACTGTGGATAAACAAAGAGTGGCTGGTGAACCTGGGGATGGAGATCCCCGAAACCACCGGGGAATTCGAGTCTGTGCTTGAAGCGTTTAAAATCGGAGATCCCAACGGAAACGGTATCCGTGACGAGATACCGCTTGCGGGTTCTGCCGATGAATATGACTTAAATCCCATGGAATTCCTCATGGGTTCCTTTGCCGTCAACGATCCGTATCATTCAAGAATGTCCGCAGACGGAAAGTGCATGTGGGCGGACCGGGCATACCGTGACGGACTTGAGTACTGCAGAGGGCTGTATGAAAAGGGACTTATGGATAAAGGGATTTTCGACTGTTCTTATGCACAGCTCTGCGAAATGGTGAACAGTCCTGTAGCCATAGTCGGAGCGTTTACTTCTTCTTCGATCGGGGATGTAATATACCGCGGAAATCCTGAAGTGATGGCCAGGTATGTGCACGTTCCTCCGCTTACCGGCCCGGGCGGAGCATCCTACGCAATGATTCCCGAAAACAAACCTAAGATCGGAGCGATAATCTTATCCCGAAGCGAAAAGAAGGAAGCCGCACAGCTTCTGTTGGACACCATGATGAGCGAAGAAGCCTCGCTCATCGCAAGATTCGGAGAACCCGGAGTTGATTGGGAATATTCGGACGGAAAGGACATAAGCATTTACATGACTCCTTCCACCGTAATCACAAGGAATTACATCCGTGATGTAGTACAGAATAAGAATCTGAATGGTATCGGTCCGATGGCGGTTCCTGAAAAATACATTTACGGTGTTACGTGGAACGGATTGAATTCTGATGCAGAGTACGTTGATGCGAGAGCGCAGATGGCATATATTGATTGCTTTGCGGAGCCGGACGGGGAGCTTCCCGCCAGAAATGCGGAGCTTTCGGATTATCTTGACCGTTATATGATCGCATTCGTAACGGGTGAAGAGGATATCCAAAGTGATGGTGTCTGGGGAGAATATGTTTCGGGGGCGGAGGAAATCCTACATTGAAAAAACAGATTGCCAAAACAATATCCGTAATGCTGGCATTAATTATGGTGTTTACCCAGGCGGCATGCGGAAGGACAGCAGAAGAAGACGCCTGGCTTGAAAATGCGTGTCTGGATAAGGACGAAACCACGGAGGAACTATACGAAAAAGCTTTACGGGAAAATGTTCTTGTGGTGTATACGGTTTCCACCAGGGCGACGAAGACCAAGGAGGCTTTTGAGGAGACTTACCCCGGACTCTGCGTTGAGATAAGGGATCTGAGAAGTCCCGATCTTGTCGAAGAGGTGGAAAAGAATTATTACAGCGGGCATTCCGACTGTGATGTCATAATCTGCAACGACAACAGCGGTGAGTTCAAATCCCGTATAGCAGATACCGGGATTGCGGTGCCGTATCTGCCGTCGGATATAGCTGCCGGATTGAAAGATCCTGAAAGCAATACCATGGGTTCGTTCACATATGAAGCCGAGATGCTTTTTTATGATTCCGCGAAGTACGATGAGTGTCCGATCACAAACATATGGGAGCTTGCGGATGAAAAGTATAGGGACAGGATATATATGCCGAACCCGCTGCACTCATTTTCGACATATGCTTTCTGTGGAGGACTGCTGGGAGTGGAAGACAGACTTGCCTCAGCATATAAGAACCTTTACGGAAGTGAGCCCGATACAGGCGGTATGAGCATGTCGGATTATTTCTGGAAGATTGTATCGGAGAATGTAGTGTTTACTAACAGCTCAGACGAGGTGCTCGAAGCGCTCGGTTCGGGAAATGCGGATTTCGGGTTCATGGTTTCGAGCAAGCTCAGATTCATCGGTCTCGGATATGACATAGCTCCGATTTACAGACTGGATCCCTTCAGTGGATGCAGGACATCGTATTCTGCAATGATCGCCAGAAATTCCGAGAATATCAATTCCGCCAAACTCTTCATCAGGTTTCTCTACGGGGAGAGTGACGGAAAAGGAGAAGGATACAAGCCCTTTTCCACCGCCGGAACATGGTCCGTAAGAACCGATATTCCCGACGGAAACGATGTGCCTCTTGATGAGATAGACCTCTTTGTTCCCAATCTGGATGTTCTGACAGAAAACAGGGAGCACCTTGAAAACTTTTGGATGGGTGTGCTGGAATCCAAAGCGTGAAGAAAAAAAATACCGAAAAAAAGAAAACGATCGGAGTAATGCTGTTCGGAGCGGGGATAGTACTGCTCTGGGTAGTGTTTTATCAGCTCACGGTCAGGATCATCAGGCAGAATATGGAACGTCATGCGATGAGCGCAGTCGGAACCATTATGAACGATGTCGGAAACGAACTTGTCATG
>JAILOC010000121.1 GCA_024691045.1 Lachnospiraceae bacterium | reverse complement strand
GACATCATTTTAATGTAAATAATCTTAGGCCTTCGGGCCGGGAAGGAATTATATGAAAGAGAAACTTGAAGAGATAAGGCAGAAAGCTCTTGCCAAAATTGCGGAGAGCGATACTACGGATAAGCTTAACGAAGTCCGTGTCGCTATCCTCGGTAAAAAAGGAGAACTTACCGAAGTTCTCAAATCCATGAAAGATGTGTCCCCTGAGGATCGTCCCAAGGTCGGACAGCTTGTTAACGATACCAGAGCAGAGATCGAGAAGGTGCTTGAAGAAACCAAGGCAAAGCTTGAGAGTGCTGCTCTTGACTTAAGACTTAAGTCAGAGACCATAGACGTTACACTTCCCGGGGATGTGAATGTTCCCGGACACCGTCATCCCATCCAGATCGCTCTTGATGAGATCGAGAGAGTGTTCATCGGTATGGGTTATGAAGTTGTTGAAGGTCCCGAGATTGAAAAGGACTATTACAATTTCGAAGCACTTAACATTCCTGCAGATCATCCCGCCAAGGATGAGCAGGATACTTTCTACATAGGCGGCGAGATGCTTCTCAGAACACAGACCTCGGGATGCCAGATCCACGAGATGGAGAAGGGAAGACTTCCCATCAGGATGATCGCTCCCGGAAGAGTATTCCGTTCCGACGAAGTTGATGCCACACATTCACCCTGCTTCCATCAGGTTGAAGGACTTGTTATCGATAAAAATATTACATTTGCCGATCTTAAAGGGACCCTTCAGGAGTTCGCACGTCAGATGTTCGGAGAAAACACCAAGGTTAAGTTCAGACCTCACCACTTCCCGTTCACCGAGCCCTCCGCAGAGATGGACGTTTCCTGCTTTAAGTGCGGCGGCAAGGGATGCAGATTCTGTAAGAACGAGGGATGGATTGAGATCCTCGGATGCGGAATGGTTCATCCTCACGTACTTGAGATGTGTAATATCGATCCGAACGAATATAACGGTTTTGCTTTCGGAGTAGGACTTGAGAGAATCGCACTCCTTAAATATGAGATTGACGATCTCAGACTTCTCTATGAAAACGACTTCAGATTCCTCAAGCAGTTCTGATGACATTTACAACCTACTCACGAAAGGAAATTTATAGATATGAATACTCCATTGTCATGGCTTAAAGATTATGTGCCTGATCTTGATGTAACCGATCAGGAATTCAGGGACGGAATGACCCTGTCGGGCACCAAAGTAGAAAACTATTCAAGAAGAGACAAGAATCTCGAGAAGATAATCGTAGGCGAAGTACTTGATGTTCAACAGCATCCCGATGCTGATAAGCTTGTTGTCTGCCAGGTTAATACCGGATCGGAGACCATCCAGATCGTTACCGGTGCTCCCAATGTTCATAAGGGAGATAAGGTACCCGTTGTTCTCGTAGGTGGTAAGGTTGCAGGAAGCGCTCATGATGACGGCCCCGCACCCGAAGAAGGATACAAGATCAAAGCAGGCAAGCTTCGCGGTATCGAATCATTCGGTATGATGTGCTCTATCGATGAGCTCGGAAGCGATGTTAATTTCTATCCCGAAGCTGATCCCGAGGGAATCTATATCTTCCCCGCAGATACCGAGGTCGGTGCAGATGCGGTTGAAATACTCGGACTTCACGACACTGTTGTCGAGTATGAGATCACTTCCAACAGAGTTGACTGCTACAGCATCATCGGTATTGCAAGAGAAGCTGCCGCAACCTTCGGCAAAGAATTCAAGCCCCCTGTTGTTAAAGCAACCGGTAATTCCGAGAATGTTAACGACTTCGTAAAGGTAGAAGTTCAGGCTCCCGATCTTTGCCCCAGATATACCGCTAGACTTGTCAGAAACATCAAGGTCGAGCCTTCACCCAAGTGGATGCAGCACAGACTCGGTGCTGCAGGTATCAGACCCATCAACAATATCGTAGATATCACCAATTTCGTAATGCTTGAGTATGGTCAGCCCATGCATGCATTTGATTTTGATAAAGTTGCAGGCGGCAAGATCATTGTTAGACGCGCAAAAAACGGAGATAAGTTCGTGACCCTCGATGGTCAGGAGCGTAATCTTGATGAGGACGTTCTCATGATCTGTGACGGTGAAAAAGAGATCGGTATCGCAGGAATCATGGGTGGTGAAAACTCCATGATCACCGATGATGCCAGGAATCTTCTTTTCGAAGCTGCTACTTTCAACGGAACCAATATCAGAAAATCCGCTAAGAGGATCGGACTCAGAACCGATGCTTCGGGTATCTTCGAAAAAGGACTCGATCCCAGAAATGCTGAAGATGCAATGAACAGAGCCTGCCAGCTCATCGAAGAGCTCGGCGCCGGTGAAGTTGTCGGCGGAATCGTAGATGTTAAGGAGCCTATCGCTGACCTTAAGAGAATTAAATTCGAGCCTGACAGGATCAATGCACTTCTCGGAACAGGTTACACCCCGGATGAGATGATCGCGGTATTTGAGAAAGAAGAGCTTGTTTATGACAAGGCAAATGAAGAGATCGTAATCCCTTCATTCAGACAGGATCTTATCGGTAACTGCGATCTTGCTGAGGAAGTTGCAAGATTCAAAGGCTATGACAAGATCCCCACGACACTTCCCGGCGGAAACGCAATGGGCGGACTCGGACTTAAGAACCGTGTTGAAGAGAAGGCACGTGAGACTGCTGAGATGTGCGGATTCTCACAGACCTACTTCTATTCATTTGAAAGCCCCAAGGTATTCGATAAGCTTAATCTTCCCGCAGATGCTAAGGAGAGACAGGCTATCAGGATCAG
>JAILOC010000115.1 GCA_024691045.1 Lachnospiraceae bacterium | reverse complement strand
TGGTGTTGCGACCGCAACGGTTGCCGCACTTCTCGGTATGGAATGTGAGATATTCATGGGCAAGGAGGATACTGTCCGCCAGGCTCTGAATGTTTACCGTATGGAGCTCCTCGGAGCCAAGGTAAATGCCGTTACAACCGGTACACAGACATTAAAGGATGCTGTTAACGACGCCATGAAGGAGTGGAGCACCAGGACCGAGGATACTCATTACTGTCTCGGTTCCGTAATGGGTCCCCATCCTTTCCCCACGATCGTACGTGATTTTCAGGCTGTTATATCCAGGGAAGCAAGAGAGCAGATACTTGAAAAAGAAGGAAAGCTCCCCGCAGCAGTCATTGCATGCGTAGGCGGCGGTTCAAATGCAATCGGCGCTTTCTATAATTTCATAAATGATAAGGATGTAATGCTCATCGGATGCGAAGCCGGCGGCAAGGGCGTTGATACTCCCGAAACGGCTGCCACCATCGCTACCGGAACACTCGGAATATTCCACGGCATGAAGTCTCTCTTTTGCCAGAATGAGTACGGTCAGATCGCTCCCGTTTACTCGATCTCCGCAGGACTTGATTATCCCGGAATCGGTCCCGAGCATGCATATCTTAATTCAATCGGCAGGGCTAAGTATGTTCCCGTTACCGATGAGGAAGCCGTACAGGCATTTGAATACCTTTCAAGGACGGAAGGTATCATCCCTGCAATCGAAAGTTCACATGCTATCGCACATGCGATGAAGATCGCCAAGGAATTCTCCAAGGATCAGAGCATCATCATCAACGTCTCGGGAAGAGGCGATAAGGATGTTGCCGCAATTGCAAGATACAGGGGGGTAAATCTTCATGACTGACAAGATAAGAGCCTCTTTCGAAAAGAATAAGAACGGAAAAGCATTCATCGGATTCATTACTGCAGGTGATCCCTGCATTGACTGCACCTGCGAGTTCATCCTTAAGATGGCAGAAGCCGGTTGCGATATCATCGAGATCGGTATTCCTTTTTCGGATCCCGTTGCAGAAGGGGCAGTTATCCAGAATGCCAGCGTCAGGGCACTGAAAGCCGGAACCACCACCGATATGGTATTTGACATGGTGGCAAGGGTTCGTGAAAAGAGTGATGTCACCCTTTGCTTTATGACTTATGCCAATCTGATATTCCATTACGGATATGACAGGTTCTTCGCTAAGTGCAGGGAGCTCGGAGTAAGCGGAGTCATCGTTCCCGATCTGCCTTACGAAGAGAAGGAAGAGCTTGAATCAGTATCGCTTAAGTATGATGTTAATTACATCTCCATGGTTTCACCCACTTCCGAAGACCGTGTAAAGATGATCTGCTCCGAAGCTAAAGGCTTCATCTATGTGGTAAGCTCAATGGGTGTTACCGGTGTAAGAAGCAGCATCAGTACCGATCTTAAGCCTATCATCGGACATATCCGCGAGGTTACGGATGTTCCCTGTGCGATCGGATTCGGCATCTCGAATCCCGAGCAGGCTGAGACTATGGCAGGTATCTCTGATGGTGCGATCGTCGGCTCTGCGATCGTTAAGATAGTTGAAAAGTACGGAAAAGAAGCCGGACCATATATCTACGACTTTGTAAAATCCATGAAGGACGCTGTACTTGAAGCATAGTTACCGGGTATTGATAAACCTTATGTGAGTCACGAAATAAACATTCGTGACTCACTCTGCATTATGAGTCGGAGGGGCTGTTCCCTCGACTCATTTTTTCTTGCTTTTTTATATCTAATGTTGTATACATAGATACATGGGTACAGTTTTACATAATAACTGTACCGGAGGGTGTTATGTACGAAGAGAAAGATAAAATTGAAATGCCGGATCTTCTGGAGATGGATGAGATCAAGCCCGACGTTGATATGCTTATCTCTGAGCTTCATCATGTTCCGAAGATAGATAATAATCTTTACGTCGAATATGACGTTAAGCGCGGTCTTCGCGATTCCAACGGTAAGGGTGTGCTCACCGGACTTACTGAGGTTTCGGATGTCGTAGCTTTTGATATTGTTGACGGAGACAAGGTTCCCTGTGACGGAAGGCTCTATTATCAGGGTATCAATGTAATGGACATCGTGAACAATCTCGGTGACAGGATCCATGGATTTGAAGAGGTTTCATTCCTCCTTCTTTTCGGACACCTTCCCAACAGAAAGGAACTTGAAGCTTATCTTCACGTATCAAGTTCTCTTCAGGAGCTGGGTGCGAGATTTGTTCGTGACGTTGTCATGAAGGCATCCAACGGAAATATCATGAATGCCCTTCAAAGATGCGTTCTTACACTTTATACCTACGATCCCAGACCGGACGATATCTCATCCGAGAATGTTCTCAGACAGTCCCTGGAGCTGATCAATAAGCTGCCCCTTATCGCAGTATATTCATATCATTCCTATATGCACTTCAGGAAGGATGATGCTCTTATTATCAGGAATCCCAAGAAGGATCTGTCACTTTCGGAAAATATTCTTCAGATGCTCAGACCGGACGGTCATTACACCGAGCTTGAAGCCAAGGTTCTGGATATCGCTCTTATGGTACATGCCGATCACGGCGGCGGTAACAATTCTACATTCACCACACATGTTGTTACTTCTTCAGGTACGGATACATATTCTTCGACCGCGGCTTCCATCGGATCCCTTAAGGGTCCCAAGCACGGCGGTGCTAACCTTAAGGTTCAGGAGATGTTCAGAAATCTTAAAGAGAACATCGCAAATCTTGAGGATGAGGCTGAGATCGAAGTTTACCTCAAGAAGATCCTTGATAAGAAGGCATTTGACGGTGCCGGACTTATCTACGGTATAGGACATGCGGTATATACGCTTTCTGATCCCAGAGAGGTTCTTCTCAAGGAGTATGCAAGAACCCTCGCTGTTGAAAAGGGACTCGTTGCGGAATTTGAGTTCTACGACAGGGTAGAGAGAATTGCCAAGAAGCTCATCACCGAGAACAAGGGCATTCTTAAGCCTGTATGTGCTAATGTAGACTTCTACAGCGGACTTGTTTACAGCATGCTCGGCATCCCCGAGGAGCTCTTCACACCTCTTTTCGCAATCGCGAGAATGTCGGGCTGGAGTGCTCATCGTCTCGAGGAGATCGTTAACGGCGGCAAGATCGTCCGTCCCGCATTCAAATATGTCGGTGAACACACTGCATATAAGCCTATAGAAGATCGTTAAATCTTAAGCAACGGGCTTCTGCATTATATATTACATAAGCGCACTCTGGTGGAAACGGGAGTGTGTGCGTGTTGTAATATATAGTGCAGAAGCCCGTTTTTCAATTTATACTATTCATATTTTGACGTAAATGTAATAAAATATATGCATTATGACCAAACAGGAATTCCGAGAGTTCGTTAAGGACAAAATAGTATATCTTGACGGTGCGACCGGTACCAATCTTGCCAAAGCCGGAATGCCCGGAGGAGTATGTACCGAAAAGTGGGTATCCGAGAATCCGGATACCATGCTTGACCTGCAGAGAAGATTTATTTCCGCTGGCTCCGATATCCTTTATGCTCCAACATTTACGGCAAATTCCATCAAGCTCGCCGAGTACGGTCTTGAGAATGAACAGGAATATCTGATCAAAACTCTTGTAAACATTTCTAAACAGGCAGCGTCCGAATGTAAGGACAGGAAGGTTCTTGTAGCCGGCGATATAACCATGACCGGACGTCAGCTTAAGCCGATGGGAAATCTTGAGCTTGAGGATCTTATAGATGTTTATAAGCAGCAGATAAAGCTGCTCGAAAAATACGGCTGTGACATTCTGGTTGTCGAGACCATGATGAGCCTTGCGGAAACAAGAGCTGCTCTGATCGCCGCCAAAGAGACCACGGAGCTTCCGATAATCGTCACCTTGACATTTGAAGCAAGCGGAAGGACACTTTTCGGAACAGATGCCGTGACGGGTGCAGTTGTCTGTGAAAGCCTCGGTGCCGATGCAGTCGGTGTCAACTGTTCAACCGGTCCCGCGCAGATGGTTTCGATTGTTTCCGATATGGCTGCAAATACAAGGATACCCATTATTGCAAAGCCTAATGCAGGTCTTCCCGAGCTGGATGAGAACAATAAGACGGTTTATAAGATGGATGCCGATACTTTCGCATCCGAGATGGAGGTTCTTGTTAATGCGGGTGCCCAGATAATCGGCGGATGCTGCGGAACAACTCCCGAATTCATTTCAGCCATTAATAAGAGATTCGGACGCGGACCTGTCAGACGAAATGCTTACAGACAGGACGGGATCAGATATCTTTCAAGTGAAAGAAAGACGCTTTCCTTCGGATTGGACGGAAGATTCATCATTGTCGGAGAGCGTATTAATCCTACCGGTAAGAAAGCCCTTCAGGCTGAACTACGTGAGGGAAATACCGACCGTATATTACAGTTCGCTGCCGAACAGGAAGAAAACGGTGCGGGAGTTCTCGATATAAACGTCGGTATGGGCGGTATTGATGAGGGAGCCATGATGCTCCGTGTCATCGATGAAGTGACCCAGGCAACGAGCCTTCCTTTGTGCCTTGATTCAAGTTCACCCGAGATACTTGAAGCTGCGCTCAGACATTATCCCGGAAGGGCACTGGTCAATTCGGTATCACTCGAGCCTGCGAAGTTTGAAAGACTTCTTCCCACAGTTGCCAAATACGGTGCAGTGTTCATTCTTTTACCCCTTTCTGAGAAAGGTCTTCCCAAGGACCTTGATGAAAAGAAAGAGATAATAGACATCATATATAATAGAGCCGTTGAGCTGGGACTTAATAAGGACAACATCGTTGTTGACGGACTTGTTCAGACTGTAGGTGCGGACCAGAGTCAGGGCGTCAAGACTCTTGAGACCATAAAATATGCCCACGATAACGGATTCGCAACCATAACGGGACTGTCCAATATCTCCTTCGGTCTTCCCGAAAGAAGCTATGTTAATTCCGCATTCCTTACTCTTGCGATTGCTAACGGTCTCACAATGGCGATATCCAATCCCGGACAGGAGCTTCTGGTTGCCGCTGCAAGAGCTACAGACCTTCTTTTGAACAAGCCCGAAAGCGATATAGCATACATTGAAACCGCGGGAAGACTTAAGGAAGCAAGGGAAGCAAAAGAGGAACTTTTGAAGGCAGCAGCTTCTAACGCATCCGATACCGGTACTGCACCCAAAAAGTCTTCGGGTGACGAAATGCTTGATAAGGTTCCCGATGGTCTCAGGGACGTATATAAGGCTGTGGTTGGAGGAAACAGAAATGCCGCGCCTGCTGCCGCCAAGGCTGCTCTAGAAAAGGGGGAGAAGGCTGCGGATATTCTCAATGACTGCCTTATCCCTGCGATCAATCAGGTCGGTGCATTCTTTAACTCCGGCAAGTATTTCCTTCCTCAGCTGATATCATCCGCCGAGAGCATGAAGAGTGCCATTGCGGTGATCGAACCCGAACTTAAGGGCAGCGGATCTTCCGAGGATGCTCCTTCGGTCGTTATCGCTACTGTCGAAGGTGATATCCATGACATCGGAAAAAATCTTGTCGCAATGATGCTCGGCAATTACGGATTTAACGTGATCGACATGGGCAAGGATATCAAAGCGGAAGATATCGTCGCAAAAGCGGAAGAGACCGGTTCGAAGATCATATGTCTTTCCGCACTGATGACAACGACAATGATCCATATGAAGGAATCCATTGAACTTGTTAAACAGAAAGGTCTTGATATAAAGGTGATGGTAGGCGGCGCCTGTGTTACCGAAGAGTATGCACAGGAGATAGGTGCTGACGGATATTCCAAGGATGCTGCCGAAGCTGTTAAGGTTGCAAAAGAATTACTTGGAATTTCCGAATAAGCAGAGAGTATCCGGACTTTTTATGTTCACTTGAATAATTAGAGAAGAAAAACAGCGGAATCGTCCCCCTGTTTCAAATAGTTTTGGAGGTGATGCCCCATGATAGGTGCAGATGCAATAGTAAAATGTCTTGAACTCGAGGGAGTAAAGAACGTATACGGTTATCCCGGTGTGGCTATATGCCCTTTTTATAACAGTATACTTGATTCTGATATCAGGACTGTGCTGGTGCGTACCGAGCAGAATGCTGCACATATGGCAAGCGGTGAAGCGCGTATTTCCGGAAAGCCCGGTGTATGTGCCGTAACGAGCGGCCCGGGTGCAACCAATGTCATCACAGGTATCGCAACTGCGTTTGCCGATTCCATTCCCATGATCATAATCACCGGACAGGTTAATTCCGAGCTTCTCGGATCCGACGTTTTCCAGGAAGCAGACATTACCGGTGCGGTTGAATCATTTGTTAAGTATTCATACCTTGTCAAGGATGCACAGGATATTCCGAGGATAATGAAGGAAGCCTTCTATATCGCATCCACAGGAAGAAAGGGACCGGTTCTCATCGATGTGCCCATTGATATCCAGAATCAGGCACTTAAGAATTTCCATTATCCCGATGAGGTTAATCTCAGAACATATAAGCCTACTTTTAAGGGAAATGCGGCCCAGATAAAGAAGGTCATCAAGGAGCTTAAGGGAGCTAAGAAGCCCATTATCTGTGCGGGCGGAGGAGTGTTCCTTGCAAATGCCGATGATGAGCTTCAGAAATTCGCGGAAGAGAAGAATATTCCCGTTGTTTCAACAATGATGGGTATCGGAGTTCTTCCGACCGCTCATCCCCTTTATTTCGGAATGGTCGGAAATAACGGAAAGCCCTATGCCAATAAAGCTATGAACGATGCCGATGTTATCATCATGATCGGGGCAAGGGTTGCTGACCGTGCGGTCAACAGACCCGAACTTATCAGCAACGGCAACAAGACCCTGATACATATGGATGTCGATCCCGCAGAGATCGGCAAGAATGCACTTTCCACGATTCCGCTTGTAGGCGATGCAGAGGCAATACTCGAAGAGCTTACCGCATCCGATATCGACGGGGATTACAGTGCATGGGTCAAGGAGCTTACCGCAGCAAAGAAGGCATTTAAGCCTAACAGAAACCCTTCGTCCAAATATGTCGATCCCGCAGAGTTCGTCAAACAGCTTACGACCGATATGATCGACGGAAGCATTTATGTTGCTGATGTAGGTCAGAACCAGATCTGGTCCTGTGCCAATATAGTCATCGGAAAAGGAAGAATGCTCACGAGCGGCGGTATGGGAACAATGGGATATGCCATCCCCGCCGCACTCGGTGCCAAGATAGCAGCTCCCAAACGTCAGACCGTTGCTGTCTGCGGTGACGGCGGATTCCAGATGTCCATGTGCGAGCTTGCAACCTTCGTCCAGCATGATGTCCAGGCCAAGATAGTTGTTCTCAGAAACGGTTATCTGGGCATGGTACGTGAATATCAGCATTACACCTATGATGACTCATATTCGATGGTCAAGCTTGACGGAGATCCCGATCTTGAGCATATCGCGAAGGCTTACGGATTTGACTATCTCAGACTTGAGAATATGAAGGATTCCAAAGCTGTCATCAAGAAATTCCTTAATGACAAGAAGAATGTCCTTCTTGAATGCATCGTAGATCCCAAGGATGTCGTTAAGCCCGAATGATCCGGGAAGCTTTTGTGTTAAACTGACTGTCTGTAAATATGCCGCACAGCGGTAAAACTGAGGTTGATATGAAAGATAAAAGAATCTATTCAGTAAATGTTGAAAACAGAGCCGGTGTCCTTAGCAAGGTAAGCGGACTCTTTTCCCGTAGGAATTTTAATATCGATTCACTCGCGGTAGGTGAGACGGACGATCCCACCGTATCTTCGATGACCATCGTTTCATCCGGAGATGAGAGAACTCTTGAGCAGATCGAAAAGCAGCTCAATAAAAAGCTCGATGTCATCAAGGTCAAGACCTTCACCGAGTCACAGTGCGTATCCAGGGAACTCATGCTCATGAAGGTAAAATATAACAAGAATAACCGTCAGGAGATCATGGAGATCTGTGATGTGATGAAAGCGGAGATTGTGGATCTCAGCCTTCACTATATGATGATCCAGATCTGTGCTTCTCCCGAGAGGATCAAGCTCCTTCTTGAGATGTTCCGTTCGGTATCCATAGTCGAAGTAGCACGCACCGGAACCCTTGCTCTTGCAAAATGCTCCGAAAATGAGACAAACTGATTAAATAAGGTCGTTGACATTACTATAGTAAAGCGGTAAAGTATTTAAAGTTACGGTTTTACATTATTTTTGAAGGAAAAAAATATGCAGAAAGTAGTTCTTCAGCTTCTTGCTGACAACAATTCGGGAGTTCTGAGCAGGATCTCCGGTCTTTTTTCCAGAAGAGGATATAATATTGAGAGCATCACCGCCGGAGTTACCGCGGATCCCAAGTATTCCAGGATCAC
>JAILOC010000106.1 GCA_024691045.1 Lachnospiraceae bacterium | reverse complement strand
GATGTTATTGTTGTCGCATCCGTTTCCTGCATATACGGTCTCGGCTCGCCCGACGAATATAAGGGTATGATCCTTTCGCTTCGCCCGGGGCAATCTATCGATCGTGATGAGGTGGCCAAGTCCCTGATCGCGATGCAGTATGAAAGAAATGATCTGGAAAAAAAGCCCGGACTTTTCAGGATGAACGGTGACATCCTCGAATACTATCCCGCACAGGGAGGGGATTATCTTGTCCGAATAGAGTGGTTCGGTGACGAGATCGAAAGGATCCTTGAAGTGGACCCTCTAAATTCGCGTCCGATCGCATCACTGGAACATATCGCGGTATTTCCCGCTTCGCACTATGTAGTAAGCCGTGATGCTCTTATGAAGGGCTGCGATGCTATTGAGGAAGAGCTTGAAGAGAGGATAAAGTATTTCAAGGGTGAGGACCGTCTGATCGAAGCACAGCGTATCTCGGAAAGGACGAATTTTGATGTCGAGATGCTCAGGGAAACAGGCATCTGTTCAGGCATCGAGAATTATTCCAGACATTTAAATGCGCTTCCCGCAGGTGCACCGCCTCTTACTCTTATGGATTTCTTCCCCGATGATTTCCTTATCATTATAGATGAGTCGCATATGACCATACCCCAGATAAGGGCGATGTATGCCGGCGACAGATCACGCAAGACCACACTGGTCGATTAC
The DNA here is from genome assembly GCA_024691045.1 of Lachnospiraceae bacterium. Next base: position 5,562 of record JAILOC010000106.1, on the reverse strand, counting down.
GGCTTCAGGCTTCCTTCCGCACTTGATAACAGGCCTCTTAATTTCGAAGAATTCGAATCTCATATAGACCAGATGCTTTTTGTTTCCGCAACACCATCCGATTATGAAGCGGAACACGAGCTCTTAAGGGCTCAGCAGGTCATCAGACCCACGGGTCTGCTTGATCCTGAGGTTGAGGTCCGCCCCGTAGAAGGCCAGATTGATGATCTTATTTCGGAGATAAGAAAGGAAACAGAGAAGCATCATAAGGTTCTTGTCACGACTCTTACCAAGAAGATGGCTGAGGATCTTACGGATTACCTTAAGGATGCCGACATCCGTGTCAGATATATGCACTCTGATATCAAGGCTCTCGAAAGGACCAAGATCATTCGAGACATGAGAACAGATGTGTTCGATGTCCTCGTGGGAATCAATCTGTTAAGAGAAGGACTTGATATTCCTGAGATAAGTCTCGTCGCGATAATCGATGCGGATAAGGAAGGCTTCCTCCGCTCCGAGACGTCGCTTATACAGACCATCGGAAGGGCAGCGAGAAATTCCGAGGGGCATGTTATAATGTATGCCGATACGATAACCCGCTCCATGCAGGCGGCAATGGATGAGACGGCAAGACGCCGCGAGATCCAGGAAGCATACAACAAAGAGCACGGGATCACACCGAAAACTATCGAAAAGGCTGTTCGTGATCTCATCAGCATTACGAAGAAGGTCGATCCTGACGAGGTTAAGTGGAAGAAGGATCCCGAATCAATGTCTGCGAAGGAGCTTCGCGAGCTGATCGCCCGGACAGAAAGCGCGATGCGAAAAGCCGCTGCGGATCTGGACTTCGAGAAGGCCGCAATTCTGCGTGACGAACTCTTTGAGCTTAAGAGTATGAAATAGGTATTGAAATAACGGGAACAGAACAATATATATGGAAAAGAAACTGCTCGAAAAATACAGGATCGAACTGATGGGGGCTGCCGCTCTGTTTATCTTTGTCTATCACGCGGTGACCGTTACGTATTATTATGCCTTCGATGCCCACCCTCTGTTAGCCTATTTTTGCAGGATTGGATTTCTCGGAGTTGATATTTTCTTTTTCCTTTCCGGCACAGGGCTTATGCATTCTCTTGAGCATAATAATCTCAAGGATTACTATCTGCACAGGATTTCAAGGGTGTATTTCCCCTTTTTTGTCGGTGGACTGATGCAGATGATCATATATGGTCTGGAGCCACTTGAATTTGTAAAGAGAGTTACATGTTACTCTTTTTATGCGGAGTATATGTATTCTCTCCTGTGGTTTGTACCGGCTATACTTACAATCTACCTTGTTTTTCCTTTCTATCATAAGCTTATGAGCAGGGCGGGAAGCAAGCCGGTCTTTATCCTTACATCGATTGCTTTGTGGTACATTCTGGAGTTGTTCTTCAGAAATGTGGATACGGATCTGTTCGGTTTTTTCAACCGTATTCCGATCTTTCTTATGGGATGTCTTTACTCGACGGTCAGGGAAGATGAGCTGAATCTTGAAAGATGGCTTCTTGCCATTCTTGGCACTGTAGCCGGAATGTACAGTCTTTATCTCGCAGAGTTTGATACTGTGACCTTCATACTTCCGGTTTCCGACTGCGGAATCCCCACCTTTCTTGTTGCTATCTCGCTTCCTTATGTTCTGGCGGGAATAATGGAAAAGTTCAAATCCGCAAGAGCAATGAAGATCCTGCGGAAGATAACCGCATTTTTTGGGCTCATGTCGCTTGAATTCTACTGCATGCAGGAGAATATGATCGTTCTGTTTATGGTTAAGCTTTTGCCCGGTATTTCTCCCGCAGCGACTCTGCTTCTCATTTTTATAAGCTGCGTGGCAGGCGGGCTTGTACTATGGTATGTTAACGGACGGATAATGAAACTGGTAAGAAAATAAACGGTGTACGGAGCATGTGCTCATGCTTATAAAATTTCTGAGAGAATCTTTGGGCAAAATGGTTGAAAAAGTATACGGAAAGGTTATATGGGTGTTTTCATTTTTCATCCTGCTGTTGTTTGTGTGGTTTTCTCTCGTTTCCACTTCGACTGTGTCGATGATGGAAAAGATTTATCTCACTGACATTTCGGGTATTTACTGTCTGATCATCTTTGTTATAGTCCTATTCCTTTCCGTGATCCCTTTCGTAAACAGACTATTATTATCATTTGGCAAAAAGCTTGATACGAATATTATTCTCTTTAGAACTCTTTATTTTTCCATCCTGTTCCTGATCCTTCTGATGAGCGTATCATGGGTATTTCTTACAGATTTTATGTCCTGGGCGGATTCTGCGGATATTCAGAAAGCAGCTGCCGGGCTGCTCAGCGGAGATTATTCCTCATTTATTGCTTCCGGATACATCGGAAGATGGCAGAATCAGATAGGGCTGACTTTGATAGAAGCTGTGCTGATCCGGATCTTCGGTGATCATTCTCACGTCTTCTTTCAGCTGATCAATGCTTGTTGCATTCCGGTCATCGCCTCATCCCTTACAAGGTTTACTGAATCGAAGTTCGGAAAACTATCAGTCCTTTTGATGGGGCTTTTATGGTTCCCTCTTCTTTTTTCAGTATCACATGTCTATGGAAATGTTCCGGGACTGATGCTGTCGCTCTTAGCTTTTTGTTATCATTTTGATCATTTTAATTCCGGAAGGCTTCGTCAGGGAATTCTGTCTGCATTCCTTATGGCTTTTGCCTGCCTTATAAAGCAGAACTATATCATTTTTCTTATCGCATATATTCTTATATGTATCGTAAACTCCTTAAAGAGAAAGAAATCGGTATACGCTGTTATGGCGCTATCCGCCGTTTTATTGAGCGTTCTGTTTACGTGGACCGCCACAGGTATTACGGAGCATATAACGGGATTCAAAATGGAGGGTGGTGTCTCCAAATGGTCTTATATCGCCATGGCAATGCAGGAGGGAGATCGTGCTGCCGGATGGTTCAACGGATACAATACAAATTCCTATGATTTGGCCGGATGCGATACTTCAGTTCAGTCAGAATTTGCTAAAGAAGAGATAAGGAAGAGTTTATCAGCATTTTTTGAGCACCCTTCCTATATGATTTCCTTTTACACCAAAAAGCTGGCCTCACAATGGAATGAGCCGACGTTTCAAACCATCTGGTATCTCAGGGGGCCCGGCAGGGACCTTCCGGACTGCATAGATTATATGATTTCGATATACGGCTCATACAGAGTGCTTCCGTATTTTAAATTCTTCGAGGTTATGATTTATCTTGCGGCATTTCTATTCATCTGCTTTGAGAAAAAGCTCGATGATAAATCTCTGCTTCTTCTTACAACATTTACGGGAGGAGTATTATTTCATATACTTTGGGAGGCAAAGTCCCAGTATGCGCTGTTTTATTTTGTGTTGCTGATTCCGATATGTATAAACGGCATCGGTGCGTTCAGAAAGTGCTGTCTGACTCTCTTTGAAAAAAAAGAAATGAAGAGATGCGGAAGGGTAAGAAAAGATCTTATCGCTTGCTTTGTACTGTTCCTTATTATTCTTGGTATCCTCTACTGTCTGCATATCCCGGCATCGCTGAAGGAAGAATCTTTGTCTTATTACCAATATATCGTCGAAAACAGCATATAGGAACAAATGTTCGAAAATCTATGGACATTCATCCGTGAAAATGTTACACTCTTAGCGTTGTAAACAGTGTGATATAAGGGCTGTAAGGGCAGCCCGTGAGATTGCGGATATGAAGAATGAAACTAAGATACTCCCCAGAAACAGGATCGTAGTAAGGGGAGCTAAGGAAAATAATCTCAAGGATCTCTCGGTGGAAATACCGAGGGATTCTCTTGTTGTTATGACGGGTGTTTCCGGTTCCGGAAAATCATCTCTTGCATTCGATACGATATACGCGGAGGGTCAGAGACGCTACATGGAGTCTCTTTCTTCCTATGCACGTCAATTCCTCGGACAGATGGAAAAGCCCAATGTCGAATCGATAGACGGACTCTCGCCTGCGATCTCGATAGACCAGAAGTCCACCAATAAGAATCCCCGCTCGACAGTAGGAACCGTCACGGAGATCTATGACTATTTCAGGCTTTTATATGCGAGGATCGGAATACCCCATTGTCCCGAATGCGGAAGGGTGATCGAGCGCCAGACGGTTGACCAGATTGTCGACCGTATCATGGAGCTTCCGGAAGGAACGAAGATCATGCTCATGGCTCCGGTTGTCAGGGGCCGCAAGGGAAGACACGAGAAAACCCTTGATTCCGCAAGAAAGGCCGGTTACGGAAGAGTGCGTGTCGATGGGATCATGTACGATCTTTCCGAGGACATCTCTCTTGAAAAGAATGACAAACACAACATTGACATTGTAGTCGACAGACTGGTTATAAAGCCCGGCATCGAAAGAAGACTCACGGACTCTGCCGAGAACGTTCTCAAGATTGCGGAAGGACAGCTTAATGTAGATGTTGTCGGAGGTGAGACAATCTCTTTCAGCACTTCCTATGCATGTCCTTACTGCGGAGTGAGCATCGCGGAGGTTGAGCCGAGGAGCTTTTCTTTCAATAACCCCTTCGGTGCATGCCCCGTATGTGCGGGTCTCGGATTCAAGATGGAATTTGATGCGGAGCTTATGATCCCTGATCCCTCGCTTTCCATAAACGAAGGCGCGATCATCGCGATGGGCTGGCAGTCATGCAATCAGGAGGGAAGCTTTGCAAATGCGCTTCTTCAGGCGCTTTCCAAGAGATTCAAGTTCAGTCTTGATACTCCATTTGAGGATTATCCTCAGAAGATCAAGGACATCCTCATAAACGGAACCGATGTAAGCGTCGATGTACACTATACGGGACAGCGCGGCTCGGGAGTATATCCCACCGAATTCGAGGGTCTTGTCAGAAGCGTTGAGAGAAGATACAGGGAGACTTATTCCGAAACGATGAAGGCGGAATATGAGCAGTTCATGCGGATCACCCCCTGCTCGGAATGCGGCGGAAGAAGACTTAAGAAGGAATCACTTGCCGTTACGGTAGGCGATAAGAATATCTATGAGATGACAACCATGTCGATCGTGGAGCTTAAGGCATTCATTTCGGATCTGAAGCTTTCGAAGCAGCAGGCGTTCATCGGCGAACAGATATTAAAAGAGATAAAGGCCAGAGTCGGATTCCTGGTCGATGTGGGACTTGATTATCTGTCTCTTTCCAGAGCTACCGGTACACTTTCGGGCGGGGAGGCACAGCGTATAAGGCTTGCGACCCAGATAGGATCCGGACTCGTGGGTGTGTGCTACATTCTGGATGAGCCCAGCATAGGACTTCATCAGAGAGACAATGACAAGCTTCTCGGAACCCTTAAGAGACTGCGCGATCTGGGAAATACACTGATCGTTGTCGAGCATGACGAGGATACAATGCTCGCTGCGGATTACATCGTGGACATCGGGCCCGGTGCGGGTTCGCACGGTGGTGAGGTTGTGGCATGCGGTACCGCAGAAGAGATAATGAAATGTCCGGAGTCGATAACCGGCCAGTATCTTTCGGGTAAGAAGTTCATTCCCGTT
>JAILOC010000103.1 GCA_024691045.1 Lachnospiraceae bacterium | reverse complement strand
ATGATCGAAATGAATGAGGTTTCCAACATCCTCAGAAATGCTACCTCCAAGAGCCTTCTTATTCTTGATGAGATCGGAAGAGGAACATCAACCTTCGACGGACTTGCGATCGCATGGGCAGTAACCGAGCATATCGCAAATAAAAAGCTTCTCGGTGCCAAGACATTGTTTGCTACACATTACCATGAACTTACCGAACTTGAAGGCAAGATTGATAATGTACACAACTATTGCATCGCCGTCAAGGAAAGCGGTGACGATATCGTATTCCTCAGAAAGATCGTTAAGGGCGGTGCGGACAGAAGCTACGGAATCCAGGTTGCAAAACTTGCCGGTGTTCCCGATATGGTAATAGACAGGGCCGGAGAGATCGCATCACAGCTTGCTCTTCAGGATATCTCCACCGTTGTCGAATCCATTGCAACAAACGATTCCGGAAGCTCCAGAACGAAAAAAGTGACAAGACCCGATGAAGTCGATTCGGGACAGCTTTCATTCTTTGACCTCGTATCGGATGAAGATGTACTTAAGGAAATAGAAGATATCGATATTTCGAACCTTACTCCCCTTGATGCTCTCAATACTCTTTACAGGCTTCAGAACAAGGTTAAGAACAGGTACAGGATATGATCAAGGTTTTAAACAAAGAGACCATAGACAGGATATCTGCGGGTGAAGTTGTTGAGCGCCCCGTGAATGTCGTAAAGGAGCTGGTTGAAAACTCCGTTGATTCAGGTGCCCTTGCAATTACCGTCGAGATAAAAGGCGGCGGAATAGATCTTATCAGAGTTACCGATAACGGGTGCGGTGTAGAGCCTTCCGATATGAAGACTGCATTTCTCAGACACGCGACAAGTAAGATCGATAACGCCGGGGATCTCGATCATATTGAGACACTCGGATTCAGGGGTGAAGCACTTGCAAGTATCTGCGCTGTTTCCGAAACCGAGATGATAAGCTGCCTTGAGGGTTCCATAACCGGAAACAGATTGTTTATAAGAGGCGGAGAGGAAGTGTCGTTTGAAGAGATCGGTGCTCCCAAGGGAACCACTCTTATCGTAAGAAATCTTTTTTACAATACTCCCGCAAGAAAGAAATTCTTAAAGACTGCTTCGACCGAAACATCATATATCGTCGAGATGATGGAGAAGATCGCACTTTCCCATCCGGATATTTCATTTCAGCTGATAACCGATAACAGATCGAGATTCCATACGACGGGAAGCGGTGATCTTCTTGATGTCATATTCAGGGTCTTCGGACGTGACACAGCTTCTATGCTTGTCCCCATATCCGCGGAAAATGATTGTCTTAAGCTGAGCGGATTTCTCGGAAAGCCCGAAAGCGTAAGAAGCAACCGTAATATGGAGGTCTATTTCATAAACGGCAGATATGTGAGGAACGATTTCATATCCTCGGCAATCGAGGAAGGTTATCGTGAATATCTGATGCTCCATAAATTCCCCGTTGTATTTCTGAATTTCCTCATCGATCCTTCCAGGGTCGATGTTAATGTGCATCCTGCTAAGCTTGATGTAAGGCTTACGGATCAGAATACCTTCTTTGCATTCGTATCAGCTTCCATTCATGATGTATTGAAGAGTGCTGAGATGATACCTGAGAATATCCTTACGAATGATAAGGAAAAAAGGGACGCCGAAAAGGCATCAAAGGAAGAGATAGCATCCGGCAAAAATCCTGAACCCTTTGAGGCAGTCAGAAAAGGTGATGCCATACAGAGCGCCGTAAGAGCCTACAGCGAATTTACAGGCACAGGCTCATATGCAGAATCTGCAGTTTCGGAGGACAGTTTCTTCGAGGATGACAGAAAAACTCTCAATACATTCTCTTTAAAACATTCAGCTTTCGGTTCATCGTCCGTATCCTCCGGAAGTGATGAAGATCTTTCATCAGCAGATCGGACTCCCCCGGACGCAGCACCTGTCGAAAAAGATGCGGCAGCTGAGTTTCTTAAGAATACATACTTCGAACAAAAGCACTTGTTCGAAGATCATCTTCTCGATGAAGGCAAGAGAGCAAAATACAGGATAATCGGACAGGTATTCGATACCTACTGGATCGTACAATATGAGCAGAAGATGTTTATTATTGACCAGCACGCCGCACATGAGAAGGTCAATTACGAGAGGATGATGAAACGTATCTATTCCGGTGAAAATCATTCGCAGCTTCTTATGCCTCCCGTTGTCGTATCTCTTTCGGCATCGGAGGAAAATGTATTACTGGATAATAAAGAGGCATTCGAAAGAGCGGGATTTGAGGTTGAAAATTTCGGCGGATCAGAATATGCCCTGAGAGGTGTTCCCGTCGATCTCTTCGGTCATTCCGAGAAGGAACTCTTCCTTGCGGTACTTGATGAGATGAGTCTCAACCCGGGACTCGGAACCTTCAAGACTATTGATGAGAAGATCGCGGGTATGGCTTGCAAAGCCAGTGTAAAGGGCGGGGACAGGATCGGTTTCGAACAGGCTGAAAAACTCATAGACGAACTGCTCACACTGGATAACCCTTATAACTGTCCTCACGGAAGACCTACGATCATTTCAATCACTAAGACGGAAATG
>JAILOC010000082.1 GCA_024691045.1 Lachnospiraceae bacterium | reverse complement strand
CTCAAATCTGAGAACGCCGTCAACCAGCGCATAAAGAGTATCATCTCCGCCGATACCTACGTTATTACCGGGGTGGATCTTGGTTCCGCGCTGTCTGTAGAGAATGTTGCCGGCAGTAACGAACTGACCGTCTGCTCTCTTAGCACCAAGTCTCTTGGACTCGGAATCTCTGCCGTTCTTGGTGGAACCGACACCCTTTTTATGAGCAAAGAACTGAAGATTCATTCTAAGCATTGTCCTTAACCTCCTTGAATTGTATCTGCAAAAACTTCTGACCGTACTCTTTGGAAAGCTCTTTCATCGAATAAACAAATGAATCCATTAGGACATTTGCTCCGACTCCGGGTTCGTCCAGTATCTGTACTCGCATAAACCCTGTGCTCTCATCGGTCTTTACATCAAGCTTTTGCCCGGCCGTCTCTGACAATCCGTTTATAGTATGGATGGTCAGCGCCGATATAGCTGAACATAAAATATCCGGATCTCCATCATTAGCATATCCGGCATGTCCCATACAAGTGAAGCCCTTGTAAGCTCCTTCCGGGGACTTTTCGATCACAACGGTAGTCATGATCAGCCTTCGATGGAATCGATCTTAACGGCCGTAAAAGGCTGTCTGTGTCCGTTCTTCTTGTGATAGCCGGACTTTCTCTTATAACGGTATACGATGACCTTCTTGGCACGATCCTGCTTTACAACAGTACCGGTAACCTTAGCTGAAGCTACATCCTTACCTGCCTTAAGAGAACCGTCGTTGACAGCGATGACGTTGTCGAAAGTAATCTTGTCACCCTCGGCAGCATCGAGCTTCTCGACTCTGATCTCATCACCCTCGGAAACCTTATACTGCTTTCCTCCGGTTGCGATAATTGCGTACATAAATAGGCACCTCCTTTTCATGAACCATCATGAAGTATGCGTCATGGTCCTTTTAAACGCTGATACGGCGATTGTGCGGAAAATGCACAAAAACTTAAGCCTTTTCAAGCGGCATACTCATAGATAATAGCAAAGAGGTGCCTTTATGTCAACACAATTATTCAATTATTTAAGAAGAAATCTTAACAGGAAAAATGCCTTATTTGTTCTCAAAATCTTCCACGAACTGTTTGATCAGCTTGACAGATCCGTCAATGCCCAGAACCGAGGAATTGATACACAGGTCGTAGCTGTCCGCACGGCCCCACTTACGGTTTGTGTAGTAATTGTAGTAGCTCTGACGCTGCTTGTCCTTCTTGGCGATCATATCGCGAGCCTTGCCTGCCTCAAGGTTATAGAGCTTCATTATACGGTTAACCTTAAAGTCTTCATCAGCATAAATGAACAGATTGAGCACATTATCCCTGTTTTCAAGGGCATAATCGGCACATCTTCCGACAATAACGCAGGGGCCTTCATCGGCGATCTTCTTGATCGTGTCGAACTGAGCCAGGAATACCTTCTGGGAAATGGGCATATCAACAAAGGATGAAGAATTGTAGCCGAAGCTGTATGTATCGATGACAAGATTGTAAAGGAATGAATTGGTGGGTCTTTCGTCGTGGTTCATAAGGATCTCTTCACAAAAACCGCTCTCCTGAGCAGCCCTTGCAAGGAGTTCTCTGTCGTAATAGCCGATATCATAAGCCTTGGCAAGCTTCTCACCGATCTCTCTTCCGCCCGATCCGAACTGTCTGCCTATGGTAATTACGGTTTTCATGTGCACCACCTTCCTTTATCTGAGATTAAAGTTAAGTAAGTACGAAATTTCCTGTATATATTATAATATTTTGAGCATAAAACCTCAATAAGTTATCAGAATACAATATAAATATTCTGTAAAATTATCCTCTCAGCACTTCAAGAAGATGTTCGAAATATTCGGGAAGCGGAGCACATACATCAATAAGCTCTCCGGTAGACGGATGTATGAATCCGAGCTCCATGGCATGAAGTGTCTGACCGTCGAGATTGAATCTCTTATTGAGAGATGATGTTTCCTTACCGTATACGAGGTCTCCGAGCAGAGGATGACCGATATGAGTCATATGAACTCTTATCTGGTGGGTTCTGCCGGTCTCAAGCCTGCACTCCACATATGTATAATCCTTAAATCTTTCGAGAACCTTGTAATGTGTAACAGCTCTCCTTCCGTCAGGAACTACACCCATCTTCTTGCGGTCATTGGCAAGCCTGCCTATAGGAGCGTCAATAGTTCCCTCATCATCCCTAAGCACACCCAGGACGATGGCTCTGTAGCTTCTCTTTATGGAATGCTCTTTAAACTGTTCTGAAAGCTTTGCATGTGCATTATCATTCTTACATGCAATTACGGAACCTGTTGTATCCTTATCGATCCTGTGAACGATTCCGGGACGCATACAGCCATTAATACCGCTGAGGGAATCACCGCAATGATACATGAGCGCATTGACCATGGTGCCGCTGTAATGCCCTGCGGCGGGATGAACTACCATGCCCTTGGGCTTATTTATCACAATGACATCAGAGTCTTCATAAAGGATATCAAGAGGAATATCCTCAGGAAGAATATCGGGGCTTACCGCTTCTGGAAGTTCAAGCTCGAGGCTGTCCCCTTCCTTTACCTTAAGTGAAGGCTTGGCAGCTTTTCCGTTTACGGTAAGGCCTCCGCCTTTGATGACCTGCTGAAGATAATTTCTCGAAACGCCTTCAAGCAAAGAAGGGAGAAGCCTGTCGACTCTCTCCCCCGCTGATTCTTCTTCAATTGTGAACAGGTATCTGTTCATCAGTTCATTTCCCTGAATTTCTTCTGATTAAACTTCATAAAGTACAGATCTTTTTCCTTGTACTTAAACAGTATCAACAGGATGAAAAGGACCGCACCGCAGGTAACGAAAATATCAGCAACATTAAATACCGGAAAATTTATCACCTTGAAATAAATAAAATCGATGACATAAGAAAATCTGATACGGTCGATCCCGTTTCCTATACCACCCGCGATGATCATAGTAAGTGAAATATTAAACGGAATGTATTTGACATCATCGGGGCTCTTAGCGATCATGAACAGACAAAGAGCAATGATTATAACAGATATGAAAAGTATCAGAGCCTTCTGTCCCGCGAGCATTCCCCAGCTTGATCCGGTATTTACGAGATAATAGAATTCAAGCACATTATCGATGAGCACGTATGCAGCGCCGTCCTTGAGCCTTGTCATGGCTACATGCTTTGTAACCTGGTCGAGGACTATCGCAATGACAGCAAGAACACTGCACAGAGCGATCATCCTGCCCTTTGCTATCTTCTTTCTTTCATGCATGCTTCCCTGAATCTCTTTTTCGGAATCCACCGTCAGTCATCCTCCGCAAAATTAAGTTCATCAAGTGCCGCGGACATTTCCTCGTCGCTTACGTCTTCATTAATGAATGCCTTGCCGATCTTCTTGAGAAGGATAAATCTGATAGTGCCCTTATCCATCTTCTTGTCATTTTTGGTAAGCTCGATTATCTTCGCAGTATCCGCAAGATCCATGGAGATGGGAAGTCCAAAGAGAACGAACATATCCCTTATCTCATAGAACTCCTCTTTGGAAAGGAATTCTTTTTTCCAGGATATGAATGCGGCGGCAACGCATCCGAGTGAAACGCATTCACCGTGCAGGAATTTGAAATCATAGAACTTCTCGATCGCATGTCCGAGGGTGTGTCCGAGATTAAGAAGAGCCCTGTCGCCCTTCTCAAAGGGATCCTTTTCGACGATCATACGCTTGATGTCATCGCATCTGTAGACCATCTCGGAAAGGAAATCGACATTCTTATCCCTGATCTCATAATTGTTGTCAATGAGCCAGACGTAGAACTTCTCATCCTTAAGAAGAGCCGACTTCATGACCTCCGCAAAGCCGGAAGCAAACTGTCTTCCGGGAAGTGAGGCAAGTGTCGAAAGGTTTGTATAAACAAGTGCCGGCATCTTGAATGCTCCGACCATGTTCTTATATCCGTCAAGGTCCACACCGGTCTTGCCGCCGATAGATGAATCGGCCTGTGCAAGAAGTGTCGTGGGAATCTGGATAAACTCGATTCCACGGAGAAAAGTCGCTGCTACAAATCCTGTCATATCACCGATCACACCGCCGCCGAGTGCAACGAGCACTGACTTTCTGTCGAACTTATTCTCGATGAGATACTTGTAGATCTTCTTAACCTCATCAAGATTCTTGTTCTCTTCGCCTGCGGGTACGACGTATTTAAATACAGTCTTTGATACGCTTTCAAGCTTTGTTACAACTTCCTCGCCGTACAAAGGATCAACGTTTGAATCTGTGATCACGCAGACATTAACCTTGTCCGGAAATACAGCGGACACCTCTGCGGGAAGTGCTTCAAAAGAATTCTTGTAAACAATGTCATACGAGCTCTTTGTACCGGTCTTGACCGTAAGCCTGCTCATATCTTTTTCTACTGCTTCGCTCATTACAAAACCTCAAAAAAACGGACCGCCGTGCCTGTTACTACGCACCGGGCGGTCCGTAAGAATCAATTAACGGATCAATAGAGTCCTGATCCGGCATTACCCTGTCCGGTAAGGAAATCACCTGAAAGAGTCACACTCTCGGGAGTGATGACATATACATAATCGGAAACCTTCTCCATGCGGCAACCGAGTGCATAGCATGCTCCGCAAAGGAAATCATATATACTCTGGGCAAGTGATGAATCGAGACCCTGAAGATTAAGGACAACACTGTTCATTGACTTAAGATCGTCTACAACACCTGCGGCATCGTTAAGCTCTTTGGGGAATCTCATGCTGACGCCTGCATTAATATTTGCGCTCATATTCTTTCTCCTCTGATCCTGACCTTTGAACATGCTCTTGGAAGACTTCTTGGGCTTATCGTTATCATCATCGTCCGCAGCCTTATATCTGGCGGGAGTTTCGATCTCTTCATCTTCGAAGCCGTAATCTTCGCCGTCTTCTTCGTCCTTGTTGTCGAGCTTCATAAAGTTAATGAACTTATCAACAGTGCTACCCATTTTTACCCTCTCAATCCTTTATCTTGATGAATAATCTCTTTCTCCGAAGATCGCGGTTCCGACGCGAACGTAATTTGCGCCTTCACCGATCGCGGATTCATAATCCCCGCTCATTCCCATCGAAAGGAAATCCATATAAACATTATCAGTTTTTTGCTTTTTTATGTCAATGGATAATTGCTTCATATTGCGAAAAAATACCCTGTTTTCTTCGGGATTTTCGCATATCGGAGCACTTGTCATAAGGCCTCTTACACGTATTCCTTCGATCGATGCTATCTCACATACCGCAGAAAGCAGTTCATCAGGCTTAAAACCGAACTTGCTCTCCTCGTTTCCTATGTTGACTTCAAGCAGTATATCACTGATGACTCCGATCTTTACGGATTGCTTTCCTATCTCCCTTGCAAGCTTTACGGAATCGACACCGTGGATCAGACATGTCTTACCCACAATATACTTTACCTTGTTGGTCTGGAGATGACCGATCATATGCCATCTGATATCATCCGGAAGCTGCGGGATCTTATCTACAAGCTCCTGCACATAGTTTTCTCCGAAGTCCCTGCAGCCTGCTTCGTATGCATCCTTGATCATATCGACGGGCTTGGTCTTACTTACGGCAATAAGCGTGCACTCTTTTTCTTCCCTGCCGCTTTCAGCGCAGAGCTTTTTAACGTTCCCAAGTACCTTCAGGTAATTATCACCTACAAAACTCATTTTGATACATCCTTACTCATTAATGAACTGATCGTCCGATACCGTATCGGCTTTAAGCGCTATATAATCATAAACCCTGAGACCGTATGTGGAATTGGGCTTGACTATCGCATACTCATCATTCTGCGACAGTATAGTAATTTCCTTGAAATCGGCATAACCCTTATTTATGTTGTAAACGCCTGTCAGCGTTCCTCTTTCTTTTACGACAAATACATCCTGGGAATTCTCCATATGGAGGACATCTCCCGCCGTAACGATCGAACTGTCGACATAGTAGCTGTGATGCTCTTCGTCGTGGCTGTAGATGGATATCTCTTTTCTCATCGTGATAGCCTGACCTGTATCGTCATAACCGTTAACGATGATGTAGTAGATATTGTTATTGGCATCGTATATGACGTAATTTTCATCCACGATGTAGAATTCCTTCTCAATGATCGATGAATTGGGAACCTTGAGTCCGGTCTCATCATCAAGTATAAGCTCAATATCAAGGTATCTTTCGTTGATGAAGGATGCCATGGAATTGTTGAAATCAAGTCTGCAGAAAACATCCTTGCCGTCTTCGCTTCTGATGATGGAAACCTTGCCCCAGGATTCGTTCTGGTTTCTGAGGAATCTGGTCAGTATATAATTCTGGTCGAGATATACTTCCGCATCAGCTTCCGTAACCGGGAAGATAAGGCACCAGTCCTCACTCTCCGAAAGCTTGTAAACGGTATCCCCCTCAGCCCTGAGTTCATTAGCTGAGATATTGACCTTCTCGTAATCCCTCTCATTGAACATATCCATGGTGATCAGATCCGGATCGGTACCTTCGAAGCCGTCCGTCCAGTATGAAACCACACCGGCATTACCGGCTGTACAGTATTTGACCGCTGCTGAAAGGCCGCCTTCATCTCTCGCCTGTCTTAGTGATTCGAGGAAATTAGAATTGGCAAGCTTTAAAACGGAGTTTTGAAGTGAATACTTGAATGAATAGACCTCGGAATAATTGAGAGGATCATAGGAATGCGAAAAGTCAACGATCTCATTTTTGAAATCATCGAGTTCCTTGTCCGTAAGGGTATTTTCAAGGAGGGACTGTGATTCAAGATATTCGTTGAGTCTGCCCGTTTCATCGACCGTGTAGACTATATCACCTACAGCCACCTTCTGTCCTTCCCTTGCAAGAAAATTGACATAACCTGAATAGGGGCATGTAACAACATGCTCATCCCTTAACGCTATGGCTCTGTAAATATTCTGGGATGAAAGGGAGCCTTCGACGACCTCATATCTGACAATGGGGTCGGAATTGAAATAAATGAACAGAACTATGATAGCATAAACTAAGATCCCCAGAAAAAGGACCGTACCAAGACCAAAGTTATGCGATTTGGTATATCTTCTGATATTGTCTGAATTGCCGCTCATAAAAAATATGCCCCGGAAGCACGTATATCACTGCTCCGGGGCTTATAAACCTAGATCAAAGGAAGTTGATCGCGATCTTCTCGTTAGCCTGGAGTCCTGCAGGGAACTTGCTTCTCTCAAGACCTACGGAAAGGATCATATCTACCTTGTACTTCTCACTGAGTGCAGCGAGCTTCTCTACATTTTCGGTGATGTCGAGATCTGCCTGATGAGAGATCTTGATGTATGAATCGAAATACATCTGCTGAATATCGTGATTCTGGGAAATGATGCCGGCTACGAATCCGTAGAACTCGTCCGGTCCGGAAATGTCATACTCTGTAACGTTGATGAGTCTGATCTTGTTGTTGAGCTCAAACATATGAGCCGTATCTTTATCGAGATAAACTATGTTGCCGGAAACTGTCTTAACATCGGTGTTAACCTTGTCCAAAAGTTCCTTAGTCTTGCCCTTGCCCTTCTGACCAACTATCAATGAAACCACTAATTTTTCCTCCGATGCTTATATTTTAGCGGTATTAAAACCACTAATAAGATTATAGTTTAAAATGCCCAAACTATCAAGGCTTTTTAACTGTTTAAAATGAGTGACATAAGCTCTTTCTGGTGTGCATAAAGTGTATCTGTATCGGGAGTACCCATGACACAGGAAATGTACGGATTGCCCGATGTATCGCGGCACAAAACGATGAGACAATGGCCTGCTCCGCCTGTTGTTCCGGTCTTTCCTCCGATAACAGTAATGCCCGCGGGAGGATTAACATCCTTATCGCTCCTTATGAACAGGTCTGTGCTCCTGACGGTCTTATTTACGTCTTTTCCGTTAGCATCCTTATAAACCGTCTGATACTCGGGGCTTGATACAATCTCGACGAATTTCTCGTACTTGATGCATTCGCTGAGTATCAGATACAGATCGTATGCGGTGGTCATGTGATCGTCCGCATCGAGTCCGTGGGGATTAGAAAAATGGGTATTTGTGGCACCAAGCTCATAAGCTCTTTCATTCATCATCTCACAGAAATGAGATATGTTGCCGCCCACGTGAACAGCAATGGAATTAGCAATGTCATTAGCCGAATACATTAGCATGAAATGCAGAGCCTGATCCATTGTCATGGTGTCTCCGACCTTGCCGGGAAGAACCTGTTCATCATAGGCAAAGCCCGTAACTTCGGAGCCGAGCGTGATCTTCTCATCCATGGTGCAGTTCTCGAGAGCAAGAAGAGCGGTCATAAGCTTGGTAGTAGAAGCCGGATGGATCTGTCTTGTCGCACCCACCGAAGCCATCACCTCAGCATTGTTGACATCAACAAGAAGGACCGATTCAACAGAATTGGCCATTTCGAGTCCCGGCACCGGGACATCACCCGTGATAACGCAGAGATCGGAAGCAAATGAGTCTGCACGAAGATCAGCAAGAAATCCCCTTCCGGCCATTTCCGATGCCAGTACCGATGACTTGTAAGGGGATGCAAAATCAGATCCGCATCCGCCAAGAAGCAATACGGAAATGAGAAATAATGAAAGGATTTTGAATTTAATACCACCGCGAAAGCGCGTCATTTATACATCTCTCTCCATTCAAGATCCCCTCTGTCCAGGGATTTGATAAGAAGCTCCGCACTGGCAAGATTGGTTGCGAGCGGGATATTGTGGAGATCACAGTCCCTGAATACATTTTCCACATTGGGTTCATGTACTGCTACATTGACAGGATCTCTCAAAAAGATAACAAGATCTATAAGATTCTGCTCGATCTGTGCGGCAAGCTGCTGCTCTCCGCCGAGATGACCGGCAAGCATTTTGTGTATTGAAAGATTGGTTACTTCCTCGATAAGTCTGCCTGTTGTACCTGTTGCGTAAAGATCGTGCTTCGAAAGAATGCCTCTGTACGCAACACAGAAATTCTGCATGAGTTTCTTCTTGGAATCATGCGCGATAAGTGCTATGTTCATTCCCCTAATACGGCCCCTTTCCATTATAATTCAGCATAAAATCATCCAGCGGATTGACCGAATGCTTTACCTGAAGCCTTACATTAAGGACCACCCCTAGTCCGCAGTAAAGCGTCACCAAAGATGTCAGACCGTAGCTTACGAAAGGAAGCGGGATACCCGTATTCGGAAGCAGGAATGTCGCAACTCCGATGTTCATGAAGCCCTGCATACCTATGAATGTACCCATGCCGGCGCATATAATAGAGCCACCGACATCCGACGATCGTATACCGACGCCCAGACAGTTCAGTGATATCAAAAACAGTAAGATGATCGTTACCGCAGCTCCCCTGAATCCGAATTCTTCGCCTATAACAGCGAAAATAAAGTCGGTTTCAGCTTCGGAAATGAAATTACTGTTCTTAACCGATGTGATCTCGTTATTCTTGTATCCCTTGCCTTCGAGCATTCCCGATCCGATCGCTGTGATCGAATTATTCTGCTGGTATGCGATCTCGGGATATTCCTCGGGATAAAGAAAACCGTATATCCTGTTCAGCTGATAATCCTGGATCGCATGATTATCGGGATTGAGGATATAACCGATGAGAGCAGCTCCGACCGGTATCATGACCAATAAAATAACGAGTATTATTCTTTTCTTGATGCCACTTGTGAACATGATGGCTGAAAAGATAAAGATCATTACAAGACTGGTAGAAAGATCGGGCTGTTTATATACCAGGAAAAACGGTACGACAAAGAGTCCGCTGCATACCAAAAGCAGGTGAAAACTGCTTATTTTTTCCCTGTATTTCATAATAAACGCTGCAAAAAATAAAATCAACATCAACTTGGCCATCTCTGAGGGCTGGAACCTGATGAATCCGATCTTCAGCCATCTCTGAGCGTTGTTGGCGTTGTAACCGCCGATCATGACCATAAATAAAACTGCTGTCATGGCGATATAGATCGGTATCCAGAATTTAAGGATGAAATGGTAATCGATCAGAGAGATAACGATCATAAGAATGTTACCGACTATGATACCGCCTATCTGTTTATGCACATTTGAGGCTCCGGCTTCACCCATGGCTGAGCTTATGGCAAATACTCCTATCACAGATAGGAGTATTGTAAAGACTATAAGCATGAAGTCGTAATCTTTAAGCCTGTAAGTTTTTAGAATCATATATCTTCTCCATAACAACCCTGTTCAAAGGTCCTATGGTAAACTTTCCTTCGTTGATCCTTGCCACCTTGGGAGCACTCTTCAAAACAGCACTCCATATGGGCTTGCTGTCGGGTTCATAGTCAAAGCTTCCGATGCCCATCTTCTCGGCTTCCATCTCTATCGCACATATAAAACACGAATCATCTTCGGGGTATCCCGCATGTGCAGATCCGTACAGACCGCCCAGCACGATGATGTTTCCGCTGCTCCTTACTTCGCTTCCGGGATTGACGTCACCGAGTATGACAATGCTCTCTTCTACTTCGATGACCTGCTTATTCATGACAGAAGACTGAAGGATCATGCATTTATCGCTGCTCTGAAGTCTTTCGCTTAAAATCTCGTTGACTCTTCTGATATGCTCCTGGTCGTTCTCATTCTTGCCGACAAGGCAGGAAACAGATACGTCACTGCTTGCGTGAACCGCATCTATGACAAGGTCTTCTTCGATATCCGAAAGCTTCCTTCCCTCTATGTCAAGGATTATGGAGGCATTTCCGAGAAAGTTCCTGGAAGCATAGAACTTGTCTCTTACAAGACCCAGAAGCTCGCTAAAAGGCATATCGGGATCGAGTATGAGCTTTATCGCACCGTTATAGCTTTTTAAGATGACGTTTGATGCCATTGGTTAATCTCTTCTTTCATCCGTCTGATATGCACTCTGGTCAACTTCGGGCTCCACATGATAATAGGCCTGCAGGCATTCGTGTGCGAGCTGGGCAGCATAATCCGAATAGAAGCCGTAAGGGATACGTGCACAGAGCGCAACCTCGGGTTCTCCTCTTGCCGGGGCAAACGCGATATAAAGAGCATGGTCGGGCTTGGATCTTGACTCCTGCGCGGTTCCGGTCTTGCCTGCAACGGTAACGGGTATATCCGCGAAGTACGGCTTATTCTCAACACCGTCGATCATACCGTTCTTGATCGCATTCCACTGGTAATCTTCCAGATAAACATTATTATATACGACCGGCTCGTGCTCCCATACCGTTCTTCCGTACGAATCCTCTATGTGATCCAGCAGGGTGAGATCGTATGTCGTACCGCCGTTTGCTATAGAGGAAACATATCTTGCAAGCTGGGTGGTAGTAAACGCATTGGTACCCTGTCCTATGTATGAACGTACCGAGTCCATATCGGAAACTTCGGGTTCATACTCATTAATCTCAATTCCGGAACGCTGCGTAAGACCATACATATCTGCATATTTATACAGGTATTCAAGTCCCGCTGCATCATCATAATAACCGTTTAACGTAGCAAGCCTGTAACCGACATTAAAGAAATACAGATTGCACGAATCCCTTATCGCGGTCCTTACGGTTTCATTTCCGTGAATGGCGGTACACTTGGGGGAAGGATCGACCTCCGTGAATATTCCGGAACAGTTGAACATAGTCGAAGTGTTGATAACGCCCTCATTAAATCCCGCCGTAGCGGATACGATCTTAAATGTTGAACCGGGTGCCGCTCTGTACTGGGTTGCAAAATTAAGAAGCGGTGACGAATCATCGTTTATAAGCTTAGCATAATAAGCGGCATCAACTGAATTGGCCATCATATTATTGTCATAGCCCGGATATGTGACCATTGCAAGGACCTGTCCGTTATTGGGATTGGTCATTACTACGGAACCGTTACAGGGCTCAAGCGCAAGCTGCGCGGGAGTGATGTCGAGATTCGAGATCCTGTTGATCATGAATGTATATGCGGAAACAGCACCGGCATTTAATCTGTTTATCTCGGTCTCCGGAATATTAATGGCTTCCTGCTCGTATAACAGCCTGCAGATCTGATAGCCGGTAAGCTTGTCATTCAGGATCATATACTTGTAGAACCTGGTCTGGTATTCGGAATCCTTGTCACAAAGCTCGAATATCTTGACTATAAGCGCATCAAATACCTCGGATGAATCCGCATATTTTGATTCGAGATTAAGCTTT
The DNA here is from genome assembly GCA_024691045.1 of Lachnospiraceae bacterium. The sequence goes on along the minus strand of JAILOC010000082.1, from coordinate 7,404 downwards.
GATATATCGATAAGTCCGTTATCAATGCAGTGGCCAAGAAGATCACCAAGACTTACATCGCCGTCTCCGTCCCAAGCTTTGAAATAACTGTCCTCGGAATCAATCTCAGATGACATGATTATTCCGTTATTAATCAGGAGCCTGACAATATAATACTGATAAACCTTGTATTCATCGCTTAGCTTGTAATAGGGAGTCCTTGTGGTCCTGATTCCCATTTCGAGAGTGTTGTATACATTTTCCCTGTAATCAAGATATTTGCCGTAAACGGTTTTCTCCATATCGAGCGCATCGTCAGCGGAAAAATGTGATGTATCAAGGACATTATTTCGGAAAACAGCATAATAAACATCCGCAATGGGAATGGACTTGACGGAATCCGTTGTCTTGACGGCATATTTCGCATTCTGGATCTTCTGAACAAGAATGTATGCGATCTTTCTTTCGGTGATGTCGTAGAGCTCCATCGTAAGATCCATATCGATGGACAGATATACATCCTGTCCTCTTACAGCATCCTTGTGCTCAAGCACGGACAGAACCTTACCTGTATTATCAACCATGACCTTCTCAAATCCCTTGGATCCCTGAAGAGTCGTCTCAAGATAATACTCGATACCGGACTGTCCGACTACATCATCCGATGTATAGGTCCCCACGGATGCGCCTTCATCGATCATTCTCTGGTTGAGGATATCTATCTGTTCTGATGAGATCCTTCCGGTATATCCGAGAAGATGTGCGAAGTATTTGCTGTTGGTATACCTTCTGATTGTATTCTCCTGAATGGTAACACCGGGGAGGACATCGGAATTTTCCATGATAAGAGCAACGGTTTCCTTGGACACATCCGTAGCTATCGTTGTGCCGATGTACTTACGGTAAGAAGTAAGGCTCATGGCATATCTGATCGATACGATCTGAAGCCATTCAGTGTTGGTATAGCCTTTGCCTTCGATGAATTCTGTATTCTTATCATCGGGATCGAGTCTTTCACCTACGGAAAACCTGTAGCCTCTTCCGGAATTCCTGCTCAGGTAGATCATCGCTTCAAGCGGAGTAGTATTCTTTTCATCCTCAGTAAGTGAAGCGGGATCTGCATGATCGTAGATGTCCGCAAGAAATCTGTTTAGCTGGGTTCCGGATACCGTATAGACAAATTCACCGTTTTCATCAAGTGAGATCCTGAAATCAGAATCGATGGAATCTCCGTTTTTTTCAATGAACTTTACAAGATTATAAATGAGCTCATTGAGCTTTTTATCCTTGCCCGATGAAGTTTCAAATGTATCCTCGAGATTAATGTTATAAGCAAGCACGTTGACGGCAAGAGGGTTTCCGTTCCGGTCATAGATATTGCCCCTTACGGGCATAATATCCCTTGTTTTCTCCTGTTCAAGGACAAAGTTTTCGAGATATTCGGACCCCTTGATTATCTGAAGATAAAAGCATCTGTACAAAAGTATGCCGCAAAGGAAAGTCATGATCAGATAAATGATCGTGACCCTGCTCGTGAAGATACTTATTATCCTTTCACGAAGTCCGTCAAACATCCTGCTGTCTCTCTCTTTCTTTTCTGATACGGTAGTTCCTGAAAAGTGTATCTATTCCGAGAAGTATCGGATAGATCACAAGAGAAACCAAAAGCGTATAGAAGATCTCGGGGAATATGACATTCACCGAATAATTAACAAAATCAAGCCTGCCCCTCATGAGGAATGTAAAGATATAATACATAAGGCCGAAGGTCGCATCGGAAAGAGTGATCAGAATAAGCGGAAGCCTGATGTCCTCCGCATAGAAAAGTCCGCTGAAGCCGCCGTTTATGTAACCGATGAACATAATGATCAGAGCGTTCAGACCAAGCATCTCACTGAAGAATATGTCCATCAAAAGACCCGCAAAGAATCCGCATACGGCTCCGGTCTTCTCACCGTAGAAAAATCCGTATACGCATACGAGCAGGACCATCAGATTGGGGATAACATTTCCAAGCTCAAGGGATGTGAAGACACATGCCTGAAGCAGGAAAAAGAAAGGTATTGAAATTGCGATAAGTATTTTCTGGATCATTCGTAATCGTTATTTTTCATATCTGTGATCACAAGTACGGTTGAAAGATATGAAAAGTCTGTCGCAACTGAGATCGTTCCCGATTTGGTAAGATTATTCGAATCCGTTTCTATCGTATCAATGTATCCGATAAGAAGTCCGGGAAGATATTTGTCACTTATATTGCTCGTTATTACCTTGTCTCCCTTTACAACCAGTCCCTCGGGATCCGAAAGCTGCGAAAAGGAAAGAAGTCCCTTATCATTGAGTGAAAGATCACCCGAAACGATAAGCGTAAGGTCGGATGAAGCCACCTGTCCGCTGACATTTGTTCCATCCGAAATGATCGATGAAACCCTTGCCCAGTTTGGACCTATCTTGGTGATCCTTCCGACAAGTCCTCCGCCCGCAATGACATTCATATCGATCGCAAGGCCGTCATCCATGCCCTTATCGATGACAAATGAGGTATACCAGTTTCCGGTATCCTTTGCGATTATCCTCGCTCCCACTTTCTCATAGGAGTTATAGACCTCTGACAGTCCGAGCAGAGCCTGCATATCGGTAAGTTCATATCTTTCCTGCGTAAGGATGATGTTCTCTTCGGTAAGTTCGGCGATCTGAGCCTTGAGCTCTTCATTTTCCTTAAGAAGTGACTGTACCGAGGAAAGCTCTTCTTTTCTGTTCCTGAGCCATTCACCCGCTCTTGATATGCCGCTTTCGAAGGGAACGATGATCGTTCCGACGGCACTGTTTACAGGCACATCAAAAACAGATGTCCCGTATGTCAGGATCATCAGCAGAATGCATATACAGGTTAAAATAAGGAGGAGATATTTACCAGGTATTGTAAATCTCTCCCCCTTTGGTTTTACGACAGGACTCATTTACCCATGCCCTCAGCACTCTGTGCCAGAGAAGAAAACTCAGGATCCTGGATTATCCTTCCAAGTCCGTATGCTGTTGATGTCATCGGTTCATCGGTAACATTGACCTTCAGTCCGGTTCCGTCGGCGATCCTCTCAACAAGATGGGATACCTGGCTTGCCCCTCCCGTAAGGTAAATGCCGTTACGGAAAATATCTGCGGACAATTCGGGGGGAGTTCTCTCCAGAATGAATTTAATGTTATCTATGATGGTCTTGAAGTTGCCTTCAAGTGAATCGACTATAAGCTTTGTAGGGATCTCTCTCTGAACGGGAAGACCCGTAACGATATCTCTTCCGTAAACAAGAGCTCCCTTTTGCTCCTTCTCAAGACCTCCGAGGTTCTTCTTGACCTCCTCGGCAGTCTTGCCTCCGATAAGAAGTCCGAACTCGTTTCTGACTGCGGTTCTGATCGAATCATCGAATTTAAGTCCGCCCTCTTTGATAAGCTTGGAAAGAACGATTCCTCCGAGTGATAAAACGGATATCTCGGTAGTTTCAAATCCTACGTTAACAACAAGCACGCCAACCGCGTTCTTGACATCGATACCCATTCCGATGCCGTCAGCGATAGCCATCTGTGTAACATAGATCTTGTGAGCCTTGACGCCCGCCTCCTTGAGAAGGTCATAGAAAGCTCTCTTTTCTACGTCGGTGATATCGTAGGGAACGGCAATAAGGAAATCCGCACTCTTTGGGGTTCCTCCCTGGATATCACTGATAAGGTATTTTACAAGGAGCTCCACATTATGAAGATCCGATATAACGCCGCATGACAGAGGATACGAAATCTGAATATTGGCTGGTGCTTTCTCGTGCATCTCATATGCGGAATCACCGTATGCGAAGAATTCATTCTCATCCTTAATAGCGATCATGTTCTTCTGTATGGTGATCGTGTTGTCATTATTGTTGAATATCTTGATGTGGTTGGTACCAAGGTCGATACCGTATGCGTTGGTAGCCATATACAATCCCTTTCTTTAACCGTGTAAAAAACCGGATTCTTTAAAACTGAAATACTTATTATCACCGATGATGATATGGTCAACAAGCGGAATGTCAGCCTGTCTGCAGGTTGCATCGAGCTTTTCGGTAAGATTCCTGTCATCGGATGAAGGCTCGGGATCACCGCTCGGATGGTTATGCAGAAGTATGATGTTGACAGCTTCCGCATCAAGCGCTTCGAGAAGAATCTCCCTTACAGGAGCAAGCGATCTGTTTACGCTTCCCTTTGATATGACCGATTCCCTGAGTACTCTGCCCTTTGAATTAAGGCTCAGAAGCAGGACACACTCGTTTTTTTCATGCCTGAGACGTTCGGAATAGTAATCGGCAACCGCTGACGGACTGCCGGCACAAAATCCCGGTTCAAGTCCCGCTTCATGCATTCTCGTACAAAGCTCAGCCAGGCATTTAAGCTTAACCGCCTTGACCATGCCTATACCGGGAACCTTCATAAGCTCCCTTATATCGAGGTCGTATAAAGCAAGCAGTCCCTGTCTCGGAGCCTTTCCGAGCTTAAGAACCTTGGATGATACATCAACGGCATCGCTTCCTTTGGTGCCGGTTCTGAGAATAACGGCAAGCAGCTCAGCATCAGTCAAAGCACCCGCCCCGAAAGTCATGAATCTTTCGTAAGGCATTTCAGGTATATTCTTTTCTTTCATCTATGCTCTCTTTGGCGTCTTCTCCGAAACGGCGAAAGCATCAGATCTTAATGAACTTAAAGCATACGAATGCGATAATGATCCCGAGGATACCTGCAATATTGATATTGAAGGTAAGTCCGAAGGTCAGGATCATGAACCCTATGTTAAGCTCAACGGGAGAGGTAAGTCCGAAAACGCCGCCATAGGACAAAAATGCTATCCCGCTGTGCTGACCGATCAGATTACCGAGGATATAACCGATTATTATCAGGAAAAATAAAACCCAGCCTCTGTATTTCATACTCTCTCCATAAAATAGCGTATGCTTTTATTCGTTCGGCAAATAACCGCGCGCCCAAATATTTTAGCACAAAACCAATCCTTTATCCACCAGAGATTGGAAGGCCTTGATTATGCCGAATTTGCCGTGGGGCCAGGTAAGACCGCCCTGGAAATAAGCGGTGTAAGGCTCGCGAAGGGGTCCGTCGGCCGAAAGCTCGATGGATGAACCGGATATGAACGCACCGGCAGCCATGATGACCTGAGAATCGTAACCGGGCATATCCCATGGCTCCGGAGCAAAGGAAGAATCGACGGGAGCAGCCGCCTGGATACCTTCACAGAATGCGATAAGTCCCTCGGGCTTTCCGAAAGTGATGGCCTGGATGATATCGTGCCTCTCCTCTTTGGATGAAGGATAGCTTTCAAATCCGTACTTATCGAAGAGGGCTGCGGCAAATATTGCATTTTTTATTGCAGATGCGGATACCACGGGACCCATGAAGAATCCCTGGTAAAGTCTGGGAAGTGCCTCAAGCGAAGGTCCGACTTCTCTTCCGAGTCCGGGCGCGGTAAGTCTGTATGATGCGTTTTCGATGCACTTCTTAGTTCCGGCTATATAGCCTCCGGTCTGTGCAAGTCCGCCGCCGGGATTCTTGATAAGAGAACCGACGACCATATCCGCTCCGACATCAGAGGGCTCAATGGGCTCTACGAATTCACCGTAGCAGTTGTCTACCATGCAGATTATATCTTCTCTTACACTCTTTACTGTCTTAATGATCTCGCCTATCTGTGCGACGGAAAGCGAAGGTCTGGTCTGATAACCCTTGGATCTCTGAATGGTAACAAGCTTAGTTCTGTCATTTATTGCATTACGGATATTATCAAGGTTCGGTGTTCCGTCATCATTAAGTTCAGCCTGTGCATAGGTTATACCATACTCTGCAAGTGAGCCAACCGATTTCCTGATTCCGATAACCTCTTCAAGAGTATCGTAGGGCTTGCCCACAGCAGAAAGAAGCTCGTCGCCGGGTCTGAGATTGCTCATAAGAGCAAGGGCAAGAGCGTGTGTTCCGCAGGTTATCTGAGGTCTTACAAGACAGTCCTCGGTTCCGAAATAATCAGCATATACCTTCTCAAGAGTATCCCTGCCGAGGTCGTTATAGCCGTAACCTGTTGTTCCGATAAGACATGCTTCGCTTACACTATTTTTCTGAAATGCACGAAGCACCTTAAGCTGACAGAGCTCCGCATTTTCGTCTATCTTCGCAAATCTGTCCTTAAGTGATGCAAGAACCTCCTCTGCGGCATTCAGTACACTGTCACTGATTCCGAGTGAGTTATATACCGATTTAAGATCATTTCCGTTCATTAAAACAAACCTCTTTTTTTACATTCTTCCGACATGAAATCAATCATCTTACGGACATCTCCGTCAAAGTCGCGTCTGTCCATCATTATCACATCCGGTTCTCTTTTATACCACGTAAGCTGTCTTTTGGCAAAATGTCTCGTCCGAAGTTTTATCTGATACACAGCTTCTTCAAGTGTGATCTCGCCTTTGATATACGGAACCATTTCCTTGTAGCCGATTGCCTGCATTGATACGCATTCGGGCGAGGTTCCGCTTTCGAGGATTTCTCTCACTTCTTTTTCAAGACCTGCTTCTATCATCTCATCGACTCTTTGGTCGATCCTCTCATAAATAAGTTCCCTGTCATCCGTAAGGACAAAATATGCGGCATTGAAAACAGGTTCCTTGGCGGATTCGCTGTCGTTATGATCGGAGATCTTCCTGCCGGTAAGGTGATTATATTCAAGCGCCCTGATCACTCTTTTTATATTCTGCGGTGGTATCTTAAGTGCGCTTTCCTCATCAACCTCTTTGAGCATTTCGTGAAGAAACTCGCAGCCTTTTTCCCCGGCAAGCTTTTCAAGGTTCTCCCTGAATTCTTCATTGGGACCTTCGTCATCAAATTCGACGCCCTTTAACAGTGCCTGTATATAAAAGCCCGTGCCGCCGACAACAAAGGGGATCTTGCCGTGATCATAGATCTTCGGGATACATTCGTTTGCCATCTCGGAAAACTTAAATGCGGAATAGTCTTCGCTTCTGTCGCATACATCGATCAGATAGTGAGGTACATTTTTCTTTTCCTCTTCGGTTATCTTCGCAGTCCCGATATCCATTCCCTTATAGACCTGTGCGGAATCGGCTGATATTATCTCCAGATCGTGCGCCAATGCGAATTCAACGGAAAGAGATGTCTTTCCGACAGCCGTGGGTCCCGATAAGATTATAAGAGGCGGCTTTGAATGCATCAGTCGACTATCCTTTTGAATTTCTTTTCCATTTCCGTCTTAGTGATTGAAATGATCGTAGGTCTTCCGTGAGGACAGTTATAAGGGTTATCCAGTGTGAGCAGTTCGTCTATGAGTTTTTCAGCCTGTTCGAAACCGATCCTGTCCCCGCCCTTTACACTGGCTTTGCA
>JAILOC010000036.1 GCA_024691045.1 Lachnospiraceae bacterium | reverse complement strand
AAGAAAAGGTCCGCATCCCTCTGCAAAGATACGTCTGGCAGATAAGGGAGGTCGGATCGTATTGTGATGTCTATGAAGAGCTTGCAAAGTCGCTGGAATCCGCAGGGCTTACTTCAGGCGGAATGAAGGGTTTCCTTTCCGTTCTGAAGGAGATACTCGAAAGCGGAGAATACCGCAGACTGCGGGAGCAGATAGAAAAGACGCTTGAAGAGATAAGGGCGCTCCGCTTTGTGATCACATATGACAGGGACAGGATGAGCGTGGAACTGAAAGAATTACCGGATGAAGGAAGCTACGGTAAGATGCTCAGGGAAAAGAGAGGCGGGGAAGTAAGAAGCCTCCGGAATCCTTTCATCGCGGATTCCACGCTTACCGAGATCGAAAAATCCTGTCTGGAGATCATACAGAAGAAAAAGCCCGGGATCTTTGCGCTGATCGAACAGACCGCAGAGATGTCCGAAGGGTATGAAAAGGAAGTACTGCACAGATTCGAAAAGGAAGTTATCTTCTATCTGTCCTATCGTTCGCTTCAGATCGACATGGAAGAGTCGGGCTTTAAGTTCACCGAGCCGGAGACGGATGAGGGTAAGAGAATGGAAGCAAAGGGACTATACGATATGGCCCTTGCGCTTGCCAACAGGGCCAAGGACAAAGAAGTCGTTCCGAATGATTTCGGATATGAAGCCGGTGAGAAGTTCTTTGTGCTTACGGGTCCCAACCAGGGCGGCAAGACGACATTTGCAAGAAGCCTCGGACAGCTCGTTTACCTGGCGCAGATGGGGCTCGATGTTCCCGCTCAGTCCGCGAACGTTCATTTCTTCCCGGATATTCAGACGCACTTTTCCGTAGAGGAAAGTGTTGAGACCGGGCGCGGTAAACTTAAGGAAGAGCTTGTAAGACTCTCACCGATGATGGAGCAGCGGGGGCGCGGAACCTTCGTGGTCATCAACGAACTCTTCACGACTGCGGCGAGCTACGATGCGGAGATCATGGGAAGGAACGTGCTGGAGCATTTTATGGCCCTTGGATGCATGGGCATCTATGTCACGCATCTTCGCGAACTCTGTTCTGCGGGCGAAGGCGTTGTAAGCCTCAAGGCAACACTGGATGATCACAGGGTTCAGACCTACAGGATCGTAAGGGGCGAAGCGGATGATACCGCATGTGCGGAAAATGTCGTGAATAAATACAGGCTGACATACGAGCAGCTGAAGGAGCGCTTATGAAGGTATGCCTGTTATATAAGGACCGCGAAAGGTCTGAGAGAGAAAAATATTATGATACCGAGAGCATAATCGGCGACCTCGGATTAAAGACGCTGATCCTTTCCGCCGCCAAGAGACTCATATTCGAAAACGGAAAGCTTAAGAGCGTCGAAAAAGAAGACACTTATCTTATGGAGACTCTCAGGAATGTCATGATGATCCCGCTTGAGTCCGCAGGTGAGATAAAGTTCCGTCAGGAGATAATTAAGGACTGCATCTCACACGAGGAACTTATACGTTCTCTGTACGAGATCTGCAGCGATGTGATCCGCAAGTGGAACACGCTCGGAAGAGGCGGAAGAGAAAAGCTGCAGCAGAGCAATCCCGTTACAAGACTTACGGAAGATATCAAGGTTCTGCATCTGTTCAGTGATTCGCTCTCGGCGATAAGAGAGCTTTTGTCGGAGCGTGATGACTTAAGTTCCGCCGGACTGGGTACTTTCAAAACAGAGTTTCTGAAGACATATTCCGCGGAACGCGAAGAATTTGTGAAGAGTGTTCTCGGAGATATTTCCTTTTACACGGACGGATCGGATGAAGAGGATGAGGGGCGCGAGCAGGTCGTAAGACCGAGGATCGTGATGGAGAGCGGACTTGAGGACGGACTGAAATTCAGCTCTCTTAAGCTTGAGGAAGTATCATCCCGAAGCGAGAAGTTCTATAAGCGCGGAAGTGCCAAGTACAAGATCCGTGAATTCAAAAACTCCCTGACACCGGATTCGTTTTCCACGGTGGGAGACCAGAATATCGACGAGCAGGTACAGCAGCTTGAATTTGGAATAGTAAGCTATATCACGGAGGAGCTTAAGAGTGAACTCGAAGAGTTCCGTACTTTCTTTGACAGGCTGAGGTTCCAGAGCGCATTCTATCTGGCAGCGGTACAGCTCAAAGAGCAGATGGAAAGAGTCGGCGGAGAGTGGTGCTATCCCGGGGTCTGCGACCGGAATGATCTGAAGTTTGAAGAACTCAGGGAACTCGTGATGTCGATGCAGCATCATGTCACGGTTGTCGGAAACACGATGTCCCTTGCGGGTAAGGATCTTGTCATCATCACCGGAGCCAACCAGGGAGGAAAATCAACCTTCTTAAGGAGTATAGGTATCGCACAGGTCATGATGCAGTGCGGACTTCCCGTAATGGCGAAATCATTCTCAAGCGGGATATTCCCGAATCTCTTCGTTCACTTCACACGCAGGGAAGACAGCGAGATGAACAGCGGAAGGCTCGATGAAGAGCTGAAACGAATGAGCGGTATCATCGACCGGATCGGTGACGGATCGCTTGTCCTTTTGAACGAATCCTTCGCAACCACGACGGAAAAGGAAGGCTCCGTCATTGCATACGACATAATCAGGGCGCTCAGGGAATCGGGCGTTAAGATACTTACGGTCACGCATCTTCTTTCCTTTGCGAGGCGAATGCATGATGAGACGCAGGGGCGTCCGGACTCGGGAGTGCAGTTCCTTTCCGCCGAGAGAAAAGAGGACGGGCGCAGGACGTTCCGCATGATCCCCCACGCACCCGAGCTTACCAGCTTCGGACTGGACCTTTATGAGGAGATCGTCGGTCCGGTCAATGAC
>JAILOC010000009.1 GCA_024691045.1 Lachnospiraceae bacterium | reverse complement strand
TGCAGCTCGAGTTCATAGAGCGGATTCAGGTCTCCGACAAAAAGCTCTCCGGAATCGAGTAATAGGGAAATACTGTCATCGCTGTGACCTGGCGATGCGATGATCTCTCCGTCAATACCGATCTCTCCGAGCACATTCCTGCTTTCATTAATGCTTATGATCCGGGTCATGCTGTCATCTATGGAAACATAGTCCTTCCTGTTTTCCTTTTCGAAGATATGATCGGAGGAATGAAGAAAAGCCTTCTGGATATCGCATACGAGCAGGACCGGCCCTTTATCTGCAATCTCTCCCGCTATGCCCATATGATCGGGATGGTAATGTGAGATCAGGACCATTTTTATATCACTGAGCTTCACTCCCGCTTCACCGAGGCACTTGCAGAACGCGGGGAATGTTCCCGCCCATCCTGTATCGAACAGAAGGTAACCCTTACTTCCCTGTATAAGATATGTATTTGTGTTGGAATAATGTAATTCAATGATATTCATGTCCGGTATGCACTTTTGATGTGCACGTTCTATTTTTCGCGGATACGTGATAAAGTAGATATGGTCTAAATTAATCGATCGGAGAATGATAATGAATTCAACTGATAAGAAATCAAAGCTCTGGAACCTGTTCCGCGACTATATGGAATATTTCCTTGTATATTGCTTCTTCGGATGGGTATACGAATCCGTTTGGTGCTGCATGATATATCACAAAAGAGGATTCATAAACCGCGGATTCCTCTTCGGTCCCTGGCTTCCGATATACGGTATCGGCTTTTTCATCATTCTCGGAATATTCACGCTTCTTAAGATCAAAAAGCCCATTCTCGTGTTCATCGTCGGCGGCGTTGTCGCTGCAACAGCCGAGCTCATTGCAAGCTACATCATCGAAGCCGCGGGCGGCGCACCGATGTGGGATTATCACGCAGAGTTTCTGAACTTCGACGGAAGGATCGCACTCGTTCCTTCGCTGATGTTCGGTTTCCTTATCTGGCTCGCGATATGCGTGATCCACAAAGGAATAATAAAGCTTCAGAAGAAATTCCGTGACTCGAAAATTCACAACATATGTTTCATCGTGATCGCGGTTCTCTTTTTCATGGATCTGATCGCAAGGATATGGCTCGGAAGCAACATCTGATGCGAGGCATCAGATTATTATCCTTGTCCACTTTCCCTGCTTGAATCTAACAGATCCGAATAAAAATCTTGATATCTGGTCCGCAAGGATTCCCATCCATACACCGTTTATTCCGAAGCCGAGCATGTATCCGAAGAGATACGAAAAAGCGGTTCTGATAACCGTTACACTTATGATCGAGGCAAGTGCGGTATATCCGGTATCTCCCGCCCCCCTTAAGCATCCCATATAGATTACCTGCGATACCTGGAAGATCACGACAACGATTATGATCCTTGTGATATCCACTCCGATCTCAACGATCTCCGGTTCTTCGAAAAAAGCCGACATGATCGCACGCCCTCCGAAGAAATATATGCATGCAAGGAAAAATGATATGACAAGTCCGAGCTTTCTGCAGGTACGTCCGTATTCTTTAGCGAGTGCTTCATTGCGCTCTCCGAGGCTTCGCCCTATCAGTGCAACAGCGGTTGCCTGAAGGCCGTCACCGAACGAAAACGACAATCCCATTATGTTCATTCCGACCTGGTGTGCAGCCATTGCAGCCGTTCCTATTTTCGCTGCCATGATCGCGGTCGCCATGAATCCGACTCTCATAAGGAGCTGTTCAAAGAATACGGAATACCCGACCTTCACGAGAGCCTTGAACGCTTCAAAGCCGGGCATGATCTTGTTCTTAACGATAAAGGGAATACTTACGAAGCAGTCCTTCTTAAACAATGAAAGGATGCTCATCACGCAGGCAACAACGGTTCCGAGGACCGTGGCAATAGCCGCTCCCCTGACCCCCAGTGCCGGAAATCCGAATTTTCCTCCGATGAGAAGATAATTGAAAACGATATTGACGGAATTGGATGCGAGATTGGTACGCATGGTTATCTTGGTATTTCCCGCACCTCTCTGAGCCGAATTGACACCCATCTGAATGCAGTTGAATATCATACCGCCCATGACGATCTTAAAATATGCGGTTGCAAGATCATGCGTTTCTGAGGTTGAGCCGCAGAACCTGATGACATCACCCGCAAATGCGACAAGCACTGTTCCGATCAGGATCGCAGCTATGATGATAAAAAGAACACCGGATACCAGGATCCGGTTTGCATCCGCTTTTCTGCTCTCTCCCCTTCTTCTCGCAACAAGAGCGGACAGAGCGACATTTACCGCAAAGAACAATGACAGTCCCATGAACTTCGGCTGCGTGGTAAGGCCTATCGCGGCAACGGCGTTGCTTCCCAGACTGCTCACCATATAGGAATCCACAAGGCCGACAAAAGCCGTGAAAAACGATTCTACCACAGCAGGCCATGCTATGCTTATCGTTTCCCTGAGGAGCTTACCGTCTGTTTTTTTGAGATCTGCAGAAACCATATATACTTTCTTTAATTGTTCATTTCGATCTTTTCAAGCCTGCACTCATGCTTCGGATCGTCATAGTACAGCTTCAGTATTGCAGTGTAGTCCTTGATATGTGCAAGATCGCTGAAGCATTCCACACCGGGTCCTTCCGAATCGGCAGGATAATAATATACAATAATGCATAATGATGCATCCCTCGAGTCCATACTGTCATCCTCAAGACGCATGAGCTCCTCTATCCTCCGGGCATCATTCTCAAGTTCCTCTTCGGTGATATCCTTATAGACTATTGCTTCGAACCATCCACCCTCATCATGGTAGAACTGTTCATATGTCGTATTCCTGTCATAGCCGTCATATACTCCGGTCTGACTGATGTATACTTCATATCTTTCATCCGGATACAAGGTACCGATGAGCCTGTCACCATTCTCAAGAGCTTCCTCTTCAAACATTCTGTTCGCATAACTGTCTCGGAAGCAATCCATTCCGGCCTCATCATATGTCCGTATATAGGAAACCATCACTGTGTAATCAGGGTATTTTTCGGATGAGAAATAGATCAATAAGTTTTTGCCCTGTGTCTCATGCTCAATGTAGGTAAAATTATCGTCATATTTCGTAAGATACGCTGCCGCCCTGTTTACAACAGATTCGCTGAAAAGTCCCGCAAAACCTTGCAAAGCGATCATCGCAACAAGGAACAATAAAATCGTGGACAGGATTACCGTCAAAGCAATATTCGGCTTCTTCATAACA
>JAILOC010000209.1 GCA_024691045.1 Lachnospiraceae bacterium | reverse complement strand
GCTTCATTTCCTTAGCTCTCAGCTTTACCACCTGCTTGATACCGTTATAAATGATCAGTATCGCCACTATCGTTACGACATTTGCGAAAAAGCCCGGAATGGCGCGCATATTGTGATTGACCACTATGCTGATAAAAATGCTGGGGAATTGGAGCACCGAAAGAATCAATGCTGTGACAAACCCGAGCTTGCCGAAGAATACGACTATCAGGATCAGACAGATATTGGCGATCGATGAGAACACTCCCGTAAAGGAAGAAATGTTTACCGTTTCGCCGAGAATCTCAACCGTTTCCTGCGATCTTGTCGAAAGAATGGTATAAAGAGTCGCACCGGAATAAATAACCAGCAAAAGTACATACAATGATTTAGGTATGTCTCTTCTCTTGGGATTTTTATCCATCAACGGTCTCCTTGCGACTATCGGGCGTAACAATCCCTTATATTATACTCCCAATCGGTGTAAAAAATCCAAAAATATGATAAAATACTCAGGTGCTCCCTCATGGGCAAATATCAGTCGGAGGCATTATATGATCAAATCTGAACTCGGAGAGATCAAAAAGCTCTACACACCCAGGAACTGTTCCGTCACAAGGATCGCAGGATGCTATGTTGACGCGGAAAAGAATAAAAAAGCGGTATTTGCAAAGCCCTTCACACAGATCCCCGAAGAGGAGATGTACAAATACTTCGATATCTTCAGAAAGGCACTGTCCGGAACAGTCGGAAAAAGTGCCCTTACCCTGGACATCATGAACGAAGCCGAGAAAAAGGGAGGCCAGCAGGAATTCCTTTTAAAGCTCAGGGAATCCGGTCTTAAGGACGACGATCTGCTCGACGATTATTATAACCGCATAATCTCATCCTTCGAATATGTCGGAAATTATCTCATCCTTGTGGCTCACGACATTTACGATGTTCCCGGCAAGACCAAAGACGGCGCCGTCAACGACGACGCATCAGAGGACGTGTACGAATATATCCTCACCGTCATCTGTCCCGTGGACCTGACGGAAGCCGCTCTTTCATTTGACCCCAAGTCCGGAGAATTCCACGACAGGAAGAGGGACTGGATCGTAAAGCTTCCCACTCTCGGATATCTGTTCCCCGCTTTCAACGACCGCGGAAGCGACATCCACTCCATTATGTACTATTCCAAGGATGCCGAGAATCTCAACGAACAGTTCATCGAGCTGATGCTCGGGGCATGCGAGCCCATGAGTGCAAGCTCACAGAAGGAAACCTTTGAAGCCATCGTTGAAGAGACTCTCGGTAACGAATGCAGCTTCGGAAGCGTCAAGAACATCCACGAGGAGATGTCCAGGATGATCGCAGATGCGGGGGAACAGCTCGCTCCACTGACGATGGAAAAGAATGACATCAGGGATCTTCTCGAGGGAAGCGGCGCAAGCAACAAAAAGCTTAAAACCTTCGAGGACACATATGAAAAGGTAGCTCCCGAGGACAGACCGCTCATGATGAGCAACATCTACAGTTCGAGAAGCTTCGATGTCAGGACACCCGATGTCGTCATCAAGGTAAAGCCGGACAGAACTGATCTTGTAAACGAGCAGAACGTGGACGGCAAGGACTGCATAGTCATCGAACTGAACGGAGAAGTAGTAGTTAACGGAATAAACGTAAGATCTGATTCGGAGGCATGATATGAACAAAATTGCAATCTTTATGGCAGACGGATTTGAAGAGATCGAAGGACTTACAGTTGTGGATATTCTCAGACGCGCCGGAGTAGATATTGACATGGTGTCAATAGGCGAAAGGTTTGAAGTCAACGGCTCTCACGGCATTGTTATAAAGACTGACAAGATTATCGCCGATATTGATCCGGATGACTACAACATGCTCGTTTTGCCCGGCGGCAAAGTAGGAACAGAGAACCTTGAAAAGTGCGAACAGCTCATCGATATGATCGGAGGCTTCTACGGAGCCGGCAAATACATTGCAGCAATCTGCGCCGCACCGAGCATCTTCGCCCACAGGGGATTCCTCATGGGAAGGAAGGCGACCTCACATCCTTCTTTCGAATCACATCTCGAAGAAGGCGGCGCAACAGTAACCCACGCTCCCGTTGAAATAGATTCCGGAATAATCACCGGACAGGGAATGGGAGCATCAATCGAATTCGCGCTTGCGATCACCGGTATCATGGCAGGACGCGAACAGGCAGACAAGATCGCGGAGGCGATAGTTTACAAAGCTCCCGCAAAGTAATACAGGAAAGACGTTATGGAAATAGAAAGAAAGTTTTTGATAGACAAGCTGCCCGAGGATCTCGAGCAGTATCAGGTACGCAAGATTGAACAGGCATACCTTTGCACCAGCCCCGTCGTCAGGATCCGCAGGGAGGATGACAGCTTCTACCTCACCTACAAGGGTTCGGGAATGATGGCAAGGGAGGAAGTTAATCACCAGCTCACCTCCGAAGCATATTATCATCTTCTCACCAAAGCCGACGGAAACGTAATATCGAAGAAAAGATATCTCATCCCCCTCGATCATCCTCAGGTAATAGAGGGCACGCCAAAGCCGCCCGATGAATATACGCTGACGATCGAGCTCGATGTATTCGATAAACCCTTCGCTCCTCTCGTTATGGCGGAGGTCGAATTCGGAAGCGTGGAGGCGGCACAGAGCTTCCTTCCTCCCGAGTGGTTCGGAGAAGAAGTAACCTATGAACCGCAGTACCACAACTCGTACATGGCGATGCAGGAAATACAGAAATAAACAAGTCGGGAGATTTTTTCTCCCGACTTTATTTTATCTCGGCACTGCTGCGACGTCCCTTCCGTACAGCTTTACGAGCTTGTTCATCCGCTTCGAAAGCTTCACTGTCCAGTCAGAGTACGAACTCCTCCACTTCCAGTTATCACCAAGCGTTGAAGGCGTATTGATACGCGCCTCGTTATCAAGGCCGAGGTAATCCTGGAGAGGAATGATGCAGGTATCGGCAACACTTGCATAGCAGGCTCTTATCAGTGCATCGGGAAGCTCGGAGCGCTTCTTTACTCCCGTGTACTTCATCGCATACTTTGCGATCTTCCTGTCACAGTTAAGGGACCAGTGGAGGATCGTGTCGTTGTCGTGGGTTCCCGTGTAAGCCACGAAATTTCTCCGGAATGTATGGGGAGTATGCTCGCTGTTACCCGACGGATCGAAGCCGAACTGCAGTACCTTCATTCCGGGATATCCCGTCTTTTCCACCATTTTGATGACGCCCTCTGTCAGGAATCCCAGATCCTCGGCAATGACCGGCCTGTCGCCGAGCTTTGCTTTCATAACGTTAAAAAGATCCAGTCCCGGTCCCTTGATCCACTTTCCGCCGCGGGCGTTCTTGTCGCCGTAGGGAACGGACCAGTATGAATAGAATCCCCTGAAGTGGTCGATACGGACGATGTCATACATATCAAAGCTTGCCTTAAGCCTCTTCATCCACCACTTATATCCGGTCTTCCTGTGATAATCCCAGTCGTAAAGAGGATTCCCCCAGAGCTGGCCGTCTGCAGTGAACTGATCGGGAGGGCATCCCGCAACCGCAATGGGATATCCCTTTTCGTTAAGCTGGAACAGCCTGGGCTCGGACCACGTATCGGCACTGTCAGGTGCAACGTATATCGGGATATCTCCGACTATCAGTATGCCGTTATCGTTCGCATACCTCTTGAGTGCTTTCCACTGCTCGCTGAACTTGAACTGCTGGAATCTGTAGAAATCGATATCGGATACAAGGAGCTTCGAATACTTCTCAAGAGCTTTCTTCTCGCGAAGGCGGATATCGTCATCCCAGAGCAGATAGCTCTTTCCGTCGAAATGATTCTTAAGCGCCATGTAGAACGCATAATCGTCAAGCCAGGACTTGTTCTTTCTGCAAAAAGAAAGATAGGCTTCGTCATCAAGCAGGCCCGCCTTCACCGCACGCTGATAGGCCTTCTTGAGTATCGCAAAGCGTGAGACGAACATCTTCTCATAATCGACATATCTGTCACTGCCGCCCCAGTCGAGCGCATTGCATTCGCTGCGCTTTATGAGCCCTTCTTCGATAAGCTTCTCAAGATCGATGAAATAGGGATTTCCCGCAAATGTCGAGAAGCTCTGATAAGGCGAATCACCGTATCCGGTGGGACCGAGCGGAAGAATCTGCCAAAGCGCCTGTCCCGAAGCTTTCAGATAATCGATCCAGTCATAGGCAGCCTTTCCGAAGGTGCCTATGCCGTACGCGGACGGAAGCGATGAAACGGGAAGCAGGACGCCCGCTCTTCTGATGTTTTCTTTTTTTACTGCCATATATAAATCTCCCTCAAAATGAATCCCGATAAGGACCCCCACAAGAAACTCGGAAACCGTTTTCTGAATGTTATTTTATACCACGGATGCCTGTAAAGCAAGGATAAAACGCTTCCCTGACCCGAATACGATCCCAAAGTAACAAAATGTATTGTAGATGTCTTGCAGTTTGCAGTACATAAGTATATAATATCATCATCGGAGGAATTCATCATGGCGAAAACTGCGACAGTCAGTGCCAGAATAGATGAAGATGTGAAGGATCAGGCTGAAGACATCATGCGTCAGCTCGGCATCCCCGTGTCCGTTGTGATCAACACTCTCTATCACCAGATCATCAACAAGAAAGGGATCCCCTTTAACCTTACCCTCTCCGATAAAGACAAGGACAAAGATAAGCCACAAAAGGGAGACTAAGAAAATGATTGAAGAACGAGTAAGAGACTACTTTGAAGAACACTGCATCAGTATCCGCGGACTCATCGATAAGGCCGGACTCGGAAGAAGCTTTACCCGCTTCATCAACGGCACAGGAAGGCTCAAAAAGGATGACCTTATGGCTATCTGTTCAGTTTTACATATACAGCCCGAAGAGATAATCGGCGGCTGATAATATATGTACCGCGCAAAAAAGCGTCCGGACCCTTCACGGATCCGGACGTTTTTTATCCGTTTCATATTCCGTTTTTTCCGGATGTTCTTCGGAGGTTTATATCCTTCAAGAAGTTCATCCGCATACGCATCTAAAGCTTAAACCTGTTCCGCGATAAATCATTCGCCGTCAGTGACGGATTCGATGCCGGAGGTTTCATAAGGACTGTGAACGTTATTTCCGACAGTCCGGTCAAAACAAAGCGTAAAGATAACCATCACGACTCCCGCTGCAAGGATAACGGCACCGGAGACCATCATTGCAGGCCTGTATTTCGTTTTGCTGATTATACCGGCTGCGAGAAGTGCGACTCCCGCTATTGCAAGAAATACAAAAGGTATCATAAGGCATTACCTCCCAAAGCGGCACGTAACGGCAAATGCCAAAAGCTTTTTCACAGCATTACTTTCATCTGCGGACAACGCAATGTTACCCATATCGATGTAAAAATTATAGTATTCCGCAGTCCCGCTTATAAGATACTAAAAGTATACTAAATTCAAGTAAAAAAATAGGGAAGTTAAAAGAGCACCCCCGCAGGAGTGCCCTCAAATAAAATCATTTACTGTCTTTCGATGATGTATTCAGCACGCTAAAAAGTACCCTAAAATCCCTTAAATACATATAACTATACACACCTATACATACCCTTTGACAACACATAGTGAAATTAAAAAGAAGCCCATGTTTATTGGGCTTCTTCGTTGTTATTCGAGTGAGACACGAGGGAATCGAACCCTCGACAACTTGATTAAAAGTCAAGTGCTCTACCGACTGAGCTAGTGTCTCAAATACAGGGCTAGCGGGATTCGAACCCACGAGTGCAGGAGTCAAAGTCCTGTGCCTTACCGCTTGGCGATAGCCCTACGGCCGGTCCGAACGCATGTGCCTGCGGTTATAAAAAAACGCCTTATGGCGTTTTAGGGTGGGTAGAGGGACTCGAACCCTCGACCTTCAGAACCACAATCTGACGCGCTAACCAACTGTGCTACACCCACCATAACGTGCCCGAAGGGATTCGAACCCCCGACCCACGGCTTAGAAGGCCGTTGCTCTATCCAGCTGAGCTACGGACACACA
>JAILOC010000189.1 GCA_024691045.1 Lachnospiraceae bacterium | reverse complement strand
CTTCCGATCCTGATGAGTGTGATCACTTCCTTCACAAAGGGTATCAGAAGAAGTATCAGTATCACTGTGACAACGGTAAAGCCGAGAGGCTTTATAAGGAATTCGATGCTGCCGTAAATCCTCCTGAACGTGCTCGCGCCGGCTTCGGCACCTTCTCCCGCACCGCCTTCTTCCGCACCGTCATCCCTTGTCGCCGAGCTGAAAAGACCGGAAAGGATTCCCATGATACCGTTCATCGGAACCGCTTCATCCTCATCGAATGACGGAGGTGTCATTTCGTAAGGGATCCATCCGTAACCCGGTATGTATATCTCTACCCATGCATGTGCCTGGGCATCGGAGATTTCGACCTTTACTTTTCTGTCTCCGTTTTCATCGATAAGAAGCTCGCCCTCCGCCAGCTGGTTTGCGGTAAGCGCATAGCCCTCGCAGTATCTCGAGGGGATGCCCACGTACCTGAGCACCAGGGTTGCTGCCGATGCAAAGTGCATACAATAACCTCTGTCCTGTGATGAAAGGAAATATTCGACAACATCCCTGCCGAGCGGTGTTCTTCCCGGCTGAAGGGAATATCTGTAATTCTCGGCAAAGTACTGTTCCAGGCGTGAACAGCTGTACAGCATTCCCTGATACGTTCTGTCATCGTTGATCATGTCGGCTTTTTTGACCGTTTCATCGAGGACGGGTATCAGGTCTTCGGGAACATAAGTATAATTGCTGAATACAAATTCGGAGTATTCGAGCATTCCGATATCATCTGTTTCATAGAATACATCTGCGGGCGAAGGAACATATGTGATGACCGATTCGCCGTCCTTATCTCCCACGGCATTCATTGAATGGTAGGGAAGATAATAATATCCTGTATCGGCCCCGACATTTTCTATCAGCATTTCTTCGGGTTCACCCGTAATATTGAACGGCTCGAATCCTCCGCCTTCGAATACATTGGTATCTTCAACAAATCTGTCGACGTAATATCTGTCCCCGATAAACGCCCTCAGATATACGGTTTCGGGAGTTTCGGGCGCATAGGTCACTATCAGGTCCGTTTCGTAATCGGGAGTGACCGAACCCACGCCTCCGAGTCTTCCGTGAGCAAGACCTCCCGTGGCATCGTACCTGTTGAACATCGACATAAGACCGTTCATTACAAGTACCTCGACATAGTCGTCGGTCTTGTTCTTCAGTTTGTTGGAAACATACTTTGTGGAATATTCTTCTCCGAATACCGCTCCCGATACGACAAAGAAAACCAGTGAAAGAACCACCGAGATACCGAATACGGACAGCATTCCCCTGGCGGAAAGGATATAGGAATCATCAGCTCCCTTTCGTCTCCTTCTTCTGAGGAATATCTCGTACTTTTTGTACCTGTACGGAAGTGCATAATAACCGGCCCTCGAAAGGACAAGTACCGATGCATAGCACATTATCAGCATTGTCATGCACAGATACGAGGGAGTGATATCTATATAGAATGCCACCTGAAGGGGAATGAATGTGATCAGGAAGGTGAGAGCGGGATTCATGTAGCTGGAGATCGTCACATTGAGCATGATGCAGTAGACCCAGCCCATAAATATGCACGCTATGGGAACGGTAAGGCTTCTGTCCTTGATGATCTCCTCGGAAATCCTGACTGCGGGCAGCGAGAAATAATCGACATAGTGCTGGTTTATCTCATTTAAGAAAGCCTGAAATCCCGAGTTGATATACGCATACATAAGTACGGAGAACACGAAGAACGAAATGAACATGACGATATAACCGACATAGAAGGTTGCCCGGTTATAGTATACGGATGCGGAGATCACGGACATCACAAGAAGCCATACGAAAACCTTGACCGGATCGTATGCAAGATCAAAGGATCCCGCAAGTCCCCAGACGGTTCCGTATGCGCCGAAGAATATCAGGATGCCCCTGAGAAGAACGGCAATGTATTTATGAGGGATCTTGTCACCTGTGATATCTCCCTCACATACGCCGCGTTCGTTCAGCTCCTTTACCCTGTCCTTAAGTTCCTTCCTGCCTCTCAAGCCCGGATGAGGATCTGTCTGAAGGGTAAGACTCTTTTCTGTTTTCAGGTATTTTGTATTCCTTCCGGACATATCCTTATTACCCCATAACTCGCGGGGTTCTGAGCCATGAACACCGGATATACTTCGGTTTCCGATGCACGCTCTCTCATTATCTCATAAACACTTTCGTCAAGATCCGATTCACAGCTTACATTGCAGTAATAGAATGAATTTTCACCGGAATGGTAAACCGCCGTTCTGAATCCCATGTTCTCAGACAGCATTTTCTTTCCGAGTGAGTAGTAAAGCCTGAGCGACCGTTCTTCTTTTCCCTTTATTATCTCAGGAAGAAGCAGATACATCAGGTCAACGCTTCTTTCGTATTCCTTCACAACAAGCTCACGTGCCGAAGCGGACGCTTTCCAGTGAATGTCCTTAAGTCTGTCGCCGGCCCTGTATTCCCTGAGCTGCCTTATATCCCTGGTCAGTTCTCCGCTCTCGGATGGAATGTCATCTGCAGGTTCTCCTTCATATTGTGTGAGAAGCATATCCGGGACCGGAACCACGGAAGGCATTACCGGTATCATGATATGAATGTCATTTACTACGGTGAAGGTTTTGAAATGGAGCGGATCGCTCACAAGGATCTTGTCCGCATCCAGGGTGAACATTCCGGGCATCGCCGTCTTGAAGGAAACGTTCACATGATCGGATATGAAGCTCTCCCCCGCAAGCGTAATGGTAAATGTCCTGTCATCCTTTCTGTATGAATTGCAGAAGGTATATGGAATTATGCACCTCAGAAGAGGTACGAAGGTGGTGTTTGTGATGTGGAGTCTTATCCTGAATTCATCGCCCTCCGTTATCTGTTCGGGAGGAGCCGACGCCGTAACGGAAAGATGCCGGGAGCCGTATGCTCCCGCAGCGATCGATAAAAAAGGAAGAATTACAAGAAAAACAAGAAGAATCGAGGCAAGGGGCTGTCTGTAAAAAACAGCAAAGAGCAACACCGCTGCCGTCATGAACACATATGAAATAATATACAGAACGTTTTTGAATTGTTCCATCTTAACTGATCTTGGGAATGGGAACGCTCTTAATGATCTCGGAAAGGATCTCTCCTATCGAAAGGCCGGATGCCCTTCCCCTGGGTGAAAGCTTTACTCTGTGCGCCGATGTGTAGATCCATGCCCTGTGTATATCCGCGGGAGCCAGGTAATTTCTCTCCGACATATATGCAAGTGCTCTGGAAACCTTGTACAGTGCGATACTTCCTCTGGGAGAAAGACCGAGCGAAAATCTCTCGT
Source organism: Lachnospiraceae bacterium (assembly GCA_024691045.1). Next base: position 1,388 of record JAILOC010000189.1, on the reverse strand, counting down.
CAGTTCTTGTTGCTTCCGAGAGAGCGACAACATAATCATAGAGTGCGGGATCCGTATAAACCTCGGATGCCTCTTTCTGGATCCGGATTATCTCATTTGCGTTAAAGATCGCATTCACGGTATCCATCTTGGAACGTGCATCTCCTGCGAGCACCTCGACCTCGCTTCCGTGATCCGGATATCCCATTGACAGGCATGTCATAAATCTGTCGAGCTGTGACTCGGGAAGCTTCTGCGTTCCGCTGGATCCGTAAGGATTCTCCGTAGCGATAACAAAGAAGGGATCCGGAAGAGTTCTGGTATTGCCTTCGACCGTGGCGCGTCTTTCTTCCATTACTTCGAGAAGTGCGGACTGCGTCTTGGGTGAGGTTCTGTTGATCTCATCCGCAAGAAACAGATTGGTGTAAATGCTTCCCTCACGGAAAACAAATTCGCCGGTCTTCTGATCGTAATATGTAAATCCGAGAAGATCTCCCGGAACTACATCGGGTGTGAACTGTACTCTGGAGTAATCAAGGCCCAGAGCTCTGGAAAGCGCAACTGCCAGAGTGGTCTTGCCCACGCCGGGGATATCCTCGAGAAGAACATGTCCTCCGGCGATGAGTGTTGCGAGGACCATTGTCACAACCTCTCTTTTTCCCCTTACTACTTTTTCTATTTCATTGATTGCATCATCTGTTCTCATTGATCAATTTCCAGTCTGTGAATTTTTAAATAGATTAAAGGTTTCGATATCATCCTTGGTGAGTTTGATGTTGGATACGGATGTCTTGCCCTCCGGTGTGGTCACCTTGAGTTCGATGACAGAACCTTCCCTGAGATCCCCGTTCGATATCGATTGTATAAATGCGATTGCCTTCGGATGCTGTTCCTGAAATATCCTGATACGTCCCGCGGCCTGCATCATAGCTATCGGGTTCACTGCCATATGTACTGCCTCATTTCATCAAACAATTCCTGATATGAATGCGATCTCTTCCTTGAGAGTATCCGGAACGTTCTGTCCGGAATTGACAAGCTTCTTTTCAAGTCCCTCAAGTCTGTGGAGCTTCTGTCCCTTCTTGAGCTCGCTTCTGTCTATCAGTTCGGTGTAGATCGGATTGGTGCGGAGCTTGGCGTTCTGCTTTCCGCTGAAAGGACAATAGGTATGGATTATCTGCCTTGCTACCTTATTGAGTCTGGGCGATCCGTTTCCTTCGTACATGATCCAGAGTATGTAGTCGCGGATGAACATTTCCTTGAAACTGTTCTTCGCTCTCTGAAGGGAGGTCCTGATCTTCTCCTTGATCTCGGGGCTCAGATCAAGGAGAAGATCAGGACCTCCCTTCAGAGAGCGAAGAACAGTTTCAAGGAAATGTTCATCCGCGACTACATACTCTGGATCATGT
>JAILOC010000181.1 GCA_024691045.1 Lachnospiraceae bacterium | reverse complement strand
CGGACGTCTTCCCTATGCGGTTCCTCCCATGATGATACTTCCGAAGATAAAGGAAGCATTAAAGGGGAAGGATGTTAAGATCATAGTCGATTGCGGAATAGCAAGCGGCGCCGATGTTTTCAAGGCTCTTGCTCTCGGTGCTGATGCGGCCGCTGTAGGAAGATCGATGATGCCCGCACTTGAAAAGGACGGCGTCAGCGGAGTTAAGAACTTCATTACGAAGACGAATAACGAACTCAGGTACATCATGAGCTTTACCGGCTCGGCAGATGTGAAGAGCATAGATCCTTCCGTCCTTCATTTCACCGGAAACCTGATCTGAGCAAAGGAGGGAATCTGATATGAGACTCGGAACATCGTCACCTCTTGCATATGATTCTCCCGAGCAATGGGCGCAAACACAGATGAACCTCGGCTGTGGAGCAGTGGTCTTTCCTGTTCAGAGTAACGAACCCGAATCGAAGATCATCGCGTACAAGGAAGCTGCGGAAAAAGCAGGACTTGTGATCGCGGAAGTCGGGATATGGAGAAATGCTCTTTCATCCGATCCGGATGAGCGTAAAGCAAATATGGATTACACCGTAGAGCAGCTCCGCCTTGCGGATTTTGTCGGAGCAAGATGTGCCGTAAACGTTGCAGGATCCATGGGGCCGGTATGGGACGGCGGATACAGGGAAAATTATTCTGAAGAGGCTTGGAAGAAGACCGTATCGATGGTACGTGAGGTGATAGACAGGGCTGAAGTGAAGAATACGTATTTCACCCTGGAGCCGATGCCGTGGATGATCCCGACAGGACCGAAGGAATATATAAAGCTTCTCGAGGATGTGGACAGAGACAGGTTTGCGGTACATATGGACATCATCAATATGACCAATTCCGCAGACAGATATTTCCACCCCGAAGAGTTCGTGGATGAGTGTGCGGAACTCCTTGGAGATAAGATCAGAAGCTGCCACATCAAGGATGTGCATCTTGACGGCAGATATACGCTCAGACTTGAAGAGTGTGCGCCGGGTGAAGGAGAATTTCCCCTTAAGTATTACGCGGAAAAGATGAGCGCGATCGATCCGGATATGCCGGTCATCCTTGAGCATCTGAGCAATGATGAAGACTATTTCAAGTATATGGATTATCTGAAGAAGATATTATTCTGATTTTTTGGTACAGTCTGTCCTGCGGGCGGGCTGTACTTTTTTTGCCGGATCATGAAGCGGACCTGTGGCGGGCTGCACTCTTTATACTCAGGGTAGTATGTACTTTTTCGCGGCTTGGGGCGATAATGTGTTTATGACACATGAATTTGAAAAAGAAAATACAGAACTGACAACCGTAGTTGTAATGGGACTTCGCACGAACGAAAGCGATGATGAGTTCGACTATTCAATGAAGGAACTTGTAAGCCTTTGCGAAGCATGCGATCTGGATGTTGCTTATGAACTCACCCAGTCACTGCCTGCACCCGATAACGCAACCTGGATAGGCTCGGGAAAAGCCGAGGAACTTAAAATGCACGCAGAGGCCAACCGTGCCGAATTCGTTGTATGCCTGGGAAATCTTTCCCCCGCCCAGATGAAGAACCTGCAGAAGATAATAGGTGTTCCCGTGTGGGACAGGACGAATCTCATACTCGAGATATTCTCGAGAAGGGCGAGAACTGGAGAAGCAAGACTTCAGGTCGAGACCGCATATCTTCAGTACATGATGCCCCGCCTTACCGGAATGTGGCAGCATCTCGGAAGACAGGGAGGCGGCGGAGGAAGCCGTGCGAACAAGGGTATCGGTGAAACACAGATAGAGCTCGACAGACGTCAGATCTCAAGACGGATCAGTGAACTAAAGAGAGAACTGACCGTAATGGAAAGAACGCGGGATGTCCAGAGAGAGGGCAGAAGCCGCGGAGGATATCCCCACGTTGCTCTTGTGGGATATACGAATGCCGGCAAGTCTTCGCTTATGAACTGCCTTGTGGAACTCGGAGACCCCACTCCGGATAAGACGGCGGGCAAGAAGGTGTTCGAGAAGAACATGCTCTTTGCGACTCTCGATACTTCGATCAGGAAGATCGATCTTCCGGGAAGAAAGCCCTTCCTTCTTTCCGATACCGTAGGCTTCATCGAGAACATTCCGCACGATCTTATCAAGGCATTCCGCTCCACTCTTTCGGAGCTGAAATACGCGGATGTGCTCCTTATCGTAATGGATTCCTCGGATCCCCATCACGACGATCACAAGAAGGTCACGGAAGATATCCTGAAGGATATGGATGTGCTCGGAATCCCAAGGATCTATGTTTATAATAAGTCCGACCTTCGCGATGCGGATATGAACATAAAGAACACTCCGGGGAGCGATAAGTTCTACATCTCCGCGAAGACAGGTTACGGGGTTGATGATCTTCTTGATGAACTTCAGAGCATTTTTCGAAAAGGAAACCGGATCGTGGAGAAAGTCATTCCATTTGAGGACGGGCAGATCATAAACCGCTTCCATGAAGAAGCTGAAGTTGAATCCGAAAAATATGAGGAGGACGGAGTACATATCAGGGCACTGTGTCCCGAATATCTTGCAGATTACATAGAGGACAGATATGGCGATAAAGCTGAGCGATGAAAACAGGGCACACCTTTGGTGGCTCGGACAGATGGGGCTTATGGTGCAGATCGGAAACACGAAGATCTGCATCGATTATTTCGCGACCCCTTTTGGAGCCAGACAGGTTGCTCCGCCCATACCTGCCGGAGAACTGACCGGAATTGATGCATTTCTCGGAACACATGACCATCTCGATCATATAGACCATGAATCGTGGAGGATCTGGGCGCGTAAGAATCCGGATGCAAAATTCATATTTCCCCGCAAACATATGCAGACCGTGCTTGCGGACGGGATGGATCCCTCAAATGCCGTGGGGGTGAATGAAGGAGAGTCGGTACAAATCGGAGATATAACTGTTCATGCCATCGCCGCAGCTCATGAGTTCCTTGATAAGGATGAAACCGGACTTTATCCGTATCTGCAATATATCATCGAAGGTAACGGAGTCAGGATCCATCATGCGGGTGACACCGTAAGATATGAAGGAATGCTGCCCAAGATAAAATCGTTTGGAAACATCGATCTGCAGCTCCTCCCTATCAATGGTCGTGATGCGAAGAGATACAGTGAGAACTGCATCGGCAACATGACATATCAGGAGGCGGCTGACCTTGCGGGTGAGACGGGATCTTCATTCGTCATTCCGGGTCACTGGGATATGTTCGCGGACAACAATGAGGACCCGATGAAATTCGCTGACTACATATCCGTTAAATATCCTTACGGACCAAAGTGCATCCTTCCCAAAGTAATGGAAGAAATCGCCCTATAAATAAAGTTGATATTGTGATCGGCTTTGGCTGCAGCACTCTCTTATTATGGGATTGCTGCTTTTTTCTGCATATTATTGCTACTTTCTGATATCTGATTGATAAATAGTAATAAAACATGTATGTTGAAAATGAAATGACACGTTCTCTGAATGATAATGGGGCATGGACAAAACATGAAAAAATATCTGATCATAATTTTTTTATCTATAAGTATTCTTTTTACCGGATGCGCATTTGATAATGATCCGGTTGAAGAAACTCAGGAAAATACCGAATCGGAAGTTTCGCCTGAAGAGGACAGCAGAAAATCCTACGAGGTGGATATATATAACCCCGATAAACCCGAAGTGATAAAGGTGATCTTATCCGGAGAGTGCAAGGGTAAGATCGGCAAAAAAGTAAGCATTTTTGATCTGTACGGGATGAATGTGATGCATAGCGGGGTGGTCGGACTGGTAGGTGTTCCGGTTGAGGTATCCTTTTCGGATGTGGATGATGTGGAACTGACATTTGTATATGATGAAGATGAACTTCGCGGAATCCCCGAGAGTAATCTGATCATGCTTCGTTATGATGAAAAATCCATGTTTTACAAAACCGTAAATAAATGCGTTTGCGATACCGAGGCAAATACGATTACTGCACCTATAAAGAAAGAGGGAGTATATCTTTTGGTGGATGCATATCAATGGTATACAGTCTGGGGAATAGATGCATCTGAATATGAGTATGATATGGATATGACTCTGTTTGTATCGGATTGGGAAAGACAATACAATACAGGCAGCATAATGGAACTTGCCGATAAAAACTGGGCATATGATAACGCTCCGAATTTCTGTGTTTCCACCCCTGAGGAACTTGCTTCGGTCGTTTATTACGTCAATTCCCGTCCTGATGAATGGGAAAAAGTAAGCGTGACGCTGATTTCAGATATTGATTTGACCGGCTATACATGGATGCCGATGGGATGGTATAAAAACGGAAATTCTCATGCTTTTTGCGGAACGATAGACGGACAGGGGCATACCATAAAAGGAATGAGTATACGCCTTGGATATGATGAATGCGGGTTTATCGGCCGCGGACTTGATGTCATAGTCCGTAATATAAATTTTGAGGATGCATATGTCAGCGGAACCTCCGGTACGGGAATTGTCGGCGGTGAGATATTGTGGACAAATGTATGGGAAAATGTTCACGCAACGGGGGTGGTTGAAGGCGGAGATGATGATTACGGAGGAATCATCGGCAGAGAAGGATCGATAACCTTTAGAAACTGCAGTGCTGCCTTTTTGTTTAACGGAGTAGAAGAGGATTTCCTTTCATACAGACAGAAAATGCTTGATGAGATTGAAGTGGTTGAAACTTTTACCCTGACTTTATATGAAGAATGCGATTATCTGATCGTCAGAGATGAGCACGATGGTTTCGAAAGTTTGGGATGGCATATAGAACTGGACGGTGTGCAGGTATTGGACAGAAACGCTGAAAATGAGACGATGCTTGATTCGGAGTATCAGTGGCTCCACGGAAAAGAGGGCGTTCATACCATTTATCTGACTGCCTGGATCGACGGCATGTATGTAAGGGTAAGTAATATAATTGAGTATGAATTATAGGGAATAGTTATTTCATGAAGAAGATATTGGCAATCATAGCGGTAATAATGCTTTTGGGCATATTATGGATATCATATCATCACGATTCCGATGAGACTTATGTCGGTACGGAATCATCTGCGTACAGATTATCCACAGAAGATATCTATATGGAAGCATATGATTTCAACTTCAGCGGATCTGTCGGCAGTGATTTTCACGTGGTGGAAAATGAAGAAGAGTTGGAAAAACTGGCAGACGTTTTTACGAATGTGAAGGAACTTCCGGGATTTGAAGAACTTCTTGATGAGTACCCATTGGATGATCATGTCTATTTCTTTGTGTGCTGGTATCATGATAACTCCAAAGTTACGCCGCTTGGT
>JAILOC010000130.1 GCA_024691045.1 Lachnospiraceae bacterium | reverse complement strand
GAGATGCACGCCGATCGCGGGTGCGGCGGTAAGTCCGGGCGACTCTATTCCGGCCGCATCGAAGAATCCCGGCGCATCATCCGCTTCACCTATTATGAAATCCCTTCCGTCCTCACGGGCCCTCAGTCCCGCAAAGGAAGTAATCGTCTTGCGGGGAAGATCCTCTACGGAAAGAGATGCCTTGGACAGAACCGTATCAAGTCCCTCCGCGGTAGTGGAAGTATCCTCGGGGTCTTCTGCTTCATCGGCGGTGGGACCGTACATAAGGTTTCCGTGAACGGTAGGAGTAACAAGCACTCCTTTTCCCGATTTCGTAGGCAATTGAAAAAGTGTATGCCTGACATGACCGCCGGCGGTTTTGTCCATCAGACAGTACTGACCCTTTACGGGTGTGATATGTATCTTCTTTTCGCAGACCATGTTGTGAAAGACATCCGCATATACACCCGCCGCATTTACTACGGTCCTGGTATCGAAGGTTTCTTTTCCCGCAGTGATCCTGTAGAAAACCTCTCCGTTTTCATCCTTGAGCTTTTCGATACCCTTCACTTCATCAAAGACAAAGGATACACCGTTGTCTGCGGCGTTTTCCGCGAAGGCGATCGTCATGTTGAACGGACAGACAACGCCTCCTGTGGGAGCGTAGAGAGCACATGCCGCGTTCTCCGAAACATTCGGCTCCATCCGTTTTAATTCTTCTTTTTCGACAATACGAAGACCGGGAACGCCGTTTTTGTTACCGCGTTCCAGCAGTTCCTCCAGGCCCTTTCTTCCTTCCTCTTCGAGGGCAAGGATGAGCGAGCCGTTTTCTTTGAACGGGAAATCAAGTTCCTTGGAAAGGTCATGGATAAGGCGATTGCCTTCCACGTTGAAACGTGCTTTCAGAGTTCCGGGTTTTGCATCATATCCGGAATGGACTATTCCGCTGTTGGCTTTGGATGTGCCTTCACATACATCGGCTTCCTTTTCAAAGACGGTCACATTGAGATCGTATCTTGAAAGTTCTCTTGCTATCGCGCATCCGACGACACCTGCCCCAATTATCGTGACATCCTTCATATGATCCCTCCGTAAAGCCAAAACAGACATTGGAAACTATATTTAATTATACAGTTTCCGCGACGATTTGCAAGGATTTTGCCTTTTTTATGCGGATATGAGACACCGCTCTGAGAATAATTTTCATTGCCGCGCAGGCATTTGCGTATTCGGAGCCGCTTATGTCACAGCCCGAAAAAGCTGCCGTTCTGACCGTGCGTCCGACGGTTTCCGCGTTGATTCCGATATCACGTAAATCTGTACCGTTTCTTAACGATTCACCTGAGTCTGCAAGCTCCGACAGTCTGTCCATAAGATCTTCCGACAACGCTACGCTGTCCACATTCACCGAAGAGACCAGTTTCTTTCTGTTCAGCGTCCGGACATACGATCTGTATCTGACAAGAAGGGCATCACTGTATCTGCCGTTCTTTTTCATCTTTTCAACCCTGAGAAGCACTGCCGCATTTCTGACAAGCGGGATAAGGAGAAGGATCAGTATCACCGCAGCCACGGTGAAGCCGAGAGGCTTGATCAGAAATTCCACGCTCTCGAACACTCTTCTGAATGCACCCGCTCCGGTTTCGGCGCCCTCCGCAGCATCATTTTCTCCAACGGCATCTTCCCTTGTTGCGGCACTGAAAAGACCCGAAAGGATTCCCATCAGTCCGTTCATCGGAACAGCCTCCTCTTCACCGAACGAAGGAGGAGTCATCTCGTAGGGTATCCATCCGTATCCCGGTATATAGATCTCTACCCATGCATGTGCCTGCGCATCGCTCAGTTCAACCCTTACCTTTCTTTCGCCGCTTTCGTCTATCAGAAGCTCTCCGTCGGCCAGCTGGCTTGCCGTAATCACATAACCTTCACAGTATCTTGCGGGAATTCCTATGTATCTCAGGATAAGAGTCGAAGAAGATGCAAAATGCATACAATAGCCTCTGTCCTGGGAAGTCAGGAAATGTTCCACGACATCTTTTCCCATAGGGGTTCTTCCGGGCTGAAGCGAGTATCTGTAATTTTCCGCAAAATACTTCTGCAGCTGCGAACAACTGTAGAGCATGCCATGGTAAGTCCTGTCACCATTTATCATATCCGCTTTCTTTACCACTTCATCAAGAACGGGTATGAGATTTTCGGGTACCAGGGTATAGTTTTGGAATACATATTCGGAATAACCTATCATTCCGCCTTCATCCGTTTCGAAATTGTCCGTATTGAGAGAAGGCACGTATGTGATGACAGACGTTCTGTCCTTGTCACCTTCCGCATAAGAAGAGTGATAGGGAAGATAATAATATCCCGGATCCGCATCGATATTTTCAATCTTCATCTCGGTGGATTCGTCATCGGAGTAGAAGGGCTCGAACTGATACCCCTCAAACACATTATTGTCTTCGCTGAATCTGTCGACCGAAAACCTGTCTCCTATAAAAGCACGGAGATATATGGTATCCGGTGTTTCGGGTGCATAGGTTATGACAAGATCCGTTTCATAATCGGGCGTGACGGAGCCCACGCCGCCCAGCCTTCCGTGTGCAAGTCCGCCCGTAGCTTCATAGCGGTTGAACATGGACATGAGTCCGTTCATTACAAGCACTTCAACATAATCATCGGTTTTATTCTTAAGTTTGTTCGAGATGTATTTTGTCGAATAGTTTTCTCCGAATACGGCTCCGGATACGACAAAGAACACAAGAGAAAGGATTGCGGATACCCCAAAAACGGACAGCATTCCCCTTGCCGAAAGAATGTAAGAATCATCCGCACCCTTTTTACGCCTTCTCCTGGAAAAGGCTTCGTATTTTTTGTATCTGTACGGAAGTGCATAATACCCGGCCCTTGAAAGCACAAGCACCGAAGCATAGCACATGATGAGCATGGACATACAGACGTACGAAGGTGTGATATCGATATAGAAAGCCGCCTGAAGCGGAAGAAAAGTGATAAGAAACGTAAGTGCCGGATTCATGTAACTGGATATCGTTACATTGAGCATTATGCAGTAAACCCAGCCCATGAATATGCATGCGATGGGAACGGACAGGCTTCTGTCCGCAATGATCTCATCCGAAACCCTTAATGCGGGAAGTGAGAAATAATCAACATAATGTTCATTCAGTTCGTTCATAAAGGCCTGGAAGCCCGAGTTGATATATGCGTACATCAATACCGAGAAAACAAAGAACGAAATGAACATGACTATATAACCGACATAGAAGGTCGCGCGATTATAATAGACGGTCGCCGAAATAATGGCCATCACAAATATCCATACGAAAACCTTCACGGGATCGTATGCAAGATCGAATGATCCCGCAAGCCCCCACACTGTTCCGTACGCACCGAAAAAAATCAGTATGCCCCTCAGAAGGACCGCTATGAATTTATGAGGGGTCTTATCTCCCGAGATATCTCCCTCACATACTCCGCGCTCCTCAAGCTCCTTCTTCCTGTCCTTAAGTTCCCTGCGTCCCTTTAATCCGGGATGCGGATCGGACTGAAGGGTGAGCATCTTTTCTTTTTTTATGTATTTAGTATTCCTTCCGGACATATCCTTATTATCCCGTAGCTTCCGGGATTCTGTGCCATGAACATCGGGAAAACCCCGGTATCCGATGCATTCTCCCTCATTATCTCGTAAACACTCTCATCAAGATCGTTCAAGGTACTTACATTGCTATAATAAAATGTCTTTTCAAGCGGGTGGTAAACTGCCGTTCTGAATCCCTTATTCTCCGAGATCATCTTTGAGCCAAGGGAATAATACAGTCTGAGGACCTTTGTCTCATTTCCCTTTATGATCTCAGGAAGAAGCAGGTACATAAGATCAACGCTTCTTTCATATTCCTTCACGATCAGCTCTCCGGCTGAGGCAGATGCCTTCCAGTGAATATCTTTAAGCCTGTCTCCGGCCCTGTATTCCCTGAGCTGTCTTATATCCCTGGTAAGTTCACCGCTGTCCGACGGGATATCGTCGGCAGGTTCGCCTTCGTATTTTGAAAGGATCATATCCGGAACAGGTACAGTCATCGGCATTACGGGAATAATGATGTGAATATCATTTTTAACGGTGAATGTTCGGAAACGCAGGGGATCGCTTATCAGGATCCTGTCCGCATCAAATGTGAACAGTCCGGGCATTGATGTCCTGAAGGCAATATTCACATGATCCGATACGAAGCTTTCTCCCGCAAGGGTGATGGTAAACATCCTGTCATCCTTACGGTACGAATTATAGAAGGAATACGGGATGATGCACCTTAACAGAGGTACGAACGTTGTATTCCTGATGTGGAGTCTGATCCTGAATTCGTCCCCTTCCGTTATCTGCTCGGGAGGGGCCGACGCGGTCACCGTAAGATGCTTTGATCCATACGATCCCACGGCTATGGATACGAAGGGAAGTACTATAAGAAAAACAAGAAGTATCGAGGCAAGGGCCTGTCTGTAGAAAACCGCTGCCAAAAGCACCGCTGCCGTCATCAATATATATGAAATAATATACAGAACGTTTTTGAAATGTTCCATCTTAGCTGATCTTGGGAATGGGGACGCTTGCTATGATCTCGGAAAGGATCTCTCCCACCGAAAGTCCCGATGCTCTTCCCCTGGGTGAAAGCTTTACTCTGTGTGCCGAGGTGTAGATCCATGCCCTGTGTATGTCCTCGGGTGTCAGATAATTTCTCTCGGACATAAATGCAAGTGCCCTTGAAACCTTATAGAGTGCTATGCTTCCTCTGGGTGAAAGGCCGAGCGAAAATCTCTCTTCGCTTCTGGTAGCCTCGGAAAGTGCGACAACATAATCATAAAGTGCGGGATCCGTATAGACCTCGGATGCTGCCTTCTGTATGCCGAGTATCTCATCTGCGGTAAAGATTGCATTCACGGTATCCATCTTCGATCGAGCATCTCCTGCAAGAACCTCCACTTCACTGATGTGATCGGGATATCCCATTGACATGCATGTCATAAATCTGTCAAGCTGGGACTCCGGAAGCTTCTGCGTTCCACTGGAGCCATAGGGATTCTCGGTTGCTATGACGAAGAAGGGATCCGGAAGTGCTCTGGTGTTACCTTCAACAGTAGCACGCCTCTCTTCCATTACTTCCAACAGTGCGGACTGGGTCTTGGGAGAGGTCCTGTTGATCTCGTCGGCAAGAAACAAGTTGGTATATATGCTTCCCTCACGGAATGTGAACTCGCCGGTTTTCTGATCGTAATACGTAAATCCGAGAAGATCTCCGGGAACAACATCCGGAGTGAACTGTACTCTTGAATAATCAAGTCCGAGGGCTTTAGAAAGCGCAACGGCAAGTGTGGTCTTTCCAACACCGGGAATGTCCTCGAGAAGAACATGACCTCCGGCAATGAGTGTTGAGAGAACTATTGTCACAACCTCTCTTTTGCCTCTGACTACTTTTTCTATTTCGTTTATTACATCATCGGTTCTCATTGGTCAATTTCCTGTCTGTGAATTTTTGAACAGATTAAAGGTTTCTATATCTTCCCTGGTAAGCCTTATGTTGGATACGGATTCTTTGCCCTCGGGGGTTGTGACCTTGAGTTCGATCACCGAGCCTTCCCTGAGATCGCCGTTCGATATCGATTGTATGAATGCTATGGCTTTCGGATGCTGCTCCTGGAAGATCTTGATGCGTCCTGCCGCCTGCATCATCGCTATGGGATTCATTGCCATAAATACAGCCTCACTTTTTTATATATTTCCGGAGACAAATGCTATCTCTTCTTTGAGAGTATCGGGAACCACAAGTCCGGAATTGGCCAGTTTCTTTTCAAGGCCTTCAAGTCTGTGGAGCTTCTGCCCCTTCTTTAGTTCGCTTCTGTCTATAAGCTCGGTGTAGATGGGGTTCGCTCTCTGCTTCGCATTCAGCTTGCTGTTAAAAGGACAATATGTATGGATTATCTGCCTGGCTACCTTATTGAGCCTGGGGGATCCGTTTCCTTCATACATGATCCAGAGTATGTAATCGCGGATGAACATTTCCTTGAAGCTGTTCTTGGCTCTCTGAAGCGAAGTCCTGATCTTCTCCTTGATCTCGGGACTGAGATCCCTGTTCTTTCTGTAAAACTGTACATAGTCGAAGTATTCACTGGTAAGCGAATGTTCGGTAACGTCGTTCCATCTGGCGCCCTGAACACGCTTGCACATCTCCCACCTGAAATCTCCGGTAAGCCTTATGAGTGTTCCGAAGATATCCTCAGCATGGAAAATGCTTATGGCCATTCTGGAGGGTGAATTGCGGAGCTTTCCTTCTATCTCCTGCCACATTACCGCCCTTGTACCCATATTGGGCATCAGTATAAAATCGGGAAGATATTCCAGATGGATAGTTTCCTTGCCCATGATCTCGATATTTTTCTGATCGAGGCTCTCACGGTAATATGCGGTATAATCGATCTCCCTGATCTTTCCGAGCGAATCGGAGATATCTTCGAGAGTGACAAGAGTTGAGGAAGGATCCTTGATACAGGTCTTCTCAAGGAATATGGGACAGAAGGTTGTGATCCTTCCGTAGGTTACCTTATCGGCTGAACGGAAGAAATTATCGAGCTCAAAGTTAACTCTGGCTCTTCCGTCCAATAGTCTTTTCTTTTCTTCTGCCGCATCGATCTTGTTCTGTATCTTCAGTTTATGGATCGTATCGGTATAGTCGGTATCGAACTCATCACGGCTGGGATCCTTTTTGCCGTTATATATATTCTTCAGCCAGTCATAGAAGGTATAGATTCCGGCGCCGGAATGATCCTTCAGAGTCGAGGCGATCTGCGCAAGGCAAGCGGAATACTTCTTTCCGGCAAGCTGCTCATCCACATATCCGAAGTAAAGGAACATGAGCACAGGAAGAGTCGGAGTCTTTTCGAGAGTTCTGAAAAATACCAGTTTATAAATATCATAGAACTCGTTTGCGATCCTTTTCCTGAGAGTCGAGACATCATCGTCCACGGATTCGGGATCATCCACATTCTTAAGATCCATCACGTGGGTCTTGAAATTAATGACCGTTTCGGATTCTTCTCCGATAAAGTCGATGATCTTATCAAGCGAGCCGCTCAGCTCCTCGGTGAATCCAGCCTCATCTTCGCCTCCGTTATCTTCCTCTTCATCCGGTGCTTCGGGAAGATTGTCCGCCTTATCCGCAAAAGCATCCATCCTGCTTCTGTAGATTCCGTCATCAAGTCCGACCTCGTCATAGAAGGATTCTTCTATTCTGGTGATCGTCTTTCTGAGTTCGAACATATCGTCACTGCCCGGGCTGAGTCTGAAGAACAGTTCGGTCAGATGATCGTAGAGATCGTTTCCTTCGGGCTTGAAATAGATGTTGCCGAGTTCCTGCCTGAAGGTATAGTAATTGTCAAGAAGCTGGTAAGCCTTTCTGGAATCAAGACTTCCTTTTCTCAGCATACCCATGGTTACGGAAAGATCCGTGGCCACGGTCTTTCCGGTTTCGGACTGATAAAGCTTTGCAAGTCCCGCATAATAATCCGCGAGCCAGGTATCGGATGATTCTTCGATCAGATATGTGTCCAGCTCGGATATCTCACTGATATCTTCCGCCTTGACGCGGAACTTCTTGCAAAGACTGCTGTACAGATCGACATCCCTGCCAAGCTTCTGATACAGGTCGCCGGAATGAATCTCGGAGATCTGGCACTGTCCGAGAAGACCGGTGATCTGTTTGAATAATGAACAAAGAGAAACCCTGGCAAAGTCCGAGTGCTGTGACAGGAGTTTCTCTAAAGTTTCAAGATTCGTATAGGGATAAGGAACGACAACCGTATCGGAAACAGCTTTATAACCGAGGAAGTGAACCTCGTTCACAACCTCGGTTATACCCATAACATCCGCACGGTCGAGTATCATGGCGCCACCGGGATAAACCGCCGCCACTCGCCCGGATATGATCAGGCCCAGCGAAGATATCGCCGAGCCTGCCTCGATTATCGTCTGTCCTCTTTTGTATGTCCGGTTCTCAGCCATTTATCTTCCCATCAAGTTCCTGAGCTCTGGTTTCATTAAGTTTCTTACAAGCTTCAACAAATGCATCGACGGGAATATCATGAAGCTGTTCCTTCTGACCTCTTACGGTGATGGAAAGAGTCTTCGACTCAACCTCCTTGTCACCGATGACAACGATGTAGGGATCCTTCATTGTCTTGTAGAACTTGATCTTCTCATTCATATTCCTGTCAGCATAATCGGCTTCAACCCTGACGCCTGCTGCCTCAAACTTGTCCTGAAGCTCTTTGGTGAAATCATTATGCTCGGGCTTGATCGGAACAAGGCCGACCTGATAGGGTGAAATCCAGAAGGGGAAAGCACCCTTAAAGTTTTCGATGATGATACCTATGAATCTTTCGAAGGATCCGAAGATTGCTCTGTGGATAACGATGGGCTGGCTCATCGCGCCGTCCGCATCCTGATATGTAAGTCCGAAATTGTGGGGAAGCTGGAAGTCGAGCTGGATGGTTCCGCACTGCCACTCTCTTCCGAGTGCATCCTTCATCTGAAGGTCGATCTTGGGACCGTAGAATGCTCCGTCGCCTTCATTGATCTCATATCCGCCCTCACCGTACTTCTTGTCGAGGATTTTCTTCAGAGCAGCCTCCGCTCTGTCCCAGGTCTCGATATCTCCCATGAAGTCCTCGGGTCTGGTTGAAAGCTCGGCTCTGTAGGTTACTCCGAAGGTGGAATAGATCTGGTCTGCGATCTCCATGATATCGGCGATCTCATCCTCAATCTGTGATTCCATTACGAATGTATGGTCATCGTCCTGACGGAATTCCTGTACACGGAAAAGACCGTTCATCTGACCGGATTTCTCCTTACGGTGTACGAGTCCTACCTCGTTGTAACGGATGGGAAGTTCCTTATATGAGTGGATGGTTCTCTTATATGCGTTCATCGCATTGGGACAGCTCATGGGCTTTGCAGCCATAGTGTCGTCATCCGTCTGATCGTATACGGGATCTAGGGTTACCTCCGAAACGGATCCGTCCTCCTGGGGAATCTTGGCCGTAGCTGCCACGTTGCCGAGAACACCGGGAACGATGAACATGTTATTTACATAGTGAGCCCAGTGGCCGCTGATGAGCCAGAGCTTCTTGTTGTTGATGATGGGAGTCTTGATCTCCTGATATCCGTGTCTGTCATGGATGTCTCTCCAGAATTCCATAAGAGTTCTGTAGAGTCTCCATCCTCTGGGAAGCCAGTAAGGCATTCCGGGAGCGGATTCGCTGAACATGAACAGATCGAGCTTGGGTCCGAGCTTCTTGTGGTCTCTTTCCATAGCTTCCCTGATCATATTGAGGTGAGCCTTGAGTTCATCCTTATTAGGGAATGCATAGACATAGATCCTCTGCATTACATCCCTCTTCTGGTCTCCTCTCCAATATGCCGCGGATGCGCTTCTGACCTTGAATGCAACACCCATAAGATCTCTCGAATTCTCTACATGAGGGCCCCTGCACAGATCGACATAGTCGTCGCCGGTGTAGTAGATCGTGAGCTTCTCATCTTCGGGAAGGTCGGTGATGATCTCGGTCTTGAACTTCTGGTCCTTGAACATCTCAAGGGCATCTGCCTTTGAGATCTCTTCTCTTCTCCAGTCCTCTTTTCTCTTGATTATCTCGTTCATCTTGTTTTCGATGACCTGATAATCCTCTTCCGTGACTGCACGGGGGAGAACGAAATCATAGTAGCATCCGTCGGCTATCTGAGGTCCGATGGCATACTGTACGTTTTCTTTTCCGTAGATTTCGATGACTGCTTTTGCCAGAACGTGGGCAATAGAATGACGATAGAGACTTAAAAACAATTCCTGATCCATAATACTTTTCTCCTTTCATGCGTCCTGCTACCGGCAGGAATTCGCTTAAAACAATGGGGCAAGCCTAAAAAGAAGGCTTACCCCACATTTTATAACTATTGTTAGTTAATCGCAACCTTTTATCATTGATTTACGGCTTTTGCGGCTGTTTTCTCCATACCTTGCGGACCTGCCTGATGAAGATGATAAGGAAGACCAGAACCGTTACCGCAAGAAACGCGTAAAGAACCGACTTCATTGTTTCGTCGGGAGTCTCCGTCACGGCATAGACTGCGGAAGCGGAGTCTGCTCTGATCTGGACATAGCTTCCCTCCG
>JAILOC010000124.1 GCA_024691045.1 Lachnospiraceae bacterium | reverse complement strand
ATCATTGCTTTTGCAGTGATAGCCGCGAATATTTATCTGTCATTTGTTTTCACGCTGACCGTATCAAGCCGGATCTGCGGAAAATACAATATCCTCCAGAAAAAGGGAGTGATATTTATAACCGGCATAGTCATGTACAATGTTCATCTTCTGATCATGGATTTATTTTCACGGATAGAGTACTCATATTCAGAATGGTTGGTATTTGGCAAGGGATATGATCTGTTCGGACCGGATTGCTGCCTTATCTCTGCCATAGACAGACCGGTCATAAATATACTGATCTATGGTGTGACTGCCGTCCTGATGTACAGGATCTCCGCGAATATCCTTGATAAGAAACTGGACATTTGAATCGATCACGATATACGAAAAAACCGGAAAGCGCATCTTTCCGGTTTTTCTTATCTCATCCTACCGCAGAACTCTTGCAAAATGCAATAAATTCATGCTCGGGCATGGGCTTTGCGTAATAATATCCCTGAATATATTCGCATCCCATATCGCTGAACCATTCTGCTTTCTGTTTATCCTCCACGCCTTCGACGACGATCTCGGCACCGAGGCTCTTGAGCAGGCTTATGGTCTGACGTACGATCTCATAGCTCCTATTATTGCCCAGTCCGTCGACAAGCGATTTATCCAGCTTGATTATCCTGTAAGGGAAGCTCATGACACGGCTGAGATTTGAATAGCCCGAACCGTAATCATCGAGCGAGAATCCGTTTCCGTTGTCGGAGATATCGCTCATAGTCCTGAGCACAGCATCCGCAAGATATTCGGAAGCAGTCTCCGTTATCTCAAAATTGATCCTGTCCGGAGTGATATTGTACTCATCAAGTATATCGCGGATCCTGGATGCCATATTGGCCTGCATACACTGGACAACCGAAAGGTTTACTTCCAGGAATCTGATCCCCGAATTAGCAAGGTCGCTCTCAGAGAGGAATCTGCATACATCCTTGATGACAAACTCACCGATCTGGAGTATGCTTCCGCTCTTTTCCGCCGCGGGTATGAACAATGCGGGAGAGATGAATCCGAGCTGTTCGTCACGAAGCCTTATAAGCGCTTCGGCGGAAACGAATTTTCCATCCCTGGTTGAGTAGATCGGCTGGTAATACATCTCGAACTTATTATTCTTGATCGCATCGGATATGATCCTGTCGAGATTGTTCTTTACAACGAAATCCTTCTCCGGAACCATCTCGGAATATCTGACATACTTATTGAGGGGAACAGCATGATCAAAGCTTTCGGACAGCCTGATGAGCTGACTTTCCGACATTATCTCGTTGGGTATCATCACACCGCACATTGCAAAGTCCAGCTTAAGCCTGATGCCATCCACAACAAACAGATCCCTGAGCTTGGGAACCATGGCCTGAGCAGTTTCCTCTATGCGGTCAACATCATATTTACCTCTTATGACAAACGCAAACAATCCGTTCTTGAGATAATAGAGATTAATATCGATACTCTTTCCGACCTTCAGCATTGAATAGATACTGTCGGAAATATCCCTGAGCAGAGAAAGATATGTTTCGTATCCCAGAGCCGATCTGATGGATGAAAGATTCTGAAGTCTTCCGAATATGACAAATGCATCATCTCTCGAGCTGAAGATGTTGCCGATCGTACGTCTGAACGCGGTATATGATTTAGCACCCGTTTCCATATCCAGGTACTCTTCGGGACTTATGACATAGAAGCTGAGGATAAGTGCCGTGGTGGCATATCCGAATACCTGAACAACAACATTCGGGTAAGAACTCTGAATATTGAAGAAGAGTATATTGATGGGGAATACGACCATGAGTGCGGCAAACCTGACTTTATCCAGACGCTTTCTGAAAAAGCAGATGATAATGTGGACAAATGCAAAGGCCGCATAATAATATCCCGCCACTACCATCACCCACATCAGCGGTCCGCGGTGATACATAATGTCAAATTCACTGATCCTGTTATAGTAAAACAGTTTTTGGGTGAAGAAATTGGAAACGATCATAACGGCACTGACTGCCACCGGAAGGCCGAAAAGAATGGCCAGAACCGGGGTCGTCGTGATCTTTTTGAATGTGCCTGTCATCTTTCCCACCATGTATATATACATGGCATAATTGACAAGATTAAGGAAGGTGTATGCAGAACAGCATATGGTTCTGAATGCAACAGAATAAGAAAGAGGCCTGAGCCAGTATAAGGGAGCAATACGAAGAACATCTGCCGTTGCAAGCACGAGCAGAAGAACGACATACTTAACAAATGCCCGGTTTTCCCTTCCCCGGTACATTCTCCTGAATATGAGTGCGGTAAAAATGGCACTAAGAATCACGATCGCCGCAAGATCAAGATAATAGACTCTATACATCTACTCTCCTTGTGATTCTCCCCCCATAGAACATTGTTGCATATTTAGCTAAAATTTTCAAGGATAAGGGACTTGTTAAGCTGCTTCATGACAGCTTCCTCAAGACGCCTTCCGTTTACGGGTTTCGAAACAAAATCATCGAATCCCTGTCTTAGATACTCTTCCCTTGCGCCCGGAAGTGAATTGGCCGTAAGTGCTATAAACGCGGTCGAAGCATTCTTGACTCTTTCTATCTGCTTTGCACGCTTCATAGCCTCCACACCGTCCATATCCGGCATTATATGATCGAGCAGGACCACATCATAGCTGGTTCCCATAAGCTCTGCGAGCATCTCTTCTCCGCCGGCTACCTGGGCTGTCTGCACCTCGGTCTCCTTAAGGAGCATCGCCTCAAGCACCCTGTTGATATCATTGTCATCAACAATAAGAACCTTCGCTTTCGGAGCCTTGAAAAGGGGACCGGCCGCACCGGCTTCCCTGACGGTTTCCTCTGCGGTATTGTCGATAAGATCCGATTTCTCCGCGATCTTCTGCGGGATCTTTACAATAAATACGGAACCCTTTCCGGGTGTACTCTCCGCCTTGATCTCTCCGTCCATCATGTCCGTAAGCTTCGCAACTATCGAAAGACCGAGTCCCACTCCTTCACCGCTCCTTGAGTGGATATCGCCCGCGCGGTCGAAGGTTCCGAATATCTTCTCAAGATCCTCTTCGTCAATACCTATTCCGGTATCGGAAACCCGGATCTCCATCATCACATTCTTATCATCGATCTCATTGGAACCCACATAAAGGTTCACGCTTCCGGAATGTGTGTACTTGATCGCATTCGTGAGCAGATTGAGCATGATCTGCCTGATGCGCACGCTGTCACCCACCAGAACCTCCGGAACAAGCGAGCCTACATCACAGCCTATCTTGAGTCCCTTCTCCTCGGACTTGAATACAACCGTCTTGTAAACTTCCCTGACAACAGTGGATACCTTATACGGTGCATTTACTATCTCGAGCTTGCCGGTCTCGATGTCGGAATAATCAAGGATCTTGTTGAGAGTCTCCATGAGATTGTTGCCGGCAGTCGCGATGTCCCTTGCGTATCCGCTTATATATTCGTCGTGGCTTTCCCTGAGGATCATCTCATCCATTCCAAGCACGGTGTTCATAGGTGTTTTGAGTTCCCTCGATACAAAAGAAAGAAATTCACCCTTCACATGCTTGGCCTTCTCGGCTTCGATCTTGGCGGAATCAAGTTCCGCAAGCGCTTCCTGGAGATATGCATAATCGGGGGTCTCGACAAATACCAGTATGATCGTCACCGCCAGCGATCCGAAGAAGAAGGTAAGGAGCACCTCCGGAAGAAGAAGTGCCTGGAAAACAGTTCCGAGGATCACGAAAACAAATCCTGAAAGTGAGAGCATCTCCCTGAGACCCAGGTTCTTTCTGTTGGAAAGCATATAGAAAAATCCGCCGGTGATGAAATACCCAGCGGGAATATAGCAGATGAAATGATAAGGTCCGAAGACATATCTGTATTCCTCATCAAAAGCAAAGATCCATCCGGTCTTCACGTTAACAACAAGAAGTACAGCATAGGCAAGGACAAACGCTATATGGAAATAACGCATCACGTCGTGGAACTTTGTTCTGACACCCACAAACGCGATCGTATAATTGACATACGCAAGTCCTATATATCCGGCGAAAAAGAAATACAGGGTATTAAACAGCATCGGAACAGCAAGGCCGGTATTTGGAGCATTATCGATCGAAACCGCTCCGAGAACATCAAATATAAGTCCGAAAAGGACCGCAAACATAAGGATCAGGAATTGTTTGAATCTCGCCGTCCTTCTCCTGTGTGTCAGGATCAGGCATGCGATGCATATAGAAATGAAAAAAGCCGAAGCAACTTCATATGAGATATTGTAACTATTCATATGGCTCTGTCTCTCCCAAAATAGATTTCGGAATGGTCAGTATGTCCGATATGCGTAACATAAATATTATATACGAAAATGCTACTTAATAGGGAAAATATTTAAGAAAAGCATTGAGAACAAAGAAAAACCGGAAAGAAACCTGCGGGTCTCTTTCCGGTGAAGATAAACGGAAAACTGATCTATTATTCTTCGTCGTCCGTGCGCTCTTCCTGCTCTTTCTGGATCTCGGGAATAGCGGATAACATAGGCATTTCGTTCTTTCCCCTGATATGTCTGTCCACATAGTTCTTCGTGATATTCATTACCGTTCCGCTCAGAACGATCACGCCGATAAGGTTGGGCATAGCCATAAGTCCATTGAAGGTATCGGAAAGATCCCATGCCAGTGAGAGATCCATCGTAGCACCGATAACAACAAAGAGAACGAAAACGATCTTGTAAGCGATCATTGCCCTGGTCCCGAACAGATACTCGAAAGCCTTGCTTCCGTATACGCTCCATCCGAGAACGGTGGAAAATGCGAAAAGAGTGATTGCGATCGCTATGAACCATCCTCCTGCGGCACCGAGGGTTCCCTCGAACGCTTCTGCAACAAGTGCGGTCTTTTCATTTGTGGAGATCATAAGTCCGGTCTCAAGATCCATAACCCCGGAAGTAAGTACCGCAAGAGCGGTAAGTGTGCATACAACGATCGTATCCGCGAATACTTCAAAGATTCCCCACATACCCTGTCTTACAGGCTCTTTTACATTGGAAGCGGAATGAACCATAACGGAAGAACCGAGACCTGCTTCATTGGAAAAAACACCTCTCTTCATTCCCCAGGTAACGGCTATCTTGACACCGTGTCCAACAATACCGCCGCCTGCGGCTTTAAGAGCAAACGCTCCCTTGAAGATGGCTGTGAGCGCCTCGCCGACAAGTCCGATATTTGCGATAACGATGACAAAACATCCGATGACATAGAGTACTGCCATGAAAGGAACGAGCTTCTCGGTCACGCTTGCGATCCTCTTGAGTCCGCCAACGATAACAAGTCCCGCAAGAACCATGAGAATGAGTCCGGTAGCAATGTAAGGAATCTTGAATACGCTGTTCAGATTAACCGCTATGGAATTGATCTGGCTCATATTTCCGATTCCGAATGAAGCAAGTACACAGAAGATACTGAAGAGAACGGCAAGAACCGCACCGATCTGTTTGCATCCCTTCTTGCTTCCGAGGCCGTCCTTCAG
Organism: Lachnospiraceae bacterium; assembly: GCA_024691045.1. The sequence continues at coordinate 7,077 of JAILOC010000124.1, read as the reverse complement.
GTAATACATGGCACCTCCGCACCACTCACCCTCGGAATTCTTTCTTCTGTAGAAAATACCGAGAACGTTCTCGGAGTAATTGGTCATCATTCCGAAAAATGCAACTATCCACATCCAGAAGATCGCACCGGGTCCTCCCATCGCAAGAGCTGCGGCAACACCCGCGATATTACCTGTTCCGATCGTTGCAGCAAGAGCGGTACAAAGACTCTGGAACTGGCTGATCTGTTTGTCATGACCGGGAGTATGTGCGGTCACGTGCTTGTTTTTGAATATTCCGCCAAGAGTGTGCTTAAACCAGTGCCTGATATGGCTCACCTGGAAAAACCTGGTAAGAACGGTCATAAGGATACCGGTACCCACAAGAAGGACCAGCATAGGGAGTCCCCACACGAAGTTATTGACGGCTGTGTTAATCGTTTCAATCAGCTGCACTTTTCTTCTCCTCTCAATCCTAAAAAAAAACAGACGCCGACATTTTGGTGTCGGCGCCTTTGTCAACATAATCATTTTATGGGAAAAATCCTTCGAGTGCAAGTGTTTTATAAAGGTTCACGTTACTTCTTTTTTATCTCCAGGGTGATCTGTGCATAATCGCCGGGAAGATTCGGCATGATGAGGCCGGCATTCATAAGGCTGCTTCCTCTGAGCAGGTCCGTCGAAACAGCCTCCCAGCTTGCCTTCTTATCCCTGCTGCACCAGCAGCTGTTCTCATCTTCGCCTCCGACAAGCTTTATCTCATAGACGGCCGCCGGATCGAGTCCTTTGAGCTTTATCACCCTTCCCTTCCCTCCGGGATATGCCCTGCACTGGATATACGTTACGAGAGCACTGCTCTTATCCTTGGAAACACTCATCCATGCATCATAATATCCCGCGTGTTCGGCATTACATGCTATACGGTAATAATCCCCTTCCCTTACAAGGCCGCCGTATCTGTGATAAATTTCAACCTGCTCGGGGATCGCATTTCTGTCTTCCTCGGGAATGGCGGTTATATCAAGTTCGTATCCGAAGGTTCCGGAAAGTGCGACCGCACCTCTTACGTCAAACGGCATTACTCTTCCCGTTACATGATTGGGTGATGCCGAAACATGTGCGCCTATAGTGCTTAAGGGATACACAAACGCGGTTCCGGACTGAACGGAAAGTCTTTCAAACGCATCGGTATCATCTGAACACCAGATTTGCGGAGAATAGAAGAGCATTCCGGCATCATATCTTCCGCCGCCGCTGGAACAGTTTTCAAGAAGCAGATCCGGAAACTCCTCAAGGAGTCTTCCCATCAGATCATATACGCCGAGAGTATACAGATATGAAAATCTTCCCAGCGACTGCGCATCAAGCTCCGCACTTCCTATATCGGTAAGAGCCCTGTTCATATCCCACTTTACGTATGCGATATTTGCATTTCTCAAAACCATTGCAACCGATTCGTACACATGATCCCTGACCTCGCATCTTGTGATATCAAGGATGTACTGGTTTCTCATCCGGCAGGGGGTACGTCCCGGAGCAGCCACTGCCCAGTCGGGATGAGCACGGTACAGATTGGAATCGGGTGACACCATCTCGGGTTCGAACCAGATGCCGAATTTCATTCCCATTTTTTCAAGTTCATCGGAAAGTCTCTTAAGACCTCCGGGGAGCTTTTCTTCATTTACGGCCCAGTCGCCGAGCGAGGAATTGTCATCATTTCTCTTCCCGAACCACCCGTCATCCATAACGAGCATTTCAATGCCGGATCTTTTCGCATCGGAAGCGATGCTGAGCAGCTTGTCCGTATCGAAATCAAAATACGTAGCTTCCCAGTTATTGATGAGAACGGGTCTTTCCTTATGGAGATAAGGACTCCTTATCAGATGATCCCTGAACAGGTTATGGAAGATATGAGTCATGGAATCAAACCCGTCCTCGGTATAAACAAGGACAGCCTCGGGTGCCTGAAAGCTTTCGCCGGCATTTAAGTTCCATGTAAAATGTTCGGGACTGATACCTATATAGCTGCGAACAGTCTCGAACTGGTCGATTCCGCTTCCGCAGACGAAATTTCCGGACCAGATAAGATTCTGTGCATAAACCTTGCCGTGACTGTCATCCGTATTCCTGCCGCAGAGTACGGAAAAAGGCTGGAACTGGTGTGAGGTCACTCCCCTTGTGGAATAAACCTCGGTATTTCCGCGGGTTATCCTTCTTCTGTCGAGTTTTCTTTCCCTTGCCCAGCTTCCGGAAAGAGTGATGATATCGGGATCATTGTTTTCGAAGGTTCCGCCGTCGAGGTCAAGGCAGCTGCTGAGAAGCCTGTCAATTATGACAGTTCTGTCGGATTTATTCTCAAGCCTTACGCTTTTTAATATCGCATCCGAATCTTCGAATATGCTGTAGGAAAGATATGCCCTGACACCGAGAACATTTTCCTCAAGCTCGATCTCGAGCGTCTGCGCATAGTCTCCGAAGGTTGCGGGAATCCTTATCTTCTTCCCGTCACTTGCTGAGCCGTATAGATTTTCTTTCCCGTCAAAGATCCTGTGCGAGACATAGGTAAACTGCGACGCATCGTGACCCTCTTCATCCCTCAGGCAGACCGCGGACTTTCTGTAATCTCCGACACCGGACGAAGGAAACTCCATTCTGGCCATATCAAGAAATCCTCCCCTGTCCCTCGAATTATGCGAAGGAAGGAAAGGATATATCCCGGTCCTTAGAAGATAAGTAAGGTCATCTTCGCCGACGCATCCGCCGTAATAAACATTGCAGAGAAAACCTTCGTCGTCAACGATCGCAAGGCACATCGAAGTGTGTGCGGTCTCAATGAAAAACAGTCTGTTTGATTCATCAAATTTGATACCCATAGACTATCTCCGGATTTATATTTTCAGATATATGAGATTATAAGTTCCATATTGCCGCTCATACGGATACACCCGGTGCCTTCCGCAGTGATCAGCATATGGCTTCCCTTTTTTACTTCACTGTCAAAGACCCTGCCCGAGCCTTCGATCACACTTGCGTTCACAAACCCCGCATCGCAATTAAAGGAAAACTCTCCGGACACCTTCACCTTAGATACGGTGTATCTGTCACATGAAACAAGCTTTCGGATGCTGTTTTCTTCCTGCTCTCCGAAATTGCTTATCTGTCCGCTTAAGGAAGGTGCGGGAACAGTGATCACATCAAAGCTTTTCTGCAGATGAAGCTCGCGCTTTTCGCCGTTCCTTACCCGGTCGTAATCGTAAAGCCTGTATGTGATGTCACTGGACTGCTGCGTTTCCAGCAGGCAGACGCCTGCGGTTATCGAGTGGACCGTTCCGGGATCTATCTGAATGACGTCTCCCTTTCTTACCCTGACCTTCCTGATAAGATCATTCCATCTGCCTTCTGCGACCATGGCGCGGAGTTCCCCGGAAGTTTCCGCATTATGTCCGACCACGAGCTGCGCATCTTCGGGGCAGTCGAGTATGTACCAGCATTCCTTTTTCCCGAGCGATCCGTCTTCGTGGACGGAAGCATATTCATCGTCCGGATGAACCTGTATGCTCAGGTCATCATTCGCATCGATTATCTTTACAAGGAGAGGAAATCTGTCTCCCTCAGCATTTCCGAAAAGCTCCCTGTGTTCGTTCCAAAGTTCGGACAGTCTCTTTCCTTTAAACTCACCCGATGCCGCAACGCTCTCTCCCGACCGGTGTGCGGAAATCCCCCAGCACTCACCTATGTCATCGCCGGGTTCATCATATCCGAATACTTCCCTGAGCTTCTTTCCGCCCCAGATGGTATGTGAAAAATATGGATTTAATAATATGACTTTCTCCAAAATAAGATCCTCTCGCTCATCTACCCGATGCTATCACACTCACCAGGTAAAAAGGAAGCATATCGCCTTCATGAGCTTCCGTAAGTTCTATCCTGACAGTATGCTCTCCGCTTTTTCCGTGATCGAGCACGGTTTCGAGCGAGAGCTTGTCGCCCCAGTCTTCATCAAAATTCGCATCGAGGATGAATTTCCCGGAAGCATCCGAGTCAATCGTAACCTTTGCAACCGGCGCAGGCTTTTGTATCGTTCTTCTGTACTGGATACCGATGCATGTTCCGGTAACTCTGAAGACCATATACGCCCCCTTTTCGGTAGCGGTCCAGCCTTTTTTGAACCGGTCGAGTATACCGCTTTGTACCGATTTATCCGGCTCAAAGCCCTTACATTCTATCAGAATTCCGCCTGAATTGTCATTGCGGTATCTGACGGAATCTTCATAAGCGTTTTTGGTCTCGGGCTCCGGCATTTCTCCTTCGCAGGAGACTTCATCCATATGCGTCCTGATCTCTTCAAGCACCGATATTATAACCGATGCGACCAGGCTGTGTCCCGTATCGTTCGGATGAAGTCCGTCGGGGCTCAGCAGATCTCTTTCGATCCGTCCGTTTTCAAGTCCGGACCATAAAACCTTTTTCATGCTCACGCAGGGCACACCGTATCTGTCCGCTGTTCTTTCATGCACGGGTTCGGCGGTTTTACCGTTATCATACCTGACATTAAATATCAGCATAAGCGCCCTGTCAGATGATGACTTAAGTATCTTTCTTACCAGCCCTTCATATGTTTCGTGATAATGCTCATCGCATTCATCATTGACGGAAAACTCCGCAAAGCATATATCGGGTTTCTGCGCTAAAAGATCGTCTTCCGCTCTCGCACAGCCGAACTGTGAATCCGTAGCTCCGATCCCCGCATTTATATACTTAAAATCCGCTTTCGGGAAAGTTTCCACGAACCACTCGAAAACTTTATGCGCATAGCATTTTTCGGGCGACGAAGCAAGGCTGCCCTGAGTAATGGACCCCCCGAGAAATCCAATACGGATCTCCCCTCCGCGGGCAGCCTTCTTCATCATATTTTTGATCCTGCCGGCACCTGCCGTATTTTTTCCTGCACCCCTCAGATCGACCTGAGGCAACTCTTCAGTGATCATATCCCTTATCTGATTCCTATCTCGGTATCCGATTCCGTTACATTGCTGTGTGCCTTGATGTAGTCAACGATAAGGTCGACCTTGGTGAATGCAACGGAAACATAGCTGTCGGCGCATCCGTAGTAGAGCGCGATCCTTCCCGTAGCGGGATCGTGGATCGTTGCGCAGGGGAAGCATACATTGGGAACGAAGCCTCTTTCCTCATACCACTCTTCGGGAGTAAGGAGATAGTTCTCACATCTGTAGAGAACCTTTGAAGGCTCATTGATATCCAGTATCGCTCCGCCGATCGAATATACATATCCGCTGCAGGTTCCCACCACTCCGTGATAGAAAAGAAGCCATCCTTCGGTAGTCTCTATGGGAGCCGCACCTCCGCCGATCTTAAGATTCTCCCACCACTCATAGCTTCTGCTCATAACGTGACGGTGCTTTCCCCAGTAGACCATATCAGGACTCTGGGAAAGGAAGATATCTCCGAAGGGAGTATGTCCGGAATCCGAAGGCCTTGAAAGAAGTACGTAATTGCCGTTTATCTTTCTGGGGAAAAGAACCGCATTCCTGTTGAAAGGAATGAACGGATTCTCAATTCTTGTAAATGTCTTAAAATCCTTGGTCTTCGCGATGCCGATCGCCGCGCCGTAGAAGTCCTGGCACCAGATCGCATAATAGGTATCTTCAACCTTAACAAGTCTGGGGTCGTACGCGTAAACGGGCATGAATTCCTTTCCGTCCTCATCGACGAATCGGATCTTGTCATGCTCAAAATCCCAATGAAGTCCATCCTTGCTTCTTCCGAAGTAGATCATGGAAACGCCGTTTCTCTGCTCTCCGCGGAATACCCCCACATACGCTCCTTCATAGGGAACAACCGCACTGTTGAAGATCCTGGCAACTCCCTCGATGGGATTTCTGTTTATGATGGGGTTTTCTTTATATCTCCAGATGGGTGCATCCTTCAGATCGGCCGGCGCATCCTGCCAGGGCATATTAGGCACATCGGGTGCATTCAGAATTTTTACTTCACTCATTTTTAACCTCCTTAAGTTAATTATTTCTGAGTTTTCTTACGCTGTTTTTCTCAACGAGCTTTCCGCAGACTATATGTAAGCCTTTTTTATGTTCTTCACCCCAGGCTCCCTGAAGCGCAAGCTCCACCGCCTGTCTGGACATTTCCTCGATATCGACCTCATATGTCGTTATCTCCGTCTCACATACGCCGGGATAATTAAAGTTATCGTATCCCGCAACGGAAATGTCCTTGGGAACCCTGTATCCGTTCTTCTTAAGCTTGTTTATAAGGAAACCGGCGGTAAGGTCACAGTTACAGAAAAATGCTGTAGGCATATCCTTCGGAAGGACCAGTTTATTCTCTGTGTCGGTAAAGCCGGTCTTTATATCCCTGTCGTCGATGATCCATTCCTTCTTTACCTTGTCACCGTGCTCTATGACAGACTTTTCGTATCCGAGAAATCTGTCGGTTATCGATCCGGTGGAAAGAAGGGTTCCGACATATGCTATCTTCGTATGACCCATATCATAGAGATAATTGGTCATCGTATATCCGCCGTAGAAGCTGTCGGATATAACACAGTCATGGAAACTCCGCGAATCGGCAAAATCCAGATATACTATGGGCTTGAATCCGTTCTCAAGCTCATCGAGATACCTCTGTGAAAGATTTCCGAGAACAATGAGCGTGTCGATCTTGTTCTCTTCAAGTATCCTCGGCATCTCGAGATACTCCTCCATCTCGACCGTCAGGACCTCGAGCATGGTGAAGCTGCCCATGAAGGATGCGATCTTATTCATATACTGGTACATCTGCCAGTAAAAACTGGAGAATCTGGTAAGATAAATATCCTTGGCTATGATCCCGATATGTCTGCTGGGATGCTTGGCGGCATATGTGTGCGGCTCATAGCCAAGCTCCATGGCAACCCTCTTGATCTCCTCAAGCTTTGCCCTTCCGACTCCTCCCTTACCCGAAAGAGCCTTTGATACGGATACGATCGATACGCCTGTTTTTTCCGCTATGTCTGCTAATCTGACTTTACTGCCCATAAATTTCTCCTCAAAAAAATACCTGTATGAAACTTATCTCCATACA
>JAILOC010000043.1 GCA_024691045.1 Lachnospiraceae bacterium | reverse complement strand
GTTACCCACGCGTTACTCACCCGTCCGCCACTAAGTATAAACAAAAGCAAGCTTTTAAATATACTCCGTTCGACTTGCATGTGTTAAGCACGCCGCCAGCGTTCATCCTGAGCCAGGATCAAACTCTCAATTATAGTTTGTCCTTTTTCGAATAAATCTGGCTAATCCATATCTACTGAAAATAGGTTTGTTCGTTCTCTAAAAATTTCTATACCGGCTTGAGAACCGGTGATGTATCTCTACATCTTTTAATAGGAATTTTCAGGGATGCATTAGTATTGAATTATCAAGGAACTATCGAGTTAATCGCGTAGCGATTTACTCCTGTGCTGCTTTTCAAAGCGACAGCCTATATAAAATATCACAGCAAAAAATCTATGTCAACAAGAAAAAATAAAAAATTTCAGGCTTGTGAAAACAGCATAAACACATATACTTTTCATCAATCATACTTGAGCAAAATGCATCACTATCACTTCATAAATTTGTGTTATCATCAGATACAATGAACACCGAATCTAACAAAAGAACAGATATAAAGCAGGGTGCAGTTGCAGGTACGGCACAGGATGCATCAATATCAGGAAGCAGACTAAGAAAGGCTATACTGCACCTGCTTACTGCCGCTCTTTTCTTTTCACTCATGACATTCTTTGTCAGAATATCCGGAGAACTGCCGACGATGCAGAAGACATTCTTCAGGAACTTCTTTGCGCTCATTGTTGCGACCGGTGCAATAGTCAAAAGCAAGATCGGCTTCTCGGTCAGAAAAGGAAACGGCGTATCACTGCTGATGAGATGTCTGTTCGGAACAAGCGGAATGATCGCCAACTTCTGGGCAATAGACAGACTGGGCATTGCTGATGCAAATATGCTCAACAAGCTCTCACCTTTCTTTGCGATAATAGTCAGCTACTTCATTATGAAAGAAATACCTACCGCGATAGACTGGTCATGCGTAGCGATCGCATTCATAGGTTCTCTTTTCATAATAAAGCCTTCGGTGGGACTTGCATCGATACCGGCGCTTGTGGGATTGTACGGAGGCTTCGGTGCAGGTGCGGCTTATGCGTTCGTTCACAAGATGGGAAAAACAGGACAGCCAGGTAAAACGATAGTCTTCTACTTCTCTTTATTCTCATGTCTTGTCACGGGACCTTTCCTGATATTCGACTGGCATCCGATGACAACAGCACAATGGGGATGCCTGATAGGCGCAGGAGTATGTGCGGGAATCGCACAGTTCAATATAACAGCCGCATATCAGAATGCACCTGCCAAGGATATTTCCGTATTTGATTACACACAGGTTATATTTGCGGCTTGCCTCGGAATGATATTCCTGAACGAGTTTCCCGATATCTACAGCCTGATAGGATATGTGATAATAATCGGAGCAGCGGTGATCAAATGGCAGATAGCAAGAAAGAGATGATACGTAATAACAAAGGCAAATAAAAAGAGCAGGTTCATACAGAACTTGCTCTTAGTCTATTAAATGTCAGGATAACTTTCTTTCCCATTCGGCGCCGGGCTTTGTAAGCCTTAGAACGACCGAGCTGAGATCTGACGCAACATCCTGATCTATCTCGAAGATCAGAACGCAGTCCATCTCTTCGTTGTCCCCGAGACTGGTCTGAAGAGTGGACATATCGTCACCAAGCATCGTGACAAGTGCCGTTGCAGTAACCTCATCATCAACCTTGCACTTGAAGGAGATGTTATCGGAAAGGAAATTGATGTCCGAATCGGAACCCGATCCGTTATAAAGCGAATACCAGAGCACAAGGAATTTCTTCCCTGATGTTGCTTCAACAACAAAGTAATCGGATACATCCGCATCCTCGGGATACGAAGACTGGATCGTATATCCCTTATATGAAAGAAGCATTCCGGAATCAAGCTCCAGGAAATCCTCCATCGTATCGCTTACATATCCTTCATTGGAATCGGATGTATTATCAATTATCTGTACCGGATTTCCCTCAGGATCAAGAGTCTCATCGGAATTCTCACCGGTCTCAGTCTGTCTTGCAAGTTCAGCGGCCGCAGCAGCCTCCTCGGCAAGTCTTGCTGCTTCATCTGCGGCAACCACCTCCGAATAATCGACCAGACGGCTTCTGTGTGCGGCATCATAACGGAGCATAGCAAATGCCGCATACTCTCCGACCTGCTGCTGTTGCTCGTCGGTCATCTCCGCGATCTCGGATTTGCATCCGCCGAATAGCATCATGCACGCAAGCGAAAAAGAAATAAATTTTAATGTCCCTGATGTTCTCATAAAGTCTCGTTATTCCCTAAATTCCCCTCAATGCTTTCATTAACGACCGGCTGCGGATCCGGAGTAGTCGCAGTTACAGTCTGCTCCCCGGGCTGAGCCTGAACAAACTGCTGTGGCTGTACAAACTGTGGCTGAGCCTGAGCACCTGCCGCAAGCTTTGCCGCCTTGCTCTCCCTAGATTCAAGAACCATATATATACATCCTATCGCAAGAGCGAGAGCTCCTACAAATATATACATGATCGTCTTAGCCATAACATCACCGATAGAAATAAAATCTATCAACGCTATTTTAGCACAAATTACGATGGAAAGTATAAGTCCGTATATTCTTATCGATTTTTCCTTTAAAGCAAAACCGATTATGACACTTATAAGGGCGATGGCCATAAGGATAATGCTGAGGATAAATCCCTTTTCAAGAGGAACAAGGAAAGAAATAAAGGTAAGATATGCCGGGATCATAATATACTTACCGCGGAAAGGCATTCTGTACTCTTTATTCATCAGAAGAATAATAAGAGTAAGGCCGAAAACAGCACCGATCGAGAAGATCAGAACATCCTCGATCGAATCACCGGTACGGGAAGCCGGAATCAGCAATATCATAGACCAGATAAACGCAAACCAGTTAAATACATAATTATGCCTTCCCTTTATCCGGGGAATGCTATTGATCAGGTAGGTGAAAAGAAGAATCACACCAATACCTATAACTTCACCAAGTCCGTCAGGAAGGAAGTTGACAAATTTAAATAACACAAAGGTAATGGCAAACACGGAAAAGATCTGAATGATATTTAAGAAACCGGTTCCGATAAAAATGCATGCAACAAGTCCGATAATCAGTAAAACGTATCCGACATAATCGATCGGTTCATGATAGGTGTCAGAAGATATTCCGATCGCATAAAACATGACAAAAACCTGAAGAACAAGATCGGTTATCTTATAGACACGCTTGTCGTTTTCAAACCGCGTCATATATCTCGATAACAGACAATGACATATCAAAAGAACAGCCTTCACTAAGTAAAAATCAACGGAAAGCAGCAATATAAGACCGGTTACCTGAGTCCCGATGTAAAACAGGTAGAAATGACGATCCTTTCTTTCTCTGAGAAGAAATGCAAATACTCCCTCAATTATTACTGCAATTAAATACAGGATGATCTCCACAACAATAACTTCCGCCTCTGAAAATCCGGGAAGTGTTTTGGGAGACATACTGCATGCACCTGCAAAAAACAGAACAGCCACCGAATATATAATGTAATTAAATACATCAATAACATCGTTAGCAATACTTCCGCTTTTGCTTCTCTTAGCGTGCATAAAGTATATGAAATTGATAACGATCAGACTGCAGATGACAAAGATTAATCTGAGTACTTTAACCGTCAGATCGGAGGCACAATTGATAGGGGTGAATGCGCATACCATCATATAGATCATTTCCGCAAAAAGCATTACGGGAGTGATCGAAGCATTGTACTTCTCAACAGGAAAAATAAGCCAGAGAGAGGAAATGATAAGTGTACACAGAGTTATAACAATGTATTCGGTCGGAGAAACCCTGGATGCGATGGCAATGGAAGAAATAAACGCTGCAAGGAATCCTATTATCGAATAGAGCTGACTCTTCCTGATATAGCCAAAAATGCAAACAAGAACTGCACATATACCGAGTATGACCGCAGCAACGGGCAGATTGAGATTTTCAAGGGATTTGTAATTAACTACCGTTGTCAGAAACACACCGCTTAAGCCTATTGCTGTAAAAACAGCCGAAAGCCTGGGAACCAGTTTTCTTATGACAAATTCCGAAACACAGAGAATGATCGCACAGACAAGATACATGACCATGCCCTGCGCAAATGAATCAAGGAAATTAATAGAAAAATAAACCAGACCCGTAAGAAGGAATACGGATCCTATTATGGACATCACGATCGCACCGACTGCAAACTCAGTTTTCTTAGAGACGTCGGAGGAAGCGGTTTTCGCAGGTTGTACTGCTTGAATCAGCGTCTTTCCGGTATACGGATCAAATGCCGCGGGCTGAGAGACAGGCTGAACAGGAGCCTCGTTTTTAGGCTGTACAGATACTTCAGGCTGTGCGGTCACTTCGGGCTGAACTGCAGAAGCTTCTGCCTGTTCAGATGCTTCCGGCTGAGGCACAGCTGCCGGCGCAGGATTTGCGAATATAGTATTCTTGATCTCGGGTGCCTCCATTTCACCGTAGACAGCCTTGAAGAAAAATCTCTCAACAGGGCATCCGAGATTATTCATCTTATCCGCATATAAACAGTAATTATTGATCACCTGCTGCCTGTATTCCGGCGTGCGTCCGGGATTTGTTTGAATATCGTTCTTGATCTCGCCTAAATATGAAGTGAACATCGGATCTTCGGATGACTTCATAAGAGTTGCAAGTTCATAATCAAACTGTATTACTTCATTGTAAAAAGTAAGCTTCATAATACCCTCTTTTATTTTGTTTCCATTTCAAACCAGAATATGACGCCATTATCACAATTGCTTACGCCGTATTCCATTCCGATGGATCTTTGCACTGCCTTGACGATCGATAATCCGACACCGCTTCCGCCGTACTGCCTGGTCCTTGCCTTATCAGCCTTGTAGAATTTGTCCCAGATCCTTGGAAGAACGTCTCCGGGTATGGGATCACCGGTATTAAAAACACATACTTTTAGTATTTTATCACGTTTTTCAAAACGTATCTTGATATATTTGCCTTCCGGAGTTTCCCTGCAATAATGCACAGCATTACTGAAATAATTGGCAAATACAGTCTCTGCCATATAAGGGTCTCCCCATACATAAATCCCCCTGCTTTCTTCAAAGATGACCTTGGCACCGGCATCATCAGAAAGTTTACCGGCAGTCTTCAAGAAGTTATCTATAACCTCGTACAGATCAAACCTTTCCATCTCGATCACGTTCTCTCCGCTCTCAAGCTGTTCAAGGCTTAGAAGATCCCTGACCATATGATTCATCTTATCCGCTTCATCAAGTATCACATCAAGGTAATAATCCCTGTTTTCAGGGTCATCACACATGCCCTCTTTTAATCCTTCGGCATATCCCCTGATAAGTGAGATCGGAGTCTTGAGTTCATGGGAAACATTGGATATGAATTCGCTGTGTTCCTTAGCAGCTTTTATTTTCTTTTCAATGTCACGCTTAAGTTCGTTATTTGCGGTCTTAAGATCCGAAACAGATTCTTCAAGCGATCCGGACAGTTTGTTGATATTTCTTCCGAGAAGACCGATTTCATTTTTTTCACTTCCGCCGTATCTGGCTTCAAAATCAAGATCGACCATCTTAGCTGAAATTTCACTGAGTCTGAGTATGGGATCCGAAACCCTTTTTGAAACGAAATAGATAATCACGGAGCCGACAGCAATTCCGGCAATACCGGTCAGGAGGAAAAGAAGACTCGCATAATACGAAGATGCTTCAATGCTCTCCATGGGAGTACGTATCAGGAATGAATAATTATCGCCTATCCGACCGTACATCTCCAGGAATGTATTTCCGTTTTCTGTTATCTTGTTCAATGAATAATCTTCGGTGCTTTCGATTTCTTCAAAGGCTTCTATATTTCTGTCAACACCGAGGATGATCCCGAAAAGAACCATCTCAAGATCTCTTTCACCGCTTCTGGATGAATACCTGATCACCGATTCCTCGTTGATCATAACAACGGAAATATCGTTTCGCATCGACAGATCATCGAGCTTATCGCGCAGATATTCCCCATCATCAAGAAGAGCTCTGTCATAGGCATCGGAAAGATCCAGATATGCACTGCGAATGACCTCTATTTTTTCTTTTTCATAGAAAATGGGTAAAAAGAATGAGCAAAAAAGAATGGTAAGAAGAACGATGACAGTCATGACCGATGCAAAAGTAAGCGTATACTGCCATCTTAAAGGAAAACGCACTTTGTAATTCTTATCGTCCGAAGCAGGCATTTATTCCTCGAATTTATAGCCCATACCCCATATTGTCCTGATCATATCACCGGCTTTGTCACCGAGTTTGGCGCGGAGCTTTTTGACATGGGTGTCAATGGTGCGGGCTTCACCGAAATAATCATAATCCCAGACATTGTTAAGGATATTTTCCCTGGAAAGCGCAATGCCTTTGTTTTCTATAAAGTATGAAAGGAGCTCGAACTCCTTGAAGCTTAATTCAACCGGTTTATCGTCAACATATACCGTATGGGCCGCCCTGTTCATCCGTATGCAACCTGCAGAAAGTTCATCGGCCTGACCATTGCCGCCGGCCCTTTTAAGGATCGCATTTACCCTTGCGACAAGGATCTTGGGAGAAAAGGGCTTGGCGATGTATTCGTCTACTCCGAGAGCAAATCCTCTGAGTTCATCGTTTTCCTCAGATTTGGCAGTAAGCATAATGATGGGGACACGGGAATTATTCCTGATCGCCTGTACCGCACCCCATCCGTCGAGAACGGGCATCATGACATCCATAATTATCAGTGCGATCGAAGGATCGGCTTCAAAGGTATCCACGGCATCAAGTCCGTTTGCACATTCAAGCACTTCAAAGCCATCCTTTACAAGGAAGTCCTTAACCAGCTTGCGCATGCGTTCTTCATCATCAACGATCAAAATCTTAGTCTTGTCCATCTTCGTCATTGGAAAGATCAGTGCTTTCCTGTTCCAATCCAAGTTCACGCTCCATTATGCGGACCTGTCTTTCACGCTCGGTAAGTTCCTGATCCCATGCAGCATATCTGTCAGTGATCACAGTCTCGTAATTGAGGATATTTGGATTATCCGTATGTGTAGCGATCCAGAACATCCAGACAACGCCGGCAAGAAGTGCAATATTCAAAACTATCGAGATAAAAAGAAGACCTACAGGTTCTTTCTTTTTCACGGAGTCTTCTGAAGCTTTCTCCTTTTTTACCGTTGTGTCATAGAACATATACAGGGGGATCGCCCGAACCTCCTCCTCGGAATAATCGAGAGTATCGATCAGGTATTCCCTCATCTCTGTTAGAAATGCGATGCCGACGGGAGTCTTGAAGAACTTCTCGTCTATAGCCTTATCGAACAGAGCCTTGACGGTCTGGGCATCGCCCCTGTCCAGATGAGACTTGAGATATTCGATCTTCTTCATTTCGGACTGGGCAAGTATCGCATCGTCAAGACATGCAAACTCATATCCGAGTGCAGTTACTCTTTCTTTTTCCATAAGTTCAGAGCCCCTCATATCATACCGTTCAAATATATCAGAAACCGGAGTTCAATAATCAAAAAACACAGAAAAATCACAATTGGATAATGCCGTATTTAATCTTGAGCGAAATGATCCTCCTGACACTTTCATCGATCCTCGACTCAGGTATCACTCCTGCAGAAACCGCATCTTCGATCGCCTTAACGGTAAAAGGCACATCCGAAGGCATCAGCAGAATATCGCAGCCTGCATTCACGGAACTTACTGCGATATCCGAAACTCCGTAATAGTCGGTCATCGCCTTCATCTGAAGAGAATCAGTCATGACGATCCCTTCAAATCCGAGTTCATCTCTCAAAATGTCCTGTATAAGTGTCCGGGAAAAGAGAGCCGGATCGTCGCCCAGTTCACTTACGATGAGATGTCCCATCATCACACAGTCGGCTCCCGCATCAATTCCCGTTTTAAAAGGAATACACTCCTCCGCTTTTATATCGGCTAACGGCTTGTATATATAAACCGCCCCGTAGTGACTGTCCTCGGAGGAATCGCCGTGTCCGGGGAAATGCTTGAGGCAGCATGGTATTCCCTGTGAATGGAATCCGTTTACAGCTGCTGAAACAAGCTCCGATGCCTCTTTGTAATCTGTGCTGTAAGCCCTGTCCCCTATAACGGTGTTTTCGGGATTTGACCACACATCCGCAACAGGGGCGAGGTCCAGGTTAAAGCCATAGGACTTGATATCGTACGCGATGAACGAAGCATTCATATATGCCACGTCGGATCCGAGTTCATGATAATAATACATCGGTCCGATGGGCGTCGTTCCTACTGTATTCTGAAGTCTTGTCACTCTTCCGCCTTCCTCATCAAGCGTAAGGAAAAGGGGAATCCGTGAATAACCCTGTACATCCGACAGATATTTTCTGAGCTGGTCGGAATCAGAAATATTACCGGTATCGAAGATCAGCCCTCCTACAGGATATGCGCTAAGAGCGTTCTGCATTAGAAGCCCTGCGCTTTTGGGCTTGAACTCACCGGTAATTGAAGCGGGAGTTGCAATGATCATCTGACAGACCTTCTCATGAAGGGTCATGGAGGCAATGTAATCATCAACAGGAACTTCATGATCTGCGTGAGCGGCAGGAACACTTCTGCTGCCTGTTCCGGGACCCGAAAAGAAAAACACCCTCGGTCCGTCGGGTGAAGGCCTGCCAAGTATGCCAATTATGACAAGTGCGATCACAACTACCGCAAATATGACTGCCGATAAGATCAGGACTTTTTTGTTTTTAAGATTTTGAAAGATTCTTTTCATACGGATATTATACCATTTTTTGTAATTCCTTTCAGAGCCCAAAAATACTAAAAATATGCTAATTTTTGACAAGATTATGCACTATATATCCTTTATAATATAAATGTATTTCCAATTTTTTATGCATGGAGGGTACTATGCTTAGATCAACAGAGATAAAAAACGGAAAAATAAGGGGCATTGCAGGCAACGACCCCAGAATTACCGCATTTAAGGGGATTCCTTTTGCGGCACCTCCGGTAGGAGAAAACAGATGGAAGGCTCCCCAGCCCGCAGAAAACTGGGAGGGTGAGCTATTATGTGACGATTTCGGACCGGTCTCCGCTCAGGACCGTCCCGGCGTCGGAACCGACATATATTGCAGGGAGTGGCATGTAGATGCGGATATTCCCTTAAGTGAGGACTGCCTTTATCTGAATGTCTGGACTCCCGCTAAAAGCAGGGACGAAAAGCTTCCCGTACTCGTATGGTATTACGGCGGCGCATTCCAGTGGGGATATACCGCGGAAATGGAATTTAACGGAGAAGCGCTCGCAAAAAGAGGGATCATCGTTGTCAGCGTAGCTTACAGACTCGCCGCTTTCGGTTTCCTTTGCCATCATGACCTGTCAACAGCCGATCCCGAGCATCCCGCCAACTTCGGTCTTCTCGACCAGAAGGCAGGACTTCACTGGGTATATGAAAATATCGCTGCTTTTGGCGGAGATCCCGAGAAGATAACCATCGCCGGACAGTCTGCAGGCGGAGCAAGCGTACAGAACCAGCTTGCTCACGAAGACAACTTTAATATCATCAAGGGCGCCGCAGTATTCAGCGGATTCATCAGCCCCAAATATTTCAACGACAATCTCTTCAAGCCCATGACTCTGGAGATGGCCGAGGAAAAGGGAGCAAAGTTCCTTGCACAGCTCGGTGTCTCAAGCATCGAAGAGGCAAGAAAGATAGATACCGATACCATCATTAACGAATATGCCAGGTTCCGTGCCGAAAACGGAATGTTCGCTCCCATTCAGGACGATAAATTCTCACTCGGTGATCCCAGGGACAGGATAGTCAACAGACAGTGTACGGACGTTCCCATTATCGCAGGCAACACCACCGATGAGTTCATAATAAACGGTCTCAACGCCGTCGAAAAATCCGTCAAGGACACTTTCCTCGATGCGGAAAAGAATGCACCTGATCAAAAATTCTATTACTACCGCTTCGATCCCGATATTCCCGGAGACGGTGCGGACGTCGATCCTTACCCCGGAACCTTCCACTCCTGTGATCTATGGTTTTTCTTTGACACAATAAAGATGTGCCACAGGCCTTATGAAGGAAGACATTTCGATCTCGCACGCCAGATGGCGGATTATTTCGTTAACTTCATCAAGACGGGCGATCCCAACGGACTCGGCTCTAATGGTCTTCCGTTACCTGTATGGAATACCTATACCGATGACGAACGTAATGAGATGGAGTTCATGGGTTACGGCGCATCACCCCGATTCGAAGGTGGCATCAGGCAGAACACCCGCAAGCAGGCAGTTAACCCTTATCTTCCCAGCTGGGAGTACATTCCTGACGGCGAGCCCTATGTATTCGGAAACAGGGTTTACGTATACGGCTCACACGACATCTACGGAGGAGAGACATTCTGCCTCGGCGATTACGTGGCATGGTCCGCTGACGTTAATGATCTCGGAAACTGGAGATACGAAGGAATCAGCCTTCCTGCGACCGACGATCCGCTCAACAAAGACGGACATATGTGCCTATACGCTCCCGATGTAACGGTCGGTCCGGACGGAAAGTACTACATATATTATGTGCTTGATAAGGTATGCGTAGTATCCGTTGCGGTAAGCGATAAGCCCGCAGGGCCCTTTAAGTTCATTGGATATGTTCATTACGAAGACGGAACCCGTCTCGGTGAAAAGGAAGGCGATGAACCCCAGTTCGATCCCGGTGTTCTTACCGAAGGAGATACGACTTATCTCTTCACAGGATTCTGCGGACACGGTGATAAATCCAGACACGGTGCTATGCTCACTCTCCTGGGTCCCGATATGCTCACAATAAAGAGAGGCCCCGAGTTCGTTGCACCCGGAGCACAGTACAGTGAAGGAACAGGCTACGAGGGACACGCTTTCTTCGAAGCGCCCTCCATCAGGGTAAGAAACGGAAAGTATTACTTCATTTATTCATCACAGGTAATGCACGAGCTCTGTTATGCAATGTCCGATTCACCCACCGGTCCCTACACCTACGGCGGTGTCATCATAAGCAACAATGATATCGGGATCGGCGGATACAAAAAGCCCGGCGATGCAAGCGCATACGGCGGAAATAACCACGGAAGCATCGTTCAGATAGGTGATGACTGGTACATCTTCTATCACAGACATACAAACGGAACATGGTTCTCAAGACAGGGATGTGCAGAGAAGATCCGATTTACGGAAGACGGACATATTCCCCAGGTCGAGATCACATCATGCGGACTTAACGGCGGACCTCTTTCCGATATAGGCGAATATCCCGCATATATCGCATGCAACATCTTCACCGATGAGCACAAGCTCTATATCGAGGAAAACTGCCCCAGAGTTGTACAGGAAGGCGGCGACGGTGTAAAGGCTCCTTCATACATCAAGGGAATCGTCAACAACACCTTTATCGGATTCAAGTACTTCGATATGAAGAATGTTAAGGGACTCCGTATCAAGACAAGAGCCTATTACAACGGTGAATTCGAGATCAGGACTTCCATTAACGGAGACGTTCTCGGCAAGATCAAGGGCGAAGGATCGAATATCTGGACCGCACACGAATGTGAGCTTCCGGATATAACCGGAGTAAATGCACTGTACCTTAAGTACTCAGGCGGCGGAACGCCTTCACTCAAGTCCATCGAGTTCTTACACTAAGATTATGAAAAACAGGGAGACGGTTCTGCTGTTTCAGGCGATGCCATGAAACAGCAGAACCGTCCCCCTGTTTTTCTTTATTCCGGGTCATGAAGCCCTGGTCAGCTTTTCATTCTCAAGCGCGATTGCCTTTACTCTCTCCTCGTTATTAACAAAGAGTTCAACAAGCTTGGGATCGAAGCTTGTTCCGGAGCCTTCCTTGATGATGTTCATTGCCTGCTCGAAGGTGAAAGGATTCTTATAGCTTCTCTTGGAAAGCAGTGCATCGAATACATCCGATATAGCCATTATACGTGCGGAAAGAGGAATCTCCTCGCCCTTCAGACCCTTAGGATAGCCGCTTCCGTCCCATTTCTCATGGTGATATGTCGCAAGGTTTAGAGCTTCGTCAAGATAATCCGATCCGGGAGAAAGCATCTTCGCTCGTTCTATTACATCCTTACCAAAAAGCGTATGCTGCTTCATATTCTCATATTCGTCATCGTCAAGCTTTGCTGACTTATTGAGAATGAGGTCACTTATCTTGATCTTTCCCAAATCATGAAGAGGCGCGGAGTTGATGACGGACTGAATGTATTCATCATTAACCTGACCGGGATAGACTTCGTTTTCTTTCAGCAGATCAAGTATGAGTCTGACGTAGCCGGCTGTCTTCTTGATATGGTCTCCAGTGCACTTATCGCGGCTTTCGACCATATCCGCAAGGATATAGATAAGTCCCGACTGAAGATTTTCTATCTGCTCACTCTTGGTCTTGATATCCTCAATATAGAATGCCGTATCGCTTATGGTCTTGGTAAGAACGTTATACAGATTCTCGATCTCATCTCCCGTTTTTACTTCAAGGCCTTTAAGATAATCGACCGATTCATCAATCTCCTTATTTGTATTGTAATGGAACTGTGCTGCGGCAAATGTCATTGCATCTATCGGATATGTCAGATGGTACTGGGCAAACCAGATGCAGAGTACAATGACGATAACAAAGAATCCGAGGAACAGGGACATGACCTTTGCTACAAAGGAAATACTGTACGCATTAACCTCTGCCATGGTCAATCCCAGGTTTTCCATCTGTTCGATTGCAAATCCTCTGTATAGAATATAGGAAATGATAGTGGTCGTGAATGTTCCCGCGATCATGACCAGAGTGATCATCAGTGAGATTCTTCCTCGAAGGGTAAGACCTCTGGTTGCGTTCTTCTCCGCCTCCCTGAGCTCTGTTTTTGTCATACGTCGCTGACGCCAGTCGGTAAGTTCAAGCAGGGATGAAAGGTTCTGAGGGAGAACCAGTATGAGCAGGTATGCGCCGAGAACCGTTATCAGCTTATCGAGAAGGTCGAT
>JAILOC010000113.1 GCA_024691045.1 Lachnospiraceae bacterium | reverse complement strand
ACCGGAATTCAGATGGGCCGCCTGGAAGCTCCCGAAGGATGGGTACACGAGATCAAGCTTTGATCTGTTTTTTGATCTATGTTTCATAAGTTTTTCAAAGGAAAAATATTACAAGCCTTCTGCCTGCTTGTCGCCATGATCACCCTGTGCGGTTGCGGCGGCACGCAGGTGGTGCTGACAACAGGCTTTAACAAGGACGAGATCTTTATCGTCGGGAACGAAAGCTGCAGCATACAGGAACTTGAAGTTTATCTGACCAACATCCAGAACACATACCAGAATGTGTACGGCGAAGAGATATGGGATGTCACCTCGGACGGTGTGACCTTTGAAGACAGCATCAAGAATACGGCACTCGCCGAACTGGCCCAGGTCAAGACGATGTATCTGATGGCCCTGGACAGGGGAATCACACTCGATCCCGAAAAACAGATACTTGTAAGGAATGCCGCAAGGGATTACTATGCATCGCTCAATGATGCCGAGATAGAGGCAATGGGTGCGAGCGAAGAACTGATCGCAGAGATGTATTCGCAGATCGCACTTGCACAGACGGCATATGATGAGATCATCAGGGATATTTCACCGGAAATATCCGATGATGAAGCAAGGTTCGTAAAAGTAAGAATCATATATATGAGGACCGCATACAGAAACGGTGATTCGCTTATACCTTACACAAACAGCGATTATGAACGTGTGTATGCAAATCTTAATGACATAAGGACGGGACTTCTTGACGGCACACTGGATTTTGAAACGGAAGCCGCCAAGTACAATGAAGCGGAGGAAAGTGTCATTTCTTTCGGCAAGGGAATGGTTGATCCTGCGATAGAGGAAGAAGCCTTTTCACTTGCGGGTGACGAGATAAGTGACATTGTTAAGACCTCCGACGGTCTGTATCTGATGCAATGCATCAGCACACTTGACAGGACACAGACCGATGCCAACAAGGTGCTCATCACCGAGAAGCTGAAGGATGAAGCCTTCGAGACGGTGTACGATGAATACCTTGACAGTCTGATCAGGAATCTCAATACGGAACTGTGGAAGACTGTAACACTTAACACCGATCCGCAGATCACTACAAGCAGTTTTTTTGAAATCTACGATAATTATCTGGGCAGTGGGGAGACCGATGGTTAAGCGTAAATTCGTAAGCACAAGAGTTCTGCAGCCGGGAATGAAGATCGATCAGGCCATTTTCGATAAGACAGGACGCGAACTGATAGCCAAAGGTGCTTATCTTGATGATTTCCAGATAGAGTATCTTCAGAAGAAATCCATAGGCGGGATATACGTCTCGGAGGGTGAACCGGATCCCGATGAGATCCATTCGCTCGAAGCAAATCTTCCCGCATACACCAAAGACTTAATTGAAAAAAGCCGTGTTGAGGACAAGAATAAGGTCACGCTCAGCAGCGAAGTTATCAAACGCGTAGGTGAGGGCGTTCAGTTTCTGTACGATAATGTTGAATCCGAGAATTTCCTCGAAGCGACCAATAATGTTACGGGTGAGCTTGTAAGCGCGATCGAATCCAACCATGCGATCGCAGTCGATATCAATCTCATAAAGGTAAGTGACGAATATACCTTCAAGCACAGTGTTGATGTTGCAACGATGGGAATGATCATCGGCAGAAACTACGGACTTGACGGCGATGAACTCAGGGATATAGGTGTTGCCGGACTTCTTCACGATCTGGGTAAATCCAATATTCCTCTCGAGGTGCTCAACAAACCCGGAAAGCTTGACGATAGCGAATTTGCACTCATGAAGCAGCATTCGCTTTTCGGCTTTAAGATACTCAAGGAAAAGAATGCATTCAACGATAAGATAATGAAGGGCGTGCTCGAGCATCATGAGAAGATGAACGGCAAGGGATATCCTCTGGGATTATCCGGAGATGCCATCAGTAAATTTGCAAGAATACTTTCGGTTGCCGACATTTATGATGCACTGGTCACGGAAAGACCGTACAAAAAAGGCTTCCCCAAAAGAGAAGCCCTTGAAATGATATTCGGTATGTCCACAGAACTTGATAATAAGGCGATATCAAGCTTTATGAATTCCGTTATTATATTCCCCGTCGATTCCTATGTCACTCTTTCAAACGGGGAAACCGGCAAGGTT
The DNA here is from genome assembly GCA_024691045.1 of Lachnospiraceae bacterium. Next base: position 7,216 of record JAILOC010000113.1, on the reverse strand, counting down.
GTTGCCAACAATCCCGGTTATCCGATGCGGCCCGTTGTTATCGGCTTTAAGACCGGTAAGAAATACAATCTGCTCGAAGATATAAACTGTGCTTCGATGGTGATCGAGTAAATATCAGCTTGTAAAGAAGCTGATATTTTCTTTTAGGTCGTTTGCAAGCACGCGGAGCTGACCTGCGGATTCGGTTATCAGGCTGAAGGTTGCGTTCAGTTCTTCCATAGCCGCATTTGTCTCCTGGGTTGATGCTGCGTTTTCTTCCGATACTGCGGAAAGCTCCGTGATGATCGTCACAAGTGATTCCTTGGATGCCATCAGGTTCTCTATCTGTTTCGAAATCTCATCTGTTTCCTTTGCGATGGAATTTACTTCTTCTGCCATTTCCTCGACATCCCGGCCGGTCTCATCGATATGTTCATTCTGCTTTTCAAATCCGATATTCATCTTCTCGATGATCTCAACGGATTTCTGAGATTCTTCAACGAGATTGCTTACTATCTTGGAAATCTTGACTGCGGCATTTCCGGACTGGTCCGCAAGGTTTCCGATCTCTGTTGCAACGACCGCAAAGCCTCTTCCGGATTCACCTGCCCTTGCGGCTTCGATTGATGCGTTAAGGGAGAGGAGATTGGTCTGAGATGAGATCTCGGTGATTATCTTCGATGCCTGTGAAATGCTTCCTACCGCTTCGTTGGTAGCGGAGATCTGTGCATGTATATCCTTCATGTTGCCGATGACTTCCTTGTTCTGGTCAAGAAGTATATGCATTGTAGCCATCGTCTCATTACATTTTTCCTTCATGCTCTCTGTCTTGGCTGTGAGAGCTTCGATTATCGCGTTGATGGATGCGATATTCTTCTCTATCTCTGATGTGTTGTTGGATGCAACTTCAACACTTTCGGCCTGGTTTATGGCACCCTGCGATATCTCTTCGACAGCCTGCGATACCTGGTTCGATGCGACCGTAGCCTGATCGGAGGAATCCGAAAGGTCGGATCCCGATGCTGTCAGCATATCGGACATATCCTTGGTACGTACGATGATCTCCCTGAGTTCGTCGGAAAGATTCCTGGCGGCTTTGTGGATCTGTCCGAGTTCGTCGCGTCCCATCTCTTTCTCGTCGGGGAAGTTATGTGTAAGATCTCCCGCTGCAAGTGCATCAAGGGATGCGGTGACACTCTTGATGGATGCACTTATCTGTCTGAGTATGAGAAGAATAAATGCGATAAGTGCGGCTATGACGATCGCGTAGATGACGGAATAGGTTATGATGGAAGCACGGTTCTGCGCTACAAGCTCGGCACGCTTTTGCTCGGACCAAACTTCCGTTATCTGCTGCATGTTGTCAAGATGTCTTCTTGCGGTTTTGAAGGTGGTCTGGTAATGGAACCATGAACCGGTATCGGTCTCTATATCATACTGATCGTCCCATCTTTCGAAGGACTCCTGAAATGCTATATATGCTTCTTCGAAAGTCTCACCTTCTTCACATGTGATGCCCGTGTAGAGAAGCTCGTCCGTCGATGCGATAGCGGCTGCTTCGGCTGCACTGTCCACAACCAGCTGCTTGTTTTCGTGATATTCCCTCAGGGCGGTCGGAGTCATGCTCTCGAACATACTCGTAGTGCCGTGAAAGTCATAGTAGAATGTGGCATTGCTCAGTGTCTGATACAGACTCCTGTCGGCACTCAGCAGATTGCTGTTTATCTTGTAGAGATTATCGTAATAGACACCGGTGACATCTTCCTCTGTTTTGGAAACAAGGAAGCCGGTCATAAGTACGGAAACAATGATAGCGATGATCAGGGGAATGGAAAGTGCGAAGAGCTTCCATCTCATTTTTACATTTTTCAATGCGTTCATACTCTTGCCCTCTTTTAACGGAATAATATGATACGGAAAACGTTTCCGATAAATTGATTATCGTTTAAAAAGGGAGTGTATGTCTAGATAAATTAAAAATTTAACAAAATACCCGGCCGGCTCTTGTGCCCGATTACATGACCGTATATACCCAGTCCGATCTTGCGGAGCCTTTGCCTTCTACAAACCATCTGTGCTCTCTTTCGGAATAGAATACGAATGCGTTCCGCCCGCATATCCTGCAGGTATATCTGATCCCAATGCCGCCCCCGTTTGTGGAAACGGCACGACATACGCCCAGAACCTTGTCCACACGGAATCTGGTTCCGTCTGTCCAGGATACCTGTACCGGTTCGATCCGCCCGTCTTTATCGAATTTTGCCGTGACATCCACGTATACCTTGCTCATTTCCTTCTCCGAACATATGTTTGTATATGCATTCTATATTCGTATTCCGTAAGGTTCAATCGAACAGTTTATTAATTTTATCTTTTGACCAAGGTAGGATATAATGAGATGTGTGGAAAATAAGGAAAAATACAGGTTTAAACAATGTTTTTTGAGATCCTTAAAGAAAGCCTTTTGAGAATGGAACGCGTCCTTCCGTCGTTGCCGCGGGGACATGTCAATGCTCTGTATATACTGGCCGGACTGATGATGGCGGCACTGCTTCTTGTCGTCATTTTTTCCGTAAGGAGGTCTGTGCGTTTTCTTCCCGCGGTCGTCAGTATGATAACGGCGTCTGCGGTTTTTATGATCTGCATCTTTTATCCGGATCTGGATCTTCTGTATGCACATCCGAGCGGGAATCCCGCGGAAAAGACGGATATGTTCCTTGCTGCGGTTAATGAAGGGCGTATCGGCGATGCATATGATATCTTCTATGGAACCGGAGTTTCTGAAGGTGCGGGTGCATCCGCAGCTCAGACCATATTTTCCGATGATATAGCCGCGATGTATTACAGTTTCCTTACGCAGAACTTCAGCTGCGAATATACGGGAGAGATGAGTGTGACCGACCTGAAGGCATATGTTCCCGTCAGGATATGGTACGCGGATCTTCCGGATGCATCCGCAAGGATAGGCAATGACTTTGACGTACAGCTTGACCGTATAGTCCAGTCCAACGCAAGGAAGGACGTATACGGTGATGATGATACATATGAAGGATGGGTAATCGAGCAGGCATATGCCGATGCATCGAAGACGGTGCTTTCGGGTGAACCTTCCAGATGTTTCAGGGATATAGTCATAAGTCTTTCTTTTTCCGACGGGGAGTGGATGATCGATGCCTCAGATGAACTGCTGGGAATACTTGGCGGAGACGTGTGTGCCTGTCCGTCATCAGAGAAGAATCTCTCGGAAAAGATCTCCCTGTACTCCAATAACTCGAAATCAAATATCCTGGCGGACCTTGTATATATTCCCAAGCTCTATTCGATTCCCGAGGATGCACTCTGCGGATACGAACCCTGCGAAGAAAAATATCATGAGCTCGAAGATCCTTATCTGATCGCTGATGTTATAAAAGACAGCGAGCATCTTATCAAGGGAGCAGACCTTGTGTTTGATCCGGATGTTACGTTTGCGACGGGACAGAGGATATATTATTACACAGACGATTCGATTTTCGCGATCGTCTGGAAGGAATATTGCAATAACTGCTATTGTAATTTTGCCGAGGTTTTCATATCCGATCCCAGCCAGCTGAAGAGAAAGATCGCGGGAGATACCTACGGATACGGGACACAGCTTTATGCTTCATCGATGGCGGCACAGGCAAATGCGGTTGTAGCGATGAACGGTGACTTCTATAAATTCAGGCCTCTTGGCCTGTGCGTTTACAACAGAACCGTATACAGATGCGAGGCTGCAAGCCTCGATACGTGCTTCTTCGATACGAACGGAAATATGATCTTTTCCTATGCCGGAGAGCTTACGGATAAGGATGAAGCACAGAGATTTGTCGATGAAAATGATATCCTGTTTTCGCTTTCTTTCGGTCCGGTACTGATAGATGGCGGCATACCGAAGGAGAACCTGAATTACCGCATAGGCGAGACAATGCAGAGATATTCCCGTTCCGCGATCGGACAGCTCGGGGAAAACCATTATCTCATGATGACCATAGGACATGTATATCCCTACAAGGAGTGCTGCACCCTTAAGGGCGCGCAGGATATAATGCTCCTCAAGGGATGCGTAAATGCCTACACTCTCGACGGAGGACAGACGGCGGAGCTGATATGGAGGGACAGACCGTACAGCTATGTTGACTGGGGAGTCGAAAGGACAATAAGCGATATCATATATTTTGCGACCGCTGTACCGGAGGATGAGCAATGAATCTTGAAACCGTTACAGCGATATATTCGGGAAATATGAGAATAGGATACGGCATTATCATAGCCGTACTTGCTTATATATCATCATGGTTTATGACATGCAGCCTGGCGTGCGCCGGAAAAAAAGAACGTCCGAACCGCGCAAGGTGCTTCGCTTCACTTACGGTATATGCCGCCGCTTCACCCGCGCTTGCCGCTTTTTTCGGAAGACTCATACACTGGTACAGCCATTACGAAAGCTACGGGAGTTTTTCGAAAGCCTTTGCCGGTGTGGAAGGCAGATACCATGAAGCAGGTATTATTTTCGGATTTATTATTTCGGCATTTCTGTGTGCACTTATATCCGGCAGGAAATTCCGAAGGAAGATGATGGGAGCCTGTGCATCCGGTCAGATGCTTTTTATGACGCTTGTGTCGCTTGTTTCGATGTTCAGTGATTCTGACAGAGGGAAAGCGGTGATGACGGACCCTGCATATCAGGGACTTCCTTTCAGTTATATCACATACCTGTCTGACGGAAGCAGTCAGTACAGGACGGCGGTTTTTTTCTGGAAGTTCATGCTGCTCGGTGTCATAACGCTTATCTCACTTATCCTGTATTTCAGAGGCAGATCTGCAATTGAGACTTATGTGTGCTATTTTGCAGCCATGGCGCTTTTAGACAGTGCGAGATATGATGCATCGTTTTTGAGATCCAACGGGTTCGTCAGTCTGATGCAGATAGTATCCGGAGTGTTCCTTATCATCACATTCATCGTATGCACCGTATTATCAGCACGTGCCCTGGGATTTCATGTATACCACGTCTTGTTTATCATGGCATTTTTGTCGGGGCTGTCACTTACGGGATATATGGAGTACTATGTACAAAGGCACGGAGATCTGTATCCGTATTGCTACTCGATAATGGCTGCCGCATGCCTGATCATGATACTGCCTGTGATCACCGTGCACAGAAAGTGTTATAAGAAAACTCTCAAAGGAGATAATAATAAATGAAGTATCTGAAGGCGATAGGAATATCGATTTTGGCAATAGCCCTGCTTGTTGTTTCGCAGGTTGCGGCAGGAGAAATATCACTGATCTTTATGCAGCTCGGAGTACCGGAATGGCTGGATGTCCTGATCTGCGGAATCCTTTATCCGGTATTTGCGTTTCTCATTGCAAAGTTTCTGATGGATAAGCTCCTTCATCAGAAATTGTCCGAGAACGGCATTGCGCCTTTCGCCCTTAAGCTCAAATGGGTTGTGCTTGCGATACTTCTTCCCGCCGGCGTTGTTGCAAGCTATCTGCTCTTTTTCCCGGGAGAATATGTATCTTCCGGAATGAGTAATGCATACGCATTTGAGACGGCACTCACCGGAGTGCTCTATACCGGTATAGCGGCAGGAATCGTCGAAGAGATGGTGTTCAGGGGATTTATATTCCACGCACTTGAAAAAGCATGGAATACCACGGTCGCACTGATCGTTCCGTCCCTGCTCTTCGGTGTGGTGCATATCATCGGAATGGATTTTTCGCTTGGAAGCTGTCTCCTTGTCATCATTGCGGGTACGGCTGTGGGAATAATGTTTACACTGATCAGGATCGAGAGCGGATCGATATGGAGCGGTGCTCTTGTTCATACGATGTGGAATATCATTGTCATCGGCGGAGTATTGACCGTATCCGATGCACCCGATGAATTCTCCATTGCGACCTACGTTCTAAGTATGGATTCATTTGCGGTAACGGGCGGTGAATTCGGAATTGAATCTTCCGTGATATCCCTCGCCGGATATGTCATCGTATCGTTCCTCGCTGTTCTTATGATAAAAAAATGCAGACTGGATCCCGGCAGTGATAATGAATAAAGAACTGAGTGAAAAAAAGAGAATGATCATCGGAGTATTTCTTTTGACGGTCCTGGGTGCGTTCATCGGATGGGTTTATGAGATGATATTTTATCGCATCGATCTGGGATATTTCATCAAAAGAGGACACGGCTTCGGGCCGTGGCTCCCGATCTATGCATTCGGAGCTCTCGGGCTTATCCTGATAGTCATCCGCAAAAAGCTTCATCCCGCGGTGCTTTTTGTCATTTCCGTGATAGGTTCCGGGATCATTGAATATATTACCGGATGGGCACTGTATAACTTCATGGGCGTCAGACTCTGGGATTACAATGTCGAGATATGGAACTGGGGCAATATAAACGGGTATGTCTGCGCCAGATCCGTCCTTATATTCGGTGTATTCGGAAGCATATACGGCGGACTTGTGATACCGAGGTTCATTAACTTTGTAAAGAGAGCAAATGGCAAGGTGCTTGTGATCGTTTCATCGGTCCTTGCGATCATAGTCGGAGCCGATGTCATCTACGGTTATATAATCAGGACCATCATTAACGGCGGACTTTGAACAGCCTGATATATTGCGGAGAAATGATATGAGATTAGTGTTTTTATGCATTTTGATTGCTGTGGTATTTCTCTATATACTCAGATTTGCATTGGATGAAAAGAATAAGAAAAAATGCACAGGCACGTCAACCGGACGCTTTATGTATTCCGACTGTGTTGAATCCCCTAATCCGCAGAATATGAGAAGCCTGTGGGTTCCCGTATATGAATTTACCGTCGGGGATATGAAGTATCTGGTCAGATCCGGCAAGAGCGGTCCGGGAGAAAAATCGTTCCCCATAGAAGCGGAAGTCAGATATGACACAAGCAATCCGGAGCTCTGCTTTGTTAACGGTGCAAAAAGCAAGCTTATCTCCAAATACAGCGATCCGGACTTTGTGAAAAAAGAAGAAGATCCCTGGAATGAATATTATGAAAACCTGACCGACAAAAACCTGTAAAGGTTACGCGGCCTGATATAAGAGGTATGTTATGAAGAAGCCGAATATTGCTTTGACGGTAATCCTGTCCACGATTTTATTGTTCCTTGTTGCGATGATCGCTTTGCAAGGTTTTGCGGGACTTTTCAGCGAATCTGTTGTAAACAGGGCGGCAGCGTATCTTACGAA